>NZ_POUD01000128.1 GCF_003236395.1 Nonomuraea aridisoli | reverse complement strand
CCCCGCCCCCGACCTGTCGGCGCAGGTCCTCGCCGGAGCCGGGCTCGTCCGCTCGTACGGCACGCGGCACGTCGTACGGGAGGTCTCCTTCACCCTCCACCGCGGCGAGACCCTGGGCGTCGTCGGCGAGTCGGGATCGGGCAAGACGACGCTCGCCCGCCTCGCCCTCGGGCTGCTCGAACCCGACGCCGGACAGGTCACCCTGCATCGGCGGCCATGGAGCCGCCTGCGGGAACGCGAACGCCGCCCCCTGCGGCCGGGCATCCAGATCATCTCCCAGAACCCGCTCGACTCCTTCGACCCGCGCCACACCGTCGGCCGCCTGGTCGCCGAACCGCTGCGCCTGCCCAGGGCCGAACGCCGCGCCCGCGTCCTCGACCTGCTGGCCAGGGTCGGGCTGCCCCCGGAGACGGCCGCCCGGCACCCCAGGGAGCTGTCCGGCGGCCAGCGCCAGCGCGTCGCCATCGCCCGGGCCCTCGGCCCCCGTCCCGGCGTCCTGGTCTGCGACGAGCCGGTCTCCGCGCTCGACGTCTCCATCCAGGCCCAGGTGCTGGACCTGCTCGCCGACATCCAGGCCGAGGACGGCACCGCGATGATGTTCATCAGCCACGACCTCGGCGTCGTCCGCCACGTCGCCGACCGGGTCCTGGTCATGAAGGACGGCAGGGTCGTGGAGGAGGGCGACGCCGAGGAGGTGTTCACCCGGCCCCGCCACCCGTACACGCGGGCGCTGGCCGCGGCCGTGCCCGCACCCGTCAGCGCGGCCGCCTGGCCCGGCTGAGGCCGGGGAACGCACCCGTCAGCGCAGCCGCGTGGCGTGGCTGAGGCGGGGGACGCTCGCGATGAGCCGGCGCGTGTACGGGTGCGCGGGGGAGCCGAGCACGTCCGCCGTCGCCCCCTGCTCCACCACGCGCCCGCGCTCGATGACGGCCGTCTCGGCGCACAGCGCGGCCACCAGGCTGAGGTCGTGCGAGACCACCACCACCGTCAGGCCGTGGCCGTCCGCCAGACCGGCGAGCAGCTCCACCACACGCGCCCGCGTCGACACGTCGAGCGCGCTGACCGGCTCGTCGGCGAGCAGCACACGCGGCCGGCACACGATGGCCCGGGCGATCGCGATGCGCTGCCGCTGACCGCCGGAGAACTCGTGCGGGTACCGGCGGGCCGCGTCGGCGGGCAGCTCGACCGAGCGCAACGCCTCGGCCACCCGGCCGGCGGCCTCCTCGCGCCGGTCCGCCCGCGAGCCGGACAGCAGACCGAGCGAGCGCAGCGGCTCGGAGACGATCCGGCCGACCCGCTGGCGCGGATCGAGCGAGGAGTACGGGTCCTGGAAGACCGGCTGCACGGCCCGCCGGAACGCCCGGTCGCGCGGAGCGAGCTGGGCGCCGTCGAACAGCACCTCACCGGCCGTCGGCCTGGCCAGGCCCAGCAGCAGCCGCAGCAGCGTGGTCTTGCCCGCTCCCGACTCGCCGACCAGCGCCAGGTTGCGCCCCGCCGTCACGGCGACCGAGACGTCCCGCAGCACCGGGGGGCCGCCGCGGTAGGCGTAGCCCACCTCGCGCGCCGCCAGCACCTCCGTTCCCCCTGTCATGGCGCCAGCCGATCCAGCGCGCCCTCCAGCGCCCGCGCGCTGTCCACGAGCGCGCGGGTGTACGGGTGGCGGGGCTCGCGCACGATGTCACGCGTCCTTCCCGACTCCACGCCGGAGCCGTCCTTGAGCACGATCACCCGGTCGGCCACGTCCGCGACGACGGCCAGGTCGTGGCTGATGAACAGCAGCGCCATGTCCCGCTCGGCGACCAGCCGGTCCAGCAGCGAGAGGACCTCGGCCTGCACCGTGACGTCCAGCGCCGTGGTGGGCTCGTCGGCGATCAGCACCTCGGGCTCGCACGCCAGCGCCATGGCGATGGCCACCCGCTGCCGCTGCCCGCCGGAGATCTCGTGCGGGTAAGCCCGGGCGAGGCTCTCCGGCAGGCGTACCTCGTCCAGCGCGGCGGCGACGGCGGCGCGCAGCGGCGCGCCGCGCAGCCCGCGACGGCGGCCGAGCGGCCCGGCGATCTGTCGGCCGACGCGCATCAACGGGTCCAGCGCCGTCAGCGGCTCCTGGAAGACCACGCCGACCGTGCGTCCGCGCACCCGGTCGAGCTCCTTGTCGCGGGCGCCGACCACCTGTGTCCCGGCCAGCCGCACGCTGCCGTGCGCGGTCATGCCCGCGGGCAGCAGCCCCATGACGGCCAGCGCGGTCAGCGACTTGCCCGAGCCGGACTCGCCGATGAGGCCGAGCCGCTCGCCGGGGCCGAGGGTGAAGGACAGGTCGCGCACCAGGTCGCGGCCGTCGGCGCGGCGCACCGACAGGCCGGCGACGTCCAGCAGCGTCATCGGCTCCTCCTGCGCGTCGGGTCGGCCAGGTCGCGGAAGCCGTCGGCCAGCAGGTTCACGCCCACCACGAGGACGACGAGCAGCACGCCGGGCGCGACGGCGCCCAGGGGCGCGGTCAGCACGGTGGCCTGCGCCTCCTGCAGCAGCCGGCCCCACGAGGCGTTCGGCGGCGGCGGCCCGAGGCCGAGGTAGGACAGCGACGCCTCGGCCAGCACGGCCAGCCCCAGCTGGAGCGAGAGGTTGACGAGCAGCGTGGGCCAGATGTTCGGCAGCACGTGCTCGATCACGACGCGCGGCCACGACGTGCCCGAGGTGCGCGCGGCCGTGATGTAGTCCTGCGCGAGCACGCGTTTGACCAGCACCCGGGTCAGCCGGGCCACGATCGCCGACATGGCCAGCCCGATCGCCAGCACCGCCGACCCGAGCGACGCCTCGCGCGCGGCCACCACCAGCATGGCGAGCAGCAGCGTCGGGAACGCGATGAGGATGTCGAGCGCCGCCGACAGCGCGTCGTCCAGCCAGTCGCTCGCGAACCCGGCGAGCAGCCCGGCGGTCACCCCGAGCACCGCGCCGAGCAGCACGGAGCCGATGCCGACGGTCAGCGCGATGCGGGCGCCGACCATGAGCTGCGTCAGCAGGTCGCGGCCCAGCTTGTCGGTGCCCAGCAGGTGTCCGCCGCCCGGCGGCGCGAGCCGCCCGCCCGTGGTGTCGGACGGATCGTACGGCAGCCAGACCAGCGACACCGCGGCCATGGCGAGGATCAGCCCGGCCAGCACGCACCCGATCACGAACGCGGGCCGGCCCCTCACGGACGGCCTCCGCCCACGTGGGCCCGCAGCCGCGGGTCGATCAGCCGCTGGACGAGGTCGGCGGCGAAGCCGATCACCAGCACCGCGAACGTGCTCACCACCAGCACGCCCTGGATGACCGGATAGTCGTGCTCGGCGATGCCCTCGACCAGCATCGTGCCGAGCCCCGGCAGCGTGAACACGCTCTCCACCACCACCGCGCCGAGGAACGTCGTGGCCAGCTCGATGCCGAGGATCGACACGACGGGCACCGCCGCGTTGCGCAGCCCGTGCCGCCACATGGCGCCGGCGAACGACGAGCCGAGCGCCCGGGCCGTGCGCAGGTAGTCGCTGCCGAGCACGTCGAGGGTGGCCGAGCGCACGTAGCGGATCAGCGAGGCCGACATGACCAGCGCGATCGTGACGACTGGCAGCGCCAGCGAGGTCAGCGCCCTGCCCGGCTCGGCCCAGTCGTCACGCGGGAACCCGCCCGCCGGCAGCAGCCGCAGCCGCAACGCGAACACGGTCACCAGCAACATCCCGATCCAGAACGCGGGGACCGCGATGCCGAGCTGCGAGACGCCGTTCAGCACGAGCCCGTACCAGCGGTCGGAGCGCCAGGCCGCGACGAACCCGACCGGCAGCGCGATCACCACCGCCAGCGCGAACGCCAGCAGCGTCAGCGGCACGGTCACCACCAGCCGCGCGGCGATCTCCGGGCCGACGGGCAGCCTGCTGACGAACGACGTGCCGAGATCCAGCCGCGCCAGCCCGGCCAGCCACGAGCCGAACTGCTCCAGCAGCGGCAGGTCCGAGCCGATCTGCCGGCGCGCCGC
This sequence comes from Nonomuraea aridisoli, assembly GCF_003236395.1. Classification (GTDB taxonomy): domain Bacteria; phylum Actinomycetota; class Actinomycetes; order Streptosporangiales; family Streptosporangiaceae; genus Nonomuraea; species Nonomuraea aridisoli. The sequence continues at coordinate 19,615 of NZ_POUD01000128.1, read as the reverse complement.
CGCGATCTGCTCGGGCGTGGCGCCGACGGACAGCAGCGCGTTCGCCGGGTCGCCGGGCAGCAGCCGCAGCAGCACGAACAGCAGCGCCGCCGCCGCCAGCAGCGACCCGAGCAGGAAGGCGGTACGGCGCAGCAGATAGCGCGCCATCAGCCCTTCTTGATCCCGTAGGCGTAGAACTGCGAGTTCAGGCCGTTGACCGGGTAGCCCGACAGGTTCGAGGCCGCCACGACGATCTGCGGGTAGAGGTAGATCCAGTCGCTGGCGGCGTCCTCGGCGATCTGCCGGTTGGCCTTCTTCAGCAGCTCGGTCTGCTCCTCGGCGGTCTTGGCCTGCTCGGCCTGCTCGATCCAGTCGGTGACCTGCTCGTTGTCGTAACCCCAGTAGAAGTCGGGGTCGCCGTACCAGACCACGTCGCGGTCGTTGACGTGCTCCTGCAGCGTCGCCGCGAAGTCGTGGTTCTTGTACACCTTGGTGTACCACTCGTCGGCGGTGATGACGTTGATGTCGACCGTGATGCCCACCTTGGCCAGCTCGCTCTTGATGAACGTGGCGGCCGTCGGGTGCGGGTCGTAGTTGGGCGTGTCGAGTGTGAACCGGAAGCCGTCGGCGTACCCGGCCTGCGCGAGCTGCCGCTTGGCCAGCTCGACGTCGTACGGGTTGACCGAGGTCAGGTCCTCGTACCACGGGTCGGTGGGGGGCACCATCGAGCCGATCACGCTGCCGTGACCGGCCCAGACCGACTCCAGCAGCTTGGCGTCGTCGATGGCCGAGGAGACGGCCTTGCGCACCAGCGGCTCGTCGAACGGCGCCTTGCGGTCGTTGAAGGCGAGCAGCAGCTTGGTCGTCGAGTGGCCTTCGCTGATCTTGTAGTCGGGGTTGCCGGCGAACTGCGCCAGCGCGTCGGGGCTCTGCTGGCTGGTGACGATGTCCACGGCCCCGGTGATCAGGGCGTTGTTGAGCGCCGTGGCGTCGGTGAAGTAGTGGAACACCACGCCGCCGTTGGCGGGCGCCGTGCCCCAGTAGCCGGGGAAGGGCTTCAGGCTGAGGGTGGAGCCGCGCTTCCAGTTCTCCAGCGTGTACGGCCCCGTGCCGTCCTCGCCCGTCGTGAGGTCCTTGCCTTCGGCGTTGACGACCCACACGTAGCTGAGGTTGTAGACGAGGGAGATCGACCGGCTCGACAGCTTGACCACGACCGTGGCGTCGTCGGGCGCCTCGACGGAGTCGATCGCCGTGAGGCTGCTCTTGCGCGCCGACTGCGAGTCGTCGGAGATGACCCGTTCGATGCTGGTCTTCACGTCGGCGGCGGTCAGCGCCTTGCCGGAGTGGAACTTCACGCCCTGGCGGAGCTTGAAGGTGTAGGTCAGGCCGTCGTCGGAGACCTCGTACCCCTCGGCCAGCAGGTTCTCCACCTTGCCGTCGTCGGTCAGCTTGAACAGGCCCTCGTAGACGTTGCCGTTGAAGGCCTCCGTCACGCCTTGGCCGCCTCCGGCGGTGTTGTCGAGGTTCTGCGGCTCGTACAGCGAGCCGATCTCGATCGTCGCGCCGGCGTCGGGCGTCCTGGCCGGACCGCCGCCGGACTCGCCGCCTCCGGATCCGCACGCGGCGAGAACGAGGGCGAGGGCGGCCATCACCCCGGCGAACTTGCTGGTCACCATCACTCCATAAAAACTCAGTAGGTTTAGTGGACTATACCTCCCATTCCTCACAAACCACGCTTGTCGCACGACGGACGGTAGCAGGCGCAGATTCCAGACAATCCCTATTGACTTTAAGGGTAATCCCCGCGCAGCATGGCGGCATGGCCTCCACTGAGCTCGACCTCCCCGTGGCGTCCCGCGCGGCGCCCGTCCGATGGCGTCTCCCCGGCACCGGCCGGCGGCTGGTCAGCCCGCTGGCGCTGCTCGTGCTCTGGCAACTCGCCAGCTCCACGGGGCTGCTGCCGGAGCGCCTGCTCGCCGCCCCCTCCGTCGTCGCCGCCACCGCGCTCGACCTCGTGAGCTCCGGGACGCTGCCCGAGGCTCTGGCCGTCTCGCTGGGCCGCGTCGCCGCCGGGTTCTCCCTCGGCGCGCTCGCCGGAGTCGGGCTCGCGCTGGTCGCGGGGCTCAGCCGGCTGGGGGAGTACGCCGTGGACCCGCCCATGCAGATGCTGCGGGCCCTGCCGCTGTTCGGGCTGATCCCGCTGTTCATCCTGTGGTTCGGGATCGGCGAGACGCCCAAGGTCACGCTGCTGGCGCTCGGGGTGGCGTTCCCGCTCTACCTCAACACGTTCGCCGGGATCAGGGGAGTGGACGCCAAGCTGGCCGAGGTCGCCGAGGTGCTGCGGCTGAGCCGCGGCGAGCTCATCCGGCACGTCGTGCTGCCGGGCGCGCTGCCGCAGGTGCTCGTGGGCCTGCGGCAGAGCCTGGGCGTGGGCTGGCTGGTGCTCATCGTGGCCGAGCAGGTCAACGCCGACTCCGGCCTCGGCTACATGATCAACGACGCCCGGGAGTTCCTGCGCACCGATGTGATCGTGGTCGGCCTGCTCGTGTACTGCGCGCTCGGCCTCGTCACCGACGGGCTCGTCCGGCTGCTGGAGAGGAGGGCGCTGGCATGGCGACGCGGGCTGCTCGGCTGAGCGCGGAGCCGGCCGCCGGGCAGGCGGCCACCGTACGCGGCCTGACCCGGAGCTTCGGCGACCGGCGCGTGCTCGGCGGCGTCGACCTCGACATCGCGCCCGGCGAGTTCGTGGCGCTGCTCGGCCGCAGCGGCTCGGGCAAGTCCACGCTGCTGCGCGTGCTGGCCGGGCTCGACCGCGAGGCGCGCGGCGAGATCGGCGTGGCCACGACGGTGGCGGTGTCGTTCCAGGAGCCCCGGCTGGTGCCGTGGAAGCGGGTGCTCGCCAACGTCGCGCTCGGGCTCCGCGGCCCCGACCCCGTGGGGCGGGCGCGTGCCGCGCTGGCCGAGGTCGGGCTCACCGAGCACCTGAACGCCTGGCCGCTGACCTTGTCCGGCGGCGAGGCGCAGCGCGTCTCACTGGCGCGCGCCCTGGTGCGCGAGCCCGGCCTGCTCCTGCTGGACGAGCCGTTCGGCGCGCTGGACGCGCTCACCAAGATCTCCATGCACCGGCTCGTCGTCGACCTGTGGGCCCGCCACCGGCCCGGCGTCCTGCTCGTCACCCACGACGTGGACGAGGCCCTGCTGCTGGCCGACCGGGTGCTCGTGCTCGACGGGGGCCGCATCGCCCACGAGAGCGCCGTGCCCCTGGCCAGGCCCCGGCATCGCGACCACCACGACCTCGTCGCCCTGCGCGCCGGCCTGCTGCGGCGGCTCGGCGTCGACCCGGAGGAGACCGCGTGAGAAGGATCAGAGCCCTCGCGCTCGCCGTCGTGCTCGCCTGCGCGGCGGCCTGCGGCGGATCGGGAGGCGCGGCAGGGGCGGCCGACGGCGGCCGGGTGACGCTGCGCGTCGGCGACCAGAAGGGCACCGGCATGCAGGCCCTGCTCGAAGCCTCCGGCCAACTCGAAAACCTGCCGTACGAGATCGAGTGGTCGCAGTTCACCTCCGGGCCGCCGATGCTGGAGGCCGTCAACGCCGGCTCGCTCGACCTCGGCACCGTGGGGAACGCACCGCCGGTCTTCGCCGCCGCGGCCGGATCGAAGATCACCATCATCGGGGTGTCGGAGAAGGGGCTCGGCGGGCAGGCCGTCGTGGTGCCGTCCGGCTCGGCCATCACGACCGTCGCCGCGCTCAAGGGGAAGAAGATCGCGGTCGCCAAGGGCAGCTCGGCGAACTTCCACCTGCTCGCCGTACTGAAGAAGAACGGGCTGAGCTTCACCGACGTCAGCCCGCAGTACCTGCAGCCGTCCGACGCGCTGGCCGCGCTGTCCACGGGCCGCGTCGACGCGTGGGCGATCTGGGACCCGTACACCGCCCAGGCGCAGCACCAGATCGGCGCGCGCATCCTGGCGGACGCCACCGGGTACGCCAACGGATTCGAGTTCCAGATCGCCGCGACCGACGCCCTGGACGAACCCGCCAGGGCCAAGGCGCTGGGCGACTTCGTGGCCCGCGTCCGCCGCGCCCACACCTGGGCCAACGACCACCCCACGCAATGGGGCGAGGTCTACGCCCGGCTCACCGGGCTGCCCCAGGACGTCATCGCCATGGCGGTGCCGCGCAACCGCTACACCGACCTCGAGCTCGACGCCGACGTCATCGCCCGCGAACAGCAGGTCGCCGACGCCTTCGCCGAAGCCGGGCTGATCCCCGGCACCGTCCGGATCGCCGACATCACCGACCCCAGGTACAACGAGGGAGCACAGTGAAGTTCCACTGGTTTCTGCCCACGAACGGAGACAGCAGGCAGCTCGTCGGCGGCGGTCACGGCCTGACCCGTGACCACGGCCACCGGGGCGGCTTCCGCGAGCCCGACATCGAATACCTCGCGCAGGTCGCCCGCTCGGCCGAGCAGCTCGGCTTCGAGGCCGTGCTCACGCCCACCGGCACGTGGTGCGAGGACGCCTGGCTCGTCACCGCCGCGCTGACCCGCGAGACCGAACGGCTGAAGTTCCTGGTCGCCTTCCGGCCCGGCTTCCTGTCGCCCACGCTCGCCGCGCAGATGGCCGCCACGTACCAGCGCATGTCACGCGGCAGGCTGCTGCTGAACGTCGTCACCGGCGGCGAGGACGCCGAGCAGCGCCGCTTCGGCGACCACCTGTCGCACGACGAGCGCTACGCGCGCACCGACGAGTTCCTCGGCATCGTGCGCGGCGCGTGGAGCGGCACGCCGTACGACTTCAAGGGCGAGCACTACCACGTGGACGGCGCGACCGTCTCGATCCCGCCCGACCCGCTGCCGCGCGTCTACTTCGGCGGCTCGTCGCCCGCGGCGGGGCCGGTGGCGGCCCGGCACGTGGACGTCTACCTCACCTGGGGCGAGCCGCCCGCGCAGGTCGCCGAGAAGATCGCCTGGATGCGGGAGCTGGCCGCGGCCGAGGGCCGGGAGCTGCGCTTCGGGATCAGGCTGCACGTCATCTCCCGCGACACCGAGGCCGCCGCCTGGGCCGAGGCCGAGCGGCTGCTGTCGGCGATCGACCCCGCCGACATCGCCCGCGCCCGTACGGTGCTGGGCCGCAGCTCGTCGGTCGGGCAGCAGCGCATGCTGGCGCTGCACGCCGGTTTCGACGGCGGCGACGTGCGTTCGCTGGAGATCCACCCCGGGTTGTGGGCGGGCGTCGGGCTGGTGCGCGGCGGGGCCGGCACGGCCCTGGTCGGCAGCCATGCCCGGGTGGCGGAGCTGGTGGAGGAGTACGCCTCGCTGGGCGTCGAGGAGTTCGTCCTGTCGGGCTACCCGCACCTGGAGGAGGCGTACTGGTTCGGCGAGGGGGTCCTGCCCCGCTTCACCCGCTGAGGCTCGTCCGGCTCGTCTGCGAGCCGTCGAAGCGGCGCCGGGACGCCTCGATGTGGTCGAGGTGGCGGCGGGTTCCACGAGGTGCCTCCCTCACCGAAAAGTGCGTTCTTCCACGTCAGAGCTTACTCCCCTACGGTTTTCAAGTAACCAAAAGAGAGCACTCTCAGGGGGCCTGTGATGACGATCTCCGTGATCTCCGATCACCGTGGAGAGCCCGCACGCACCGGCCGGGCCGCCGTCAACGGGACGAGGCTGCACTACCGCACGGCCGATTCCGGGCCGGCGGTCGTGCTGCTGCACGGGGTGCCCAAGACCGGCTACCACTGGCGGTGCCTCGTGCCGAGGCTCACCGAGCGGCACACCGTCGTCGTGCCGGACCTGCGCGGCCTCGGCGACTCCGACCATCCCGCGCAGGGCTACGACTCCGCGACGATGAGCGACGACATCGCCGCGCTGATGGCCCACCTCGGCCACGACTCCTACAGCGTGATGGGCGAGGACTGGGGAGCGGTGATCGGCTACCAGCTGGCCGCCCGGCACCGTGACCGCGTCGACGCCCTGGTGTTCGCCGAGGCGTTGTTCCCCGGGTTCGGCTTCGAGGACCACACCGCCCTGACCGTTGAGAACGTCTCGGGCGGGCTGTTCCTGTGGCACCTCGGCTTCTACTTCCAGCCGGACGTGCCGGAGATGCTGATCGCCGGGCACGAGCGCGAGCTCATCACGTACATGATCAAGAACGAGCGCGTCCATCCGGACACCGCCACCCCGGACGCCCTCGAGGAGTACGTGCGCTGCTACTCCATGCCCGGCGGCATCCGGTCGATGCTGGCGATCTACCGCGCGATGCTCGTCGACGCCGAGCAGAACCGGCAGGCGGCGCGGACGAAGCTGGATATCCCGGTGCTGGCGCTCGGGGGCGAGGCGTTCATCGGCGAGCGGAACGAGACCCAGATGCGGCTGCTCGCCCACGACGTCACCGGCCACGTCTTCGCCGCCGGCCACGACCTCGCCGAGGAGGTGCCGGACGAGGTGGCCGAGGTCGTGCTGCCCTTCCTGAGCGGGCGGCGCCCCCCGCTCTGATCACGCCGCGGCGTCCCCGGCGGGCCGGCGGCGCAGCCACCCGAGGACCGGCGGGCCGCCCGCGAAGCACCACAGCGCCACCACCGGGTCGCAGACGGCGCAGCCGAAGGAGGAGTGCTCGGCGAAGGGCAGGATGGGACTGCCCTGGAGATGGTGCACGACGTCCCAGGCGGTGTGGAGCAGCCAGCCGACGCCGATCCACGTCCAGCTGTTCAGGCCCCGGTAGGCGACATAGGTCATGACGACCGGCAGGACGAACTCCGCGTACCCGAGCCCCCCTCCGCTGAGGTAGGCGGCGCCCGCGCCCGCGACGAGCACGGCGTTGACCTGCCGCCGGTGCGGCTCCGGGATCAGGGAGAGGAGGCAGACGCAGATCAGTCCGATGACGATCGGCATGACGATGGACATGGGGTGCGGCATCCGTTCTGAGGTGGTCGGTCCGCGCCGCGTTCCCGCGGCGCGGGCGCCACGCTAGTGCGGCCGTCCGCGGTCTCCCATGGGCTGGAACGACAATCTCCCACGGGTTCCCGCCATCTCCCGCGGCCGTCTCCGGCCGGGCGCCTACGGTGTCCTCATGCACACGGTGGCGGTCCTGGCTCTGGACCATGTGGTGGCGGCCGACCTGGCGACGCCGGTCGAGGTGTTCGGGCGAACCCGGCTGGCCGACGGGCGCCGGCCGTACCGCGTCCTGGTCTGCGCGGCGGCGCCGCAGGTGGCGAGCGACACCTTCACCCTCGTCGCGCCGCACGGCCTGGAGGCGCTGCGCGAGGCCGGCACGATCGTCGTGCCGGGCTGCTCCGAGGGCGCCGCCCCGCCCCCGCCCGAGGTGCTCGACGCCCTGCGCGCGGCCGCGGCCGCCGGCACCAGGATCGCCTCCATCTGCGTGGGAGCGTTCACGCTCGCCGCGGCCGGGCTGCTCGACGGGCTGAGCGCGACCACGCACTGGACGGCGGCCGGGCGGCTGGCCCGGATGTTCCCGCGGGTGGACGTGCGGCCGGACGTCCTCTACGTCGACAACGGCCGGATCCTGACCTCGGCGGGCGCCGCCGCCGGGCTCGACCTGTGCCTGCACCTGGTCCGGCGCGACTTCGGCTCCGCGGTCGCCGCCGACTCGGCCCGGCTGTCGGTGATGCCGCTGGAACGCGAGGGGGGCCAGGCGCAGTTCATCAGCCACGCCCGGCCGCCCGTCCCGCAGGGGTCGCGGCTGGAGCCGGTGCTGTCGTGGATCGAGGACAACCTCGACCAGGACGTCACGCTGGCCGAGCTGGCCAGGCGCGGCGGCATGAGCGAGCGCACCTTCAGCCGCCGCTTCCGCGAGCAGACCGGCACCACCCCGCTGCAGTGGCTGCTGCGCGCCCGCGTACGACGGGCGCAGCTCCTGCTGGAGACCACCGACCACGGCGTCGAACGCGTCGCCGCGCAGGCCGGCTTCGGCTCGGCCACCGCGTTCCGCGAACGCTTCAAACGCGTCGTCGGCGTCACCCCGCAGTCCTACCGCTCCTCCTTCCGCTCTCGTTGAGCGGCGGTCAGCGGCCGATCGGGTGCCAGACCGTCTTGGTCTCCACGAACGGCCTGATGCGCGACAGCCCAGGGTCCGGGTCGGCCCAGTCGTCCTGGCCGGGCCGCAGCACCCGCTTCAGGGTGGTCGCCGCCAGCGCCTCCAGCTCGGCCGCCAGGCCGCCCGCGCCGGTCAGGTCGAGCGCGTTGACGTCGGCGTGGCCGGCCAGCGGCGGGGCGAGCTCGGCCAGGCGGCCGGTCAGGATGTTGGCAACGCCCGCCGGCAGGTCGGAGGTGGCCAGCGCCTCGGCCAGCGTGACGGCCGGCAGCGGGGCGCGTTCGCTCGCCACCAGCACCGCCGTGTTGCCGGCGGTGATCACCGGGGCGAGCACGGAGACCAGCCCGAGCAGCGGCGAGCCGGGCGGCGCGAAGACGCCCACGACGCCGGTCGGGTCCGGCTCCGACAGGTTGAAGTACGGGCCGGACACCGGGTTGGCGCCGCCCAGCACCTGACCGAACTTGTCGGCCCACCCGGCGTAGTAGACCCAGCGGTCGACGGCCGCCGACACGATCGCCTGAGCCCGGCCCGCGCCCACCCCCTCGGCCGCGGCGACCTCCTCGGCGAACTGGGCCCGCCGGCCTTCCATCATCTCGGCGATCCGGTAGAGGATCTGCCCCCGGTTGTACGCCGTCCGCCCCGACCAGCCGGGGAACGCCTTGCGCGCGGCCACCACGGCGTCGCGCACGTCCTTGCGGGAGGCCAGCGCGGCGTTGGCGAGATGGACTCCTGCCGACGACGTCACGGGATACGACCTGCCTGATTCCGAGCGCGGGAACGCGCCCCCGACATAGAGCTTGTACGTCCTGCGCACGGGAATGCGCGATGGGATGCGCGATGGGATGTGCGATGGGATGTCAGCCAAGGTAAGCCTCCAGCCCGTGCCTGCCGCCCTCGCGGCCGTACCCGGACTCCTTGTAGCCGCCGAAGGGGCTGGCCGGATCGAACACGTTGAAGGTGTTGGACCACACCACGCCGGCGCGCAGCCGGCTCGCGGTCCAGAGCATCAGGGAGCCCTTCTCCGTCCACACCCCGGCCGACAGCCCGTACGGCGTGTTGTTCGCCTTGACGACGGCCTCCTCCGGGGTGCGGAAGGTGAGCACCGACAACACCGGCCCGAAGATCTCCTCGCGGGCGATCCGGTGCGCCTGCGTGACGCCGGTGAACACCGTCGGCGGGAACCAGTAGCCGCGCTCCGGGATCGGGCACGACGGCGACCAGCCCGTGGCCCCCTCCGCCTCGCCGGCGGCGGCGAGCTCGCGGATCCTGGCCAGCTGCGCGGCCGAGTTGATCGCGCCGATGTCGGTGTTCTTGTCCAGCGGGTCGCCGAGGCGCAGCCGCTCGATCCTGGCACGCAGCCGGGCCAGCAGTTCCTCGGCGATCGACTCCTGCACCAGCAGTCGCGAGCCCGCGCAGCACACGTGGCCCTGGTTGAAGAAGATCCCGGACACGATGCCCTCGACCGCCTGGTCGAGCGCCGCGTCCTCGTAGACGATGTTGGCGCCCTTGCCGCCCAGCTCCAGCGTGAGCCGCCTGCCCGTGCCCGCCACGGCGCGGGCGATCTGCTTGCCCACCTCGGTCGAGCCGGTGAAGGCGACCTTGTCGGCGTCCGGGTGCGCGACCACGGCCCGGCCGGTGTCGCCGGCGCCGGTGACGATGTTCACCACGCCGGGCGGCAGGTCCGCCTCCTGGCAGATCTCGGCGAACGCCAGCGCCGTCAGCGGCGTGGTCTCCGCGGGCTTGAGCACCACGGTGTTGCCGGTGGCGAGGGCGGGAGCGACCTTCCAGGCCAGCATCATCAGCGGGAAGTTCCACGGGATGACCTGCGCGGCCACGCCCAGCGGGCGGGTCGAGGCGAGCCCCGCGTGCGCCAGCTTGTCGGCCCAGCCGGCGTGGTAGAAGAAGTGGGCCGCGACCAGCGGCAGGTCGACGTCCCTGGTCTCCTTGATCGGTTTGCCGTTGTCCAGCGACTCCAGCACGGCGAGCTCGCGGGCGCGTTCCTGGATGATCCGCGCGATCCGGAACAGATACTTGCCGCGTTCGGCGCCCGGCAGGGGCGACCACACCCGCTCGAAGGCCCGCCGCGCCGCGGCGAACGCGCGCTCCACGTCGGCCTCGCCGGCGGCGGCCACCTCGGCCAGCGGCTCCTCGTCGGCCGGGTTGACCGTGACGATGCGCTCGCCGCTCTTGGCCTCGACGAACTCGCCGTCGATGAACAGGTCGTACGACGGCCGGATGGACACGATGGACCGTGACTCCGGCGCGGGGGCGTACTCGAAGATCTCCACGCCTCTCCCTAGTCGATGGTGTAGTAGTCGGGCCCGCCGTAGTGGCCGGTGCCGAGCTTGGTGCGCTGCATGAGCAGGTCGTTCAGCAGCGTCGAGGCGCCCAGCCGGAACCACGCCGGGTCCAGCCAGTCGTCCCCGGCGATCTCCTTGACGAGAACCAGGTAGCGGATCGCATCCTTGGCGGTGCGGATGCCGCCGGCCGGTTTCACCCCCGCCTGCCGTCCGGTGGCGGCCCGGTAGTCCCGGACGGCCTCCAGCATGACCAGGGTGACCGGCAGGGTCGCGGCGGGCGCGACCTTGCCGGTGGAGGTCTTGATGAAGTCGGCCCCGGCGTGCAGCGCCAGCCACGACGCCCGCCGTACGTTGTCGTAGGTGACCAGCTCGCCGGTCTCCAGGATCGCCTTCAGGTGGGCCTCGCCGCAGGCGGCCTTCACCGCGGTGATCTCGTCGAAGACCTTGCCGTAGTCGCCCGCCAGGAACGCCCCCCGGTCGATGACCATGTCGATCTCGGTCGCGCCGGCGGCCACCGCCGCCCGGGTGTCGGCCAGCTTGACCTCCAGCGGCGTGCGCCCGGCCGGGAACCCGGTGGCGACCGAGGCGAGGCCGACCCCGCTGCCCGCCAGCGCCTGCGCGGCCACCCCGATCATGTCGGGGTACACGCACAGCGCGGCGACCGGGGGAGCGGTGGGGTCGGCCGGGTCGGGCCGCCTGGCCTTGGCGGCCAGCGCGCGCACCTTGCCCGGGGTGTCCGCCCCCTCCAGGGTGGTCAGGTCGACCATCCGGACGGCCAGGTCGAGCGCCGCGCGCTTGGCCGTCGTCTTGATGGACCGGGTGGCCAGGTCGGCGGCCCGCCGGCGGACGCCGACCTCGTCGACGCCGGGCAGTCCGTGCAGGTAGGCCCGCAACGAGCCGGGGATGGTGTCAGGCACGAGCGCCACGCCTCTCGATGAGCATGTTGAGGACGAGGGCGACCAGCAGGATCAGGCCGGTCACCACCATCTGGAAGAAGGAGCCGAGGCCCAGCAGGTTGCACAGGTTCCGCAGCACCGACAGCAACAGCACCGCGACGAACGTGCCGAACACGCCGCCCCGGCCGCCGAACAGGTTGGTGCCGCCGAGCACCACCGCCGCGATCGCGTCCAGCTCCAGCCCGTTGAACGCGGTGGGCTGGCCCACCGTCAGGCGGGACGTCAGCAGCACCCCGGCCAGCGCCGCCAGCGCGCCGGACACCGCGAACACCGTGGTGATCAGGCCGCGCACCGGCAGGCCGGACAGCCGCGCCGCCTCCTTGTTGCTGCCGACCGCGTAGACGTACTCGCCGAACGTGGTGCCGCGCAGCACCACGGCGGCCAGCACGGTGATCGCCACGAAGATGATCCCGACGATCGGGACGTACCCGATGAACCCGCCGCCCAGCAGCTGGAACGCCTCCGAGCCGCTCGCCTCGGCCGGCTTGCCGTCGGTCAGCAGGTACGTGAGCCCGCGCACGGCGGTCAAACCCGCCAGCGTGGTCATGAACGACGGCAGCGACAGATAGGCCGACAGGCCGCCCATGAAGGCGCCGAACACCGCGCCGGCCGCGACGCTGACCAGGATCGCCGGCACGACCGGCACGCCCGCCGCCATGAGCAGCGCGATGGTCATGCCGCCGAACGCGGCCACGCTGCCCACCGACAGGTCGATGCCCGCCGTCAGCACCACCATGGTCATGCCGATGGCGACGATCCCGGTCAGCGACGACTGCTGCAGCAGGTTGGCGATGTTGCGGCCGGTCAGGAACTGCGGCGCCAGCAGCGACGCCACCACGCACAGGGCGAGGAAGACCAGCAGCAGGTTCGACTTGACGATCAGGTCCGCGCCGCGGCGCGACCGGGCGGCGCCGTCCTTGCCTGCGGTCGCGGTCACCGTGGATCCGATGGATGCGGTCATGGTGTGGCTCCTGTGATGACGGTGTGCGCGATGACGCTCTCCGGGCTGACCCGGGGGTCGAAGCACGCGACGTTGCGGCCCTCGTACAGGACCTGGATCCGGTCGGCGTTGGCGGTCAGCTCATTCAGCTCGCTGCTGGCGAGCAGGACGGCCACGCCCTGGTCGGCGAGGTGGCGCACCTGCCGGTACAGGTCCGCCTTGGCGCCGACGTCGAGGCCGCGCGTGGGCTCGTCCAGCAGCAGGACCCTGATCCCGCCGCGGGTGATCCACTTGGCCAGCACGACCTTCTGCTGGTTGCCGCCGGACAGCTGGCCCACGGGCTGGGCCGGCCCGGCGGCCTTGACGCCCAGGCTCGCGAGCGCGGGCTCGGTGATCCGCCGCCCGAGCCGGCCCGGCAGCAGCCACGGCGGCCGGCCGAGCGCGCTGATGGCGGCGTTGCGGCTCACGGACAGCCCGAGCATCAGCCCCTGCTCCTTGCGGCTCTCCGGCACCAGCGCCAGGCCCGCGCGCACGGCGGAGGCCGGGCCGGGGACCTTGAGCGGGCGGCCGTCCAGCCGGGCCGTCACCTGCGCCTTGAGGTCGCCGAACAGCGCGCGCAGCAGGGTGGTGCGTCCCGCGCCGCCGAGCCCCGCGAGCCCGACGACCTCGCCCGGCCGCACGTCGATCCCGCGTACGTCGATCAGCCCCGGCACGTGCACCCGCTCCACGCTGAGCAGCGGCTCGCCCTCGGGCGCGGGACGGCCGGTGGCGCCCACGAGCTCCCTGGCCTCGCCGATCATCGCCGCCACGATCTCGTCACGGCCGGTCGAGGCCAGGTCGTAGACCCCCGCCGTACGGCCGTCGCGCAGCACCGTGGCGCGGTCGCCGATCTCCATCACCTCCTCCATCCGGTGCGAGATGAAGATCACCGAACGGCCCTCGGCGGTGAGGGAGCGGATGACGTCGAAGACGGCGCGCAGCTCGCTCTCGCTGAGGGTGGCGGACGGCTCGTCCATGACGATGACCCGCGCGTCGGCGGTCAGCGCCTTGGCGATCGCGGTGAGCTGCTGGGCGGCGATCGGCAGGTCCCTGACGCGCGCGGTCACCGGGAAGGCCGCGCCGACCCGGTCCAGCGCCTCGCGGGCCAGCCGCGCCCGCCGCCCCCGCCGCACGAACGGGCCCAGCCGCGGCGCCCGGCCCAGCAGCAGGTTCTGCGCCACGGTGAGGTCGGGCAGCAGGTCCAGCTCCTGGTAGATCACCGCGATGCCGGCCGCCAGCCCCGCGTGCGGGGTGGCGGGCCTGAAGGGCCGGCCGTCCAGCAGGATCGTCCCCTCGTCCGGCTGGTACGAGCCCGCCAGGATCTTCATGAGGGTGCTCTTGCCGGCGCCGTTCTCGCCCAGCAGGCAGTGCACCTCGCCGGGCAGGACGCTCAGCTCCACGCCGTCCAGGGCGACGGTGCCGGGGAAACGTTTGACGATCCCGGTCATGCGCAGCCGTTCGGTCATGGCTCCTCCAGCAGGTGAGTGGCGTTCTGGTCGTCGACGATCAGCACGTCGCACAGGCCGCTCGTCACGACGGCCCGGCACACCGCCCGCTTCGCCTCGCCGCTGACCAGCGCGACGGAGGTGGTGGCCGAGCGCAGGACGTCGAGGGAGAGGCCGAGCGTGCGCCGGTCCAGCCCGGGGTCGGCGATCCGGCCGCGCGCGTCGATGAAGCGGCCCAGCACGTCGCCCACCGCGCCGACGCGCCGGAGCCTGGCCAGGTCGGCCGCGTCGATCTGGCCGGAGTCCACCAGCACCGAGTCGCTGCCCATGCCGCCGGGGCTGAACAGGAACAGGTCCGCCCGGGTGGCCAGCGCCAGCACGTCGGAGACGGACCGGTCGCTCTCCAGCGCCTTCCTGGTGCTCTCCTGCTCCAGGATCGCCGGCGCCGGCAGCAGCGTCGCGGTGCCGCCGCCGCGGTGGGCGATCAGGCTCGCCATGCTGTGGGCGCTGGTCGGCTGCCGCGACCTGCTCAGCGCGCCGTTGATCTGCACCACGTTGACGCCCGTGGCCCACCCGGGGGTGAGCCCGCCGGCCAGCCGGTCGAGCGTGCGCCCCCAGGAGACGCCGATCAGCCGGGGCACGGGCCGCAGCTCCATCAGGTGGTCGGCGCCCGCCGCGGCCACCCGGTCGCGCACCTGCTCGTCGTCGCCGTCGCCGCCGTTGGCGACCACGATGGCGTCCCGCAGGCCGAACCGCTCCTTGAGGGAACGCTCCAGGCCGTGCACCCGCGAACGCGGATGCAGCACCTCGATCCGGACGATGCCCACCTCGCGCGCCTCGGCCAGCATCCGCCCCACCTTCCAGCGGGTCAGGTGCAGCGCGTGCGCGATCTGCTCCTGCGTCTCGCCGCCCTCGTAGTAGCGGACGGCCACCTGGTAGAGCTGGTCCTCATCGGTCATGAGCCGGACCTCTCGCTCAGCCGGTGGGAGATCTCCGCCGTGGCGGCGCCCGCCGCGCGGTAGTCGGCGTAGCCGTCGCGGTACGCCCGCGCGTGCGCGGCGACCGGCTCCACCGTGCGAACGCGGGGCGCGTACTGCGCCGCCGCCTCCACCAGCGAGGCGTGCCGGCCGGAGGCGACCGAGGCCAGCACCGAGCAGGCGCGCAGCGTGAGGTTGTCGCCGGCGACCAGGTGGACCGGCCGGCCCAGCACGTCGGCGGTCGTCTGCAGCCACAGCTCGTTGTGCCGGATGCCGCCCGACAGGAAGACCTCGTCCACGGGGACGCCGCCCTCGGTGAAGGAGTCGAGGACCTGGCGGGTGCCGTACGCGACGCCCTCCACGGCCGCCCGGTAGACCTGCTCGGGAGAGCTGCCCAGGGTCAGCCCGAGCACCGCGCCCCGCAGGCGCGGATCGCGCAGCGGCGTGCGGTTGCCCATGAAGTAGTCCAGGACGATCAGGCCGTGGTCGACCGGCGGCAGCTTCGCCGCGGCCTCGATGAGCCCGCCGAGATCCGCCCGGGGCCGTCCGATGAGCCGTTCGCCCGCCCAGGCCAGCACGGAGCCCGCGCTCACCTGTCCGCCCTCCACGAGCCAGCGGCCCTCGTGCAGCGCGTCCGGGTACGGCCCCCACACGGTCGGCGGGAAGACCGGCTCGTCGATCTCCGTCACGAACGCGTTCGACGTGCCGCAGACGATCGACACCCGGCCCGGTGGCGCGCCGCCGACGGCCAGCAGCGACAGATGGGCGTCGATCCCGCCGGAGGCGACGACGGCCGGGCCGGTGACGCCGAGCTCCTCGCGGGCCTCGGCGCTGAGCGGGCCGACCGGGTCGCCGACCGGCACGATCTCGTCCGGCAGCTTGCCGCCCAGGTCGCCGATGCCGAGCGACTCGTACAGATCGTGCGGGAAGCCCGCCCCGCGCGGGTCGTAGTTGCTCTTGCAGACCGCGTTCATCCGCGAGCCGGCCCAGCGGCCGGTGAGCCGCCACACCATGTAGTCCACCGCCTCGGTGACGTGCGCGGCGGCCCGGTAGGTCTCGGGCTCGTGGCGGGCCAGCCACATGGCCTTGGGCACCAGCCACTCCACCGCGTCGCTGCCGCCGGAGTAGCGCAGGACCGGGTGCCCGGCCCGCGCGGTCAGCGCCGACTCCTCACCCGCCCGGCAGTCCATCCACAGCAGCGCCGGCCGCAGCGGGCGCCCGTGCCGGTCGAGCACGGCCACCGTCGAGGCCGTGGTCGCCACCGCAACCCCGGCGATGGGCGGGTGGCCCGCCTGGGCGAGCGCCTTGCGCACCGCGTGCACGCTCGCCCGCCACCAGTCGTCCGGGTCCTGCTCGGCCCAGCCCGGCCGGGGGAAACGCGTCGGGTACGCGTCGTCGCCCGCCCCCATCGGCGAACCCGTCACGCTGTAGACCGCCGCCCGCGCGCCTTCGGTTCCCAGGTCGAGGGCGAGGAAAGCAGTCATCGTCACTCCTCGTTCGGCAGGAAGAGGACCTTGGAGCTGAAGATCGACCGCTCGCCGAGGCTCACCATGGTCTCGGGCAGCGCGTCCAGGCCCAGCTCGTGCGTGATCATGAACTTC
This sequence comes from Nonomuraea aridisoli, assembly GCF_003236395.1. GTDB lineage: Bacteria > Actinomycetota > Actinomycetes > Streptosporangiales > Streptosporangiaceae > Nonomuraea > Nonomuraea aridisoli. The sequence goes on along the minus strand of NZ_POUD01000128.1, from coordinate 3,333 downwards.
CACGCCAGGTCGCCCGAGGCCAGCGCCCCGGCCGCCACCCGCCACTCCTCCCCGGGGAACGGCGCCGAGAAGGAGTTCCACGCGCCGTGCAGGGTGACCTCGCGGCGCAGGAACGAGCCGAAGGTCGACTTGGGCAGCACCACGGGCTCGTGCGGGATGCCGATGAACACCGCCTCGCCGTGCCGGGCCACCAGGCTCACCGCCTGGTCGATCGTGGTGGGCACGCCCGCGGACTCGATCACCACGTCGTAGCCGTCGCCGGCCGGCTCGGCGGCCTCCTGCGCGCTCGTCGCGGTGTGCGTGGCGCCGGCCTCGGTCGCCATGGCGGCCTTCTGGTCGTTCAGCTCGATCACGAGCACCTCGGACGCCCCGGCCATCCTGGCCCACTGCACGGCGAACAGCCCGATGGGACCGGCTCCGACCACCGCCACGCGGCGGCCGCCGCGCATGTTCGTGCGCCACAGGGCGTGCAGCGCGATCGCCGCCGGGTCGAGCATGGCGGCGGCCCGCGGGTCGAGGCCGGCGGGCAGCACCATGAGGTTCTCCTCCGGCACGGTGACGTACTGCGCGTACGCCCCGTCCCTGCGGCTGCCGAAGTACCCGTAGTTCATGCACAGGCTGAAGTGGCCCTGGCTGCAGGGGGCGCACTCGTGGCACGGGATGAGCGGCGGCACGGTGACCAGGTCGCCCTCGCGTACCCGGCCGGCGGCGGCCACGCGGTCGCCGAGCCGGACGACGTGCCCCGAGAACTCGTGGCCGCAGATGATCGGGAAGTGGTAGGCCCCCGCGTGCAACATGCGCGGGATGTCCGAACCGCACACCCCGCAGGCCGCAACCCTGACGAGCGCCTCGCCGGGGCCGGGCTCGGGCACGGGCACCTGCTCGACCCTGATGTCGCCGGGGGCGTGCAGCACCGCGGCCTTCATGGTTTCCGGCATCCTTCTTCTCCTTGTGCCTCGTGACTTCCGGGCGCCCCGCGACTACTGGGCCGCCTGGGCGAACTCGCCGGAGCCGACGTACTCGGCGGCGTTGTCCGTGTCGACCAGCGCGGTGCCCGCGTCGATGGAGGGCTGGACCTTCTCGCCCTTCTGGACCTTGAGCACCGTCTCGACGGCCTTCGTGCCGAGCGAGATCGGGTCGTTGAGGGCGGTGGCCACGTACTGGCCGGCCGGGATCTGCTTGACGGCCTCCATGAGCCCGTCGACGCCGGCGACCAGGACCTTGTCCTTGCCGTTCTCCTTGAGGACCTGCAGCGCGCCGAGCGCCATGTCGTCGTTGTGCGCGTAGACGGCGGCCACGTCGGGGTGGACCTGGAGCAGGTCCTGCATCGCGGTGACCGCCTTGGAGCGCACGTAGTCCGAGTACGGGCCCTCGACGATCTTGATCTTGGGGTTGGCCGCCACGGCCTCGTGGAAGCCGGCGCTGCGGTCGCGCGCCACGGCGCCGCCGGCGTCGCCGCGGATCTCGATGACCTTGCCGCCGTCCGGGCCGAGCTGCTTGCTGAGCCGCTCGCCGACGAGCGCGCCCATCGCCTTGTTGTCGCGCCCGACGTGCGCGACCGCGCCCTCGGGCACCGGCCGGTCCACGGTCACGACCGGGACGCCGGCCGCCTTGGCCGCGGCGATGCCGGGCTGCACGCCCTGGGGGTCCACCGGGTTGATGAGCAGGACGTCGACCTGGCGGGTGATGAGGTCCTGGATGTCGTTGTTCTGCTTGGTGACGTCGCCGCCCGCGTCGGCGAAGTAGAGCTCGGCGCCGGCCTGCTTGGCGGCGGCCTCGGCTCCCTCGCGGAGCTGGACGTAGAAGGGGGATTGCTGGGTCGCCTGGCTGAATCCGACGGCGATGGGGCCGTCGTCCTGCTGTCCCGCGCCTTGGGTGGTCCCGCCGGGAGTGGTGGACACCGAGCAGGCGGACATGAGGCTGACCAGCAGGAATGGGATGGTGAGTGACCGGAATGCACGCATATGGGCCTCCGCATGTGACGTAGGTAACGCACCGTAAGTCGGGTTTTAACCTGGGCGCAACACTTGAGCCGAAATTTGCTCATATGAGCAGAATGCGGAGAGTGATCGTCCGGGGCTTGGGGTGGCCCCGTGAGTTTCCGCAGGTGAAGCCGGTTGTGCGGCCCTCGCGGGCGTTCGGGTGATCCCCCGGCCGCCTGGACCGCCGTGTCCGCCCAGGGGGCTCGATGGTGTAGGGGTCCGCGGCGGCGAGGAGAGCGACCGTCGTTGACACCGGCAGGGGTCCGGCTATCCTGAGGCCGCCGATCACATGGTGATCATGCGATACGGGCCCGCGGGGGAGGTGGCGCGTGCAGGAGGACCGGCGGCAGGACGATCGGCCCGGAGTGCGCCGGGTGCGCATGATCGACGTGGCCAACTCGCTCGGCCTGTCCCGGGCCACCGTCTCGCTGGTGATGCGCAACAGCCCGCTGGTCTCGGAGGCCACCAGGAGCGCCGTGCTGGCCGAGGCCGAGCGGCTGGGATACATCTACAACCAGGCCGCCGCCAACCTGCGGACCCAGCGCAACGACCTGGTCGGGCTGGTGATGCCCGACGTGATGAACCCGTTCGTCGCGGAGGTGTCGCTGGGTGTGCAGGAGGTGCTCGGCGAGGTCGGCTTCTTCGTCATGATCGCCAACACCGTCGACCGGGTCGGCCTGCAACGGCAGATCCTGGGCTCCCTGGTCGGGCACCGGGCGGCCGGCGTGGTCACCATCCCCGCCCTGACCTCGACGGCGGACGACTTCGCCGGACTGCGCCAGAGCGGCCTGCCGACGGTGCTGCTGCTGCGCCGCATCGACGGCGTCGACCTGCCGTTCGTCGGCACCGACGAGGCGGCCATCGGGCGGCTCGGCGCCGAGCACCTGACCGCCGTGCACGGCTGCCGCCGGGTGGCCTACTTCGGCGGCGACCCGCTGGCCTCGCCGCGGGTCGGCCGCATGGACAGCTTCCGGCGGGCGGTCACCGAGGCCGGCGCCGAATGGGACGCGGCCTGGTCGCAACCACTGGACGCCACCGCCGACGCCGCCTGCCGCCGCGCCGCCGAGCTGCTGCAGGCCGGGCCGCCGCCCGACGGGGTGCTGTGCCACAGCGACAACGTGGCCTACGGCCTGGCCAAGGCCCTGCGCCTCGGCACGCCCGAGGCCGCGCCCTGCGCGGTGCTCGGCATCGACGACCTGCACCAGTCGGCGATGTGGAACCCGCCGATCAGCAGCATCGCCACCGACCCCGTCGAACTGGGCCGCGTCTGCGGCCGGCTCCTCCTGTCCGAGATGGGCATGCCGACCGAGGGCAGCCACACCCCGCCGGCCCCCGAAATCCACCCCCGCGC
>NZ_POUD01000127.1 GCF_003236395.1 Nonomuraea aridisoli | reverse complement strand
CCCCGGAGGCGCCCCCGGTCGCGCACGCCGCGGAACCGGCCGCGCCCCGAGACGACGAAGCGGTGACGGACGCGCCCCGGCACGACGAGGCGGTGACGGCCGAGTACCCGGTGCCGCCGCCCGAGCCGCCCGCCTACCGCCCCGGCCCCCCGACGGCCGTCGACTACGGCGCCCAGGGGGCCCCGTTCGCGCCGAACGGCCCCTACCAGCCGCTCGACCCCGCCAGGCGGGCCGGTTACTCCCCGTACGACCCCGCGCTGTACGGCCGCCCCCTCCCCCGGCGGGAGCGCAGGCCGAAGTCGTACATCGGCGCGATCACCCTGTTGCTGGCCTTCATCGTCGGAGGGATCGTCGTGCTCGCCCAGTCCAAGTCGGCAGCCGGAGTGAGCCCGACCATCGTCGGCGGCGCCATGCTCATCGCCATCGGCTCCGGCCTGCTCGTCGCCGCCTGGTGGGGGCGCGGCGCCGGTCTGGTGGCCATCGGCACCGTCGTCGCCCTGCTCGTGGGCATGGGGCTGATGTTCGGCGGCGTGCCGCGGAACGTCGGCACCTTCGAATGGGTACCCTCCAGCGTCGCCGAGGCGAGCCGGCTCTACGACGTGGGGGTGGGCGACGGCCTGCTCGACCTGTCGGAGCTGGAGCTCGCGCCGGGATCGACGGTGACGTTCAACGCCGCGGTCTCGGCGGGCGAGCTGGTGGTGATCGTGCCGCCGACGGCCAGGGTCGAGGTGAAGGCGAGGAACAAGGTGGGCGACATCCAGATCGACCGGGCGCTCAGGGGCGGCGTGGACGTGCGCTTCGACCGGACGCTGGAGCCGGAGGTCCGGCCGCAGGGCGAGCCCGCCACCATCGTGCTCAACCTGCGGGGCGGCGTCGGCGACATGGAGGTGCGCCGTGGCGCGTGACGTCGAGCGTCCCCGGCGGCTGCACCGCACGGATTGGATGGCCCTGCTCAGCGGTGTGTTGTTCGTCGTTCTGGGCATTCTGCTCGTTACACGGGCCATCACGGATCCGCTGATCCTCATCGGGGTGATGGTGCTCGGATTGGCGTTCGCCGGCCTGGTGGCGATCGTCGCGCGGGGGGTTCGCGGGAAGTAGACCTTGACCGGGAAAAGCACCGGCGTACGTTCGGAGTGTCCGCCTTTCCCCCTGCTTTGAGGGAGGACGTATGCCCCGAATCACCGTCATTGTCGACGGAGTCACGTACGAGGAGGACGTCGAGCCGCGCGTCCTTCTCGTCCACCTGCTACGAGAGCGGCTGGGCAAGACCGGCACCCCCATCGGGTGCGACACCAGCAACTGCGGCGCCTGCACGGTCCTGCTCGACGGCAAGAGCGTCAAGAGCTGCTCGGTGCTCGCCGTCCAGGCCGACGGCTGCGACGTCGTCACGATCGAGGGCCTCGGCACGAGCGGGTCGATGCACCCGATGCAGAAGGCCTTCCACGAGGAGCACGCGCTGCAGTGCGGCTACTGCACGCCGGGCATGGTCATGGCCGCGATCGACCTGCTCAGGGACGACCCCGACCCGTCCGAGGAGACGATCAGGCAGGGCCTGGAGGGCAACCTCTGCCGCTGCACCGGCTACTGCAACATCGTGCGCGCCGTCCGCAAGGGCGCCCAGGAGATGGGGCAGGCGGTGAGCACATCATGACCGTCCAGGAGGTAGGGCAGCCGAGGCGGCGCAAGGAGGACGCCAGGCTGCTGACGGGGCGCACGCAGTGGACGGACAACCTCACGCGTCCTGGCCTGCTGCACGTGATGTTCCTGCGCAGCCCCATGGCGCACGCCAGGATCGCGAGCGTCGACGTCTCGGCGGCGCGCGGCCTGCCGGGCGTGGTGGCGGCCTTCAGCGGCCAGGACTTCGCCGCCGAGCAGGGCAGCCTGCCGTGCGCGTGGCCGGTCACCGAGGACATCGTCATCCCCGACCACCCGCCGATGGCCGTGGACGAGGTCCGTTACGTCGGCGAGGCCGTGGCGTGCGTGGTCGCGACCGACCGCTATCGCGCGGCGGACGCGCTCGACGCCATCGAGGTCGAATACGAGCCGCTGCCGGCCGTGGTCGACATGAACCAGGCGCTGGCCCCCGACAGCCCGAAGGTGCACGAGGCGGGCAACAAGGCGTTCAACGTCACGATCACCTCGGGCGACGTCGAGGCCGCCTTCCGGGACGCGCCCGTCGTGATCGACCGCACGTACGTCCAGCAGCGGCTGATCCCGTCGGCGATGGAGCCGCGGGCGGTCATGGCCGACACCGACGGCGAGTCGTTCACGGTGTGGTCGTCCACGCAGATCCCCCACGTGCTGCGGGTCATGCTGGCGGTCGTCACCGGCATCCCCGAGCACCGGATCCGGGTGATCGCGCCCGACGTGGGCGGCGGGTTCGGCTCGAAGCTGCAGGTCACCGCCGAGGAGGTGCTCTGCCTGCTGCTCGCCCGCAGGCTCGGCAAGCCGGTCAAGTGGACGGAGTCGCGCTCGGAGGGCAACCTGACGGTCCACCACGGCCGCGACCAGATCCAGCACGTACGGCTGGCCGCCGACGCCGACGGGCGCATCCGCGGACTCCAGGTCGACCTGCTGGCCGACATGGGCGCGTACCTGATGCTGGTGACGCCGGGCATCCCGATGCTGGGCGCGCAGATGTTCAACGCGATCTACAAGATGGACGCCTACCAGTTCGGCTGCACGGGCGTGTTCACCACCAAGATGCCGACGGACGCCTATCGGGGCGCGGGCCGTCCGGAGGCGACGTTCGCCATCGAGCGGGTGATGGACGAGCTGGCCGCCGAGCTGGGCATGGACCCGGTCGAGGTGCGCAGGCGCAACTGGATCAAGCATGAGGAGTTCCCGTACACGACGATCTCGGGGCTGACGTACGACTCCGGCAACTACGAGGCGGCGACGGAGAAGGCGCTGGCGCTGTTCGGCTACGACAAGCTGCGGGCCGAACAGGCCGACCGGCGTGACAGGGGCGACCCGGTGCAGCTCGGGATCGGCGTGAGCACGTTCACCGAGATGTGCGGGCTGGCGCCGTCGCGGATGCTCGGAGAGGCCAACTACGGCGCGGGCGGCTGGGAGCACGCGTCGGTGCGCATGTTGCCGACGGGCAAGGTCGAGGTCATCACCGGCACCTCGCCGCACGGGCAGGGCCACGTGACGTCGTGGAGCCAGATCGTCTCCGACGCGCTCGGCGTGCCGTTCGACGACGTCACGGTGCTGCACGGCGACACGGCGATCGCCCACAAGGGCATGGACACCTACGGCTCGCGTTCGCTGGTCATCGGCGGCGTGGCGGTGGTCAAGGCGTGCGACAAGGTCAAGGAGAAGGCCCGCAGGCTGGCGGCTCATCTGATGGAGTGCTCGCCGGACGACCTCGAGTTCGCGGCGGGGGCGTTCAAGGTGCGCGGCACGGAGCAGCAGCGGACCATCCAGGAGCTGGCCTACGCCGCGTTCACCGCACATGACCTGCCCGAGGGCGTGGAGGCGCGGCTGGACTCCGACGCCACGTTCGACCCGGACAACTACTCCTTCCCGCACGGCACCCACCTGTGCGCGGCGGAGGTGGACACCGAGACGGGCATGGTGAAGATCCGCTCGTACGTGGCGGTCGACGACGTCGGCACGGTCATCAACCCGCTGATCGTCGAGGGCCAGGTGCAGGGCGGCATCGCGCAGGGCATCGCGCAGGCCCTGTTCGAGGAGGCCGTGTACGACGCCGACGGCAACCTGCTGACCACCACGATGGCCGACTACCTGCTGCCGTCGGCGGCCGACCTGCCGAACTTCACGCTCGACCGGACGCAGACCCCGGCGACGAGCAACCCGCTGGGCGTCAAGGGCGTCGGCGAGGCCGGCACGATCGCCTCGACCCCGGCCGTGGTGAACGCGATCGTGGACGCGCTGCGCCCGTACGGCATCCATGACATCCGGATGCCGTGCACGCCGGAGCGCGTCTGGAGAGCCCTGGAAGGAGTGCGGCGATGATCCCCGCGCAGTTCGACTACGAGCGGCCGGCCTCGCTCGCCGAGGCGTGCCAGGCGCTGGCCGAGGACGACGAGGCCAAGGTGCTGGCGGGCGGGCAGTCGCTGCTGCCGCTGCTGCGGCTGCGGCTGGCGTACCCGTCGAAGCTGGTCGACGTGGGCCGGCTGGACGAGCTGAAGGGCGTGCACGACCGCGGCGACCACGTGTTCATCGGCGCGATGGCCACGCACGACGAGGTCATGCGCTCGCCCGCGGTGACGTCCGGCTGCCCGCTGGTGGCGATGGCGACGTCGCACGTGGCCGATCCGGCGATCCGGCACCGGGGCACGTTCGGCGGCTCGCTGGCCCACAGCGACCCGGCGGGCGACCTGCCGGCCGTGGTGCTGGCCCTGGACGGCGTCTTCGTGGCCAGGTCGGCGCAGGGCGAGCGGGAGATCCCGGCCGCCGAGTTCTTCGTCGACTACCTGGAGTCGTCGCTGGCCCAGGGCGAGATCCTGGCCGGGGTGAAGATCCCGAAACTGGGCGACGGCTGGGGCTTCCACTACGAGAAGTTCCACCGTACGGCGCAGGCGTGGGCGATCGTCGGCGTGGCGGCGGCCGTCCGGCGCTCGAACGGCGCGATCACCGAGGCCAGGATCGGGCTGACGAACATGGGGCCGACGCCCCTGCGCGCCCGCGCCACCGAGGCCGCCCTGCGCGGCGTGGAGCTGGGCGACGCGGTACGCCAGGCGTGCGAGCAGGCGGCGGAGGACACCTCGCCGCCGTCCGACCTGCACGCGCAGCCCGACTACCGCCGCCATCTGGCCAGGGTCCTGACCCACCGCGCGGTCCGCACCGCGGCCGGATCGCCCTGACCGTGCGGAGGGGGCGCCTCTTCCGGGGCGCCCCCTGCGCGACGTAGTGTCACAGGCATCGGAAGGAGCGGATCGATGGCGATGCGGTTCGATCACGAGTTCACTGTTCCGGTTCCCGTCGAGCAGGCGTGGGCGGTGCTGCTCGATGTCGAGCGAGTCGCGCCGTGCCTGCCCGGGGCGGCGCTGGAGACCTTCGAGGGCGACGCGTTCACCGGCCGGATGAAGGTCAAGGTCGGCCCGATCACGGTCACCTACCGTGGCACGGCCACGTTCCAGGACGTCGACAAGGACGCCTACTCGCTGACCATCCAGGCCTCCGGCAAGGAGGCCAGGGGCGCCGGCACGGCGTCGGCCACGGTCAAGGCGCGCATGTCGCCGCGTGACGACTCGACGCTGGTGACCGTGGAGACGTCCTTCAACGTGACCGGCCGGCCCGCGCAGTTCGGGCGCGGCGTGATGGCCGAGGTGGGCGGCAAGCTGATCGAGAAGTTCGCCGACAACCTGGCGCGGCTGCTCTCCGAGCCCACGGTGGAGCCGGCTCCGGCGGCCGACGAGGAGCGGCATCTGGCCGCCGTGCCGGAGGCCGAGGAGGAGCCGCGTCCCGTGGCGACGCTGCGCGCCTCGCGCACGGCCGACGAGGAGGCGCTCGACCTGCTGGAGGTCGCGGGTCAGCCGCTGCTGAAGCGGCTGGCGCCGGTCGCCGGCGCGGTCGCGCTGCTGCTGCTCATCGCCTGGGTGATCCGCCGGATTACGCGCTGATTTTCGGCAAATAGTCAATCAAGTCCGGACACTTCCCCCAGCCCGGGGGAAGTGCCTTTCCCGCAGGCCATCGGACCAGCGGGGGGACTTGGGGATGCCGGACTGCACCGTCGTCGTCATCACGTACAACGACGCCGAACGACTGCCCAGAGCCGTGCGTTCCGTGCTCCGGCAGACGCTGCGCGACCTGGAAGTGATCATCGCGGACGACGCCAGCACCGACGGCACCCCGGAGGTCGCCCGGGGGCTCATGGACGGCGATCCGCGCGTGCGCTACCTGCGCAGGGCCGCCAACAGCGGCGGTTGCGGGGCCCCGCGCAACGACGGGATCGACGCGGCCCGCTCCCCGTACGTCATGTTCCTGGACAGCGACGACGAGCTGCCGCCGCACGCCTGCAAGAGCCTGCTGACCGAGATCGAGCGGACGGGCGCCGAGTTCGTCTCGGGGCAGATCTCGCGGTTGTTCGAGTCGAGCGGGAAGCTGCATCCGTACTATCCGTCGTTGTTCGCCCGGCGGCGGGTGGTGGCGGGCATCCGCGAGGACCCCGAGCTGTTCCTCGACTGCTTCAGCACCAACAAGCTGTACGGCACGTCCTGGCTGCGCGAGCACCTGCTGCGCTTCCCCGTGGACATCCACTACGAGGACCACGTCTTCGCCACCGAGCTGTACGCGGTGGCGCGCAGGTTCGCGGTCGTGCCGTGGACGGTCTACCACTGGCACCGCGCGCCTTCGACGCCCTCGATCTCGCTGAGCGTCGACGACCTGGAGAACGTCCGCCAGCGGGTCATCGCGGCCCGGCTGAGCGACGACATCCTGCGCGACTACGGGGCCAGCGACCTGGTACCGCACCGGCAGCACCGGTTCGTCCGCCAGGACCTGCGGGTCTACCTCAACCCGCTGCCGCTGCGCGACGTGGTGTGGGTCAAGGAGTTCGCCTCGATCGTGCGGCCGTACCTGGAGGAGATCCCGGAGACGGTCATGGAGCGCATCCCGCCGCTCGACCGGGTCTGCTGCCGGCTCATCCTGGACGACCGGATCGAGGACCTGCGGGTGGCGGCGGCCTCGCTGACCGGCCCGCGGGCCGCGCCCCGGGCGGCCGTGCGGCAGAACGGGAGGACGTACTGGGGCACGTCGGTCTCGCCGCAGATGGACATCACGAAGCTGCGGCTGGCCGAGCTGCCCTTCTCGCACTCCCGCCTGCGGCACGAGATCACCGCCATCTCCTCGGACGGCCCGCGCGTGCGGATGACCGTGCGGACGTACGACCCGTTCGGCGCGCTGCCCGCGGAGTGGACGGCGTTCCTGCAGCTCGGCAAGGAACGTGTGCCGATCACGCCGGAGCCGATGGGCGCGGGCGGCTACGTCAGCGAGATCACGTTCACGCCGTCGCGCACGTGTGAGCCGCGCATCGGCTTCACCCGGGTCCGCGACGGCCGCACCACGACCGACCGGCTCCTCGTGGATCCGCGCCTGGAGCCGATCGAGCTTCCCGGCTGCACCCTGCGGGCCGAGGGGTACGCCGCCTACCTGGGCGTGCGCGCCGACCCTGCCCCGAAGTCCGCGGCCCGCAGGCTGGCGCGGCGGTGGCTGAAGCGCGTCGGCACGCCGCGGAACAAGCTGCGCGCGTACAAGCTGCTGATCAAGGTGGTCAGGCCCCGGCCCGACCTAGCGCTCTTCGAGTCGGACGTCGGCAAGGGCTGCACCGGCAGCCCCCGGGCCGTCTACGAGGAGATCCGGCGGCGCGGCCTGCCGATCGAGGCGGTCTGGTCGGTGGCCAAGGGCCGCGCGAACTTCCCGCCCGGCGTACGCCTCGTGCGGCGCGGCAGCTGGCGTTACCTCTGGACGATGGCCAGGGCCGGGATCTGGGTCGACAGCCACGGTCTCCCGCTGGACCACCCCAAGCCCAAGGGCACCCGCTACCTGCAGACCTGGCACGGCCAGGGCATCAAGTCGATCGGTTTCGACGCGCCCGACCTGCGCGCCGACTTCGACGGGCCGCGCGCGCAGTGGCGGGCCGCGGTCGCCCGCTGGGACGCCCTGGTCTCGCCGAGCGCGGAGTTCTCGCGCATCTTCCCGGCCTCGAACGGCTACACCGGCACGATCTACCGGTACGGCACGCCGCGGTGCGACGCGCTGGTGCGCGGAGAGGTGACCGGCGACGTGCGGAGCCTGCTGGAGATCCCACCGGGGCGAAAAATCCTCCTATATGCGCCTACGTACAGGGATCGGGCGAAAGGCAGCGGCCGGTCCGTCCGCGTGGACCTGGAACTGCTGGCCGAGGAGCTGGCCGACGACTGGGTGGTGATCCTGCGGACGCATCCCGTGGAACGTTACAAAGTGCCCGAGCACCTGCGGTACTTCGTCCGCGACGCCGGCTCCTATCCCGAGATCAACGACCTGATGCTGGTCTCCGACGCGCTGCTGACGGACTACTCCTCCGTCATGTGCGACTACGCGATCACCGGCAAGCCCATGCTCTTCTTCGTCGACGACTGGGACGACTACCGCCTGTCGGAGCGCGGCGTCTACCACGACCTGCCGGCCATCGCCCCGGGCCCGTGCGTCACGACGACCGAGGACCTGGTGGCCGCGCTGCGCGACCTGCCCGCCGGGCACGCGTCGTACGCCGAGAAGTACGCCGAGAAGTACGCCGCCTTCCGCGCGTTGTGGTGCGCCGACGAACACGGCGACGCGGCGGCCAGGATCGTCGCCGACTTCTTCGGCCTGCCGCAGCAGGCCGGGACACGACCGGCTCCCCGCGAAGAGGAGGCGGCCCTGTGAGCGTGGTCTTCACCTGCCTGGACGCCGACACGCTCGGCGGCGTCCAGCACGTCACCCACACCCTCGCCCAGGGCCTGGCCGAACGCGGCCACGAGGTCCACGTCATCGGCCTGCACCGCTCCCCCACGCCCTTCCGGTACGTGGAGAGCCCGCGCTACCACCGGCACGTGATCAGCCGGGGCAGGGCGGACGGCCGGCTCGCGCGCGGGCACGCCGACCGGCGGCTGCGGCGGCTGCTGGAGTCGATCGAGCCCGGTTACGCGGTCATGACCACGCCGTCGGTGGTCACCCGCGTGTCGGGCCTGCTGCCGGAGGCGTTCCGGTCGATCGGCCAGTACCACGGCTCGTACGACCACGCCCGCGGCTGCTGGCACCTGGCCTCGATCCGGCGCCACTACCCCGACCTGCACCAGGCGGTCTTCCTCAGCGAGCACGACGCCTGGCAGTTCTCGGAGCACGCGCTGCTGCCCAACGCCTGGACGCTGCCGAACCCGCTGGCGAGCTGGCCGGAGCACGTGTCCGCGCTCGACATGCCGCGCGTGCTCGGCGTGGGCCGGCTGGAGGGGGTCAAGCGGTTCGACCGGCTGATCAGCGCGTTCGCCCGCTCGGGGGCGCCTCGGCCGTGGCAGCTGCACCTCATCGGCGACGGAAGCGAGCGCGAACGGCTGCGCGCGCACGCCGAACGCGAGGGGGTGGCCGATCGGGTGGTGTTCAGGGGGCCGGTGCCGGCCGCCCGGATGTCGCGGGAATACGCGCACGCCTCGGTCGTGGGGTTGACGAGCGAGCACGAGGGCCTGCCGGTCGTGCTGCTGGAGGCGGGTGCGCACGGGGTGCCGTCGGTGGCGTTCGACGTGTCCGGCGGCGTGCGCTCCACCGGGCCGGTGCTGGTACCGCCGGGCGACGTGGACGCGTTCGCGGCGGAGCTGGGCCGGCTCGTCGGCAGCCGGGCCGAACGCGTGCGGCTGGGAGCCGAGGCCCGCGCACGGGCCGAGGCGTTCCGCCTCGACCACGTGCTCGACCGCTGGGAGTCGATGTTCGCGCACATCGACCGGTAGGGCTCAGACGGGCTCGGTGAGCTCCGAGCGCTGCTGCGGGATGCCGGCCAGCGCGCGCTGGCGCGAGGTGATCATCGCGGCCACCGGGCCCGGCTCACGCAGCCGGTTGAGCCGGTCGCGCATGCCCTTGCGCATGCGGCTGGCCTTGCGCTTCTGCATGGTCTTCTGGCAGGCCGTGATGTGCTCCTTGGACGGCTTCGGCGCCCCGGTGATCTCGTAGCCCATCGACTCCAGGCGGTCGCCCAGCATGTGCTCGGCGAGCGCGATCTCCCAGTCGTCCAGCCGGTTCGCCCAGCTGCCGACCCGGCTGCGGGTGACCTCGCCGTGGGTGTTGCGGTGCCAGACCTTGTGCTGCGGCACGGCCTGGACGGCCGCCTCGCGCGGCGAGATCATCGACGGTGCGAAGTCCTCGTCCAGGAAGTGGCAGAGCTTCTTCAGCTCGGTCTCCGGATCGTCGGTGAGGTCCTCGTAGCGCAGCTCGTAGTAGGTGTCCTCGGGCAGCGTGCGGCGCAGCTTGCCGCCGGCGTCGATGGCCTCGGCCCACGTGGAGATGGCGTGGAAGGAGTCGAGGGTGTACCAGGGCATCTCCTTCAGCGAGGCCACGCAGTCGCGGCCGTCCCTGATGAGATGGACGAACTGGGCGTCGGGGAAGAGCCGCAGCAGCATGTCGACCTGCTTGACGTAGCTCGGCCGCTTGTCGCCCCAGCGCACCTTGTCGAACCGGTCGGCGTACATCCGGAAGGCCGTGCCGAAGACCGAGCCGAGCGAGCCGGGTGCGTCCACGACCTGCTGGATGAAGTCGTCCTTGTCGAGCTTGAGCTCGCGGAACTTGGTGCTGCGGTCGGTCGCGATCCACTGCGCCAGCGCCCGGCGCCGGTGAGCCACACGCAGGTCGCCCCACGTGCGGCGCCGGTAATAAACGGGAACGAGGAAGCGCGTCTCCGGCGGCACCGCCATACGCGGGTGCGAGTGGAGCATGAGCTGGAGCATCGTGGTGCCGGACCGCGGGCATCCGATGACGAAGACTGGCCGGTCTGACATGTCGTACTAACCCCCGAAAACTTAGACGAGAACGTGCTCTCGGCTCTCCTGCTGAGCGGTGCTCACCCCGTGCCTGCGCGCGAAGAGCCACATCCGGTAGACCAGGAAGACCTCGTTGACCAGCAGCAGGAGCCCAGCCACCGCGGCGAGCGGGATCAGCGCCCATGCCCCCGCGAGGGGCGCGACCACGAACACCGCCGCGTGGAACTCGATGCCGCTGACCAGGTGCGAGCGGACCCGGTGGCGGGCCAGGAACCGGTTGAGCCGCCGGTAGAACCGGAAGAACCAGCGCGGACGCGGCGCCCGGCCGGGCGGCATCATGTCCAGCGGCTCCGGCTCCAGCGGGTCGGGCCCCAGGGGGTCGGCCGCCAGGGGCGCCATGCCCAGGGCGTCCGGCTCCTGCCGTCCCTCCCTGATGGTGTCGCGCACGCGCTTCATCTGCGGCGCGTTGACATACCTGAACAGGTCCAGGACGGCCACCGCCGCACCCAGCACGATGAAGGCCACATCGCCGGTCAGCGCGTACTGGCCGTAGGCCAGGCCACCGGCGCACAGGACCACCCTGATCCGGTCTCCCACGTAGTCCAGCCAGAGCCCGAAGGGCGTCCCCGTGCCCTTGAGCCGGGCTATCTTGCCGTCCACGCAGTCGATCATGAAACTGAGGTAGAAGAGGCAGGCGCCCGCCACGAGCTGGTTCGTCGCGAAGAACGCCGCCGACACCATGCCGAGGACCAGCGAGAACACGGTGAGCGCGTTGGGCGTCAGCCGGGTGTGGTTGGCGACGGGAAGGGCGACCCGGCAGGCGACCGGATCCACGAAATAGACGGTCCACCAAGAGTCTCTCCGCTTGCGTGTCTCGTAGACGTCATCGAGCGAATAGGTCCTCATGGAGACCAGCATGACCACGGAAGGCCGCGGAGTGGTCACTCTCTGGAACTACTGGGGGATGTCCATGCCTGTTCTTGACCTACCCGGCACCGAAATCCGCCACGTGGCGCTGCTGTCACCGTCCCGGCACCATCCCTTGAACACCAGGCCGCGCAGCTCCGCGCGCACGCCGAGCCGCCAGGTGCCGCCCTCCAGGCGCCCGGCGTCGGCCACCGCCACGAAACCGTGCCGGCCCTTGCGCTTGACCTCCAGCGGAACCCGGCGGCGGCCGTCGCTGAGCCACAGGCTCACCTTGGCGACCCGGCGGTCGACGCGGTGGAACGACACGTGGACGCGCAGGCGGTAACCGGCCTCGGCGCGCTCGCACGCCTCGACCTCGGCGATCAGCTTGATCTCGTCGCGGGCGTCGAACACCTCGTCGGGGATGCGCAGACGCCGGTTGCGGAAGAACGGGTAGTCGCCGTACCAGCCGGTCGCACGCCGGCCGCGCGGCACCACGCGGGTGACGTCGTTCCTGCCGCGGCGGAACTCGCGGACGGCGCGCAGCTCCGCCAGCAGCCCGCGCCTGAGCAGGTGCAGCTCCAGGCGGCGCAGCGACGGGGCGGTGGCCAGCACGTGCGGGCTCAGCTCCGCCAGCCAGGCGCGGCCGAGGTCGAGCAGCGGCCCCGGCTCCTCGCGCCGCTCGACGCAGCCCTCCATCGCCTGGAACAGGAAGATGATGTCCTTCTCCAGCACGAGCGAGTCGAAGCCGTCGAGCAGCTCGGGCGCCCGCTCGTCGAGGAACGCGCGCACGGACCGGATGGCCGCGAGGCGCTCGTTCAGGTTGGACAACTCCCGGCGGCGCTGCGTGATCGACGTGCCCTCCTCGTCGCGCTTACGCCAGTGGTAGACCACGTCGCCCACCATGTCGACGCTCGTGGCCAGCACGTGGGCCTGCATGGCGACGGGCACGTCCTCGTAGATCCCGGACGGGAACGACAGGCCGTGCCGCTCCCAGAAGTCGCGCCGGTAGACCTTGTTCCACACCGTGCGGTCCCTGATCAGCACCTGCTTGTCGGTGATGTGGGTGCACAGCTTCGGTCTCCTGAACACCTTCTCGTGCAGGACCGACTCCTCCAGCTCGCCGTCCACGAGCCGCCGGACCGCGCCGCACGCCAGGTCGGAGCCGGTCTCGGCGAGGCTGCCGGTCAGCACCTCGTACGCCCCCGGCGGCACGACGTCGTCGCCGTCGGCGAAGGCCAGGTAGGCGCCGCGGGCCTGCCGGATCCCCTGGTTGCGGGCCGGTCCCGGCCCGAGGTTGCGCTGCCCCACGAGCACGAACCGGGCGTCGCGCGCGGCGAAGTCCTCGGCCACCCGCCGGCTCCCGTCCACCGACCCGTCGTCCACGAGGATCACCTCGATGTCCTCCAGGGTCTGCGCGGCCAGCGACTTCAGACACTCGGTGAGGTACGGCTCCACGTTGTAGAACGGGACGACGACGCTGAGCAGGGGGATCATGCCGAATTCGCTCCTTGGCTCGATACGGGTCGAGGGCAGCATGCCGCGACGTGAGGCGGGATTCCGTGTCCGATGGCCGTCCCTGATCAGCTCTTTACCGGACGAGGATCCGCTACTTTGGGCGAGGGGTCGAGCACGAATCGTAGGGGGAACGGTGCTGAGAGACGTGCGAGATGGTGATCTGCCGGTTATGCGCCGATGGCGCAACCACCCGCGCGTCCGCGCCGCCAGCTTCACCACCCACGAGATCACCGAGGCCGAACACGCCCGCTGGTGGGCCGCCACCCGCGCCGACCCGAGCACCCACGTGCTGGTCTACGACCACGAGGGCGCCGCCGCCGGGGTGGTCACCTACTCCGGCGTGACGCCGGCCGCCGCCCGCTGGGGCTTCTACCTCGACCTCGACGGCCTCGAACGGTCGGGGCGGCTGCTGGCCGCCTGGGCCGGCCTCGAACGGGCGGCCATCGCGCACGCCTTCGGCCCGCTCGGGCTGGCCGCGCTGCGCGGCGAGGTGCTGGCCGGCAACGAGGCGGTCAGGCGGATGCACCGCAGGTTCGGGTTCGCCGAGGTGGAGACCTACCAGCGGCACGTCGACGGGGTGCCGCGCGACGTCGTGGCCATCGAGCTGAGAAGGGAAGACGCATGATCTCCATCGCGGGCCGGCCGATCGGTCCCGGGCATCCGCCGTACGTCGTGGCCGAGATGTCCGGCAACCACAACGGAAGCCTGGAACGCGCGCTGGCCATCGTGGACGCGGTGGCCGAGGCGGGCGCGCACGCGCTGAAGCTGCAGACGTACACGCCTGACACGCTGACCATCGACTGCGACGCGCCGGCGTTCCGGATCGGCGACGGGCACGAGTTGTGGGGCGGCGAGACGCTCTACCGGCTCTACGAGCGCGCCCACACGCCGTGGGAGTGGCACGAGCCGATCTTCGAGCGGGCGCGGGAGCGGGGGCTGGCCGCGTTCTCGGCGCCGTTCGACCCGACGGCCGTGGAGCTGCTGGAGAAGCTGGACGTGCCGGCGTACAAGATCGCGTCGTCGGAGATCGTCGACCTGCCGCTGATCCGGCTCGCCGCCGCCACCGGCAAGCCGCTGATCATCTCCACCGGCATGGCGACGACCGGCGAGATCGAGGCCGCCGTGGCGGCCGCGCGCGAGGCCGGCTGCACGCGGCTCGCCGTGTTGTCGTGCACGGCGTCCTACCCCGCGGCGCCGTCGGAGAGCAACCTGCGGGCGCTGCCGCTGCTGAGCACGCTCACCGGCGAGGTCGTCGGGCTGTCCGACCACACGCCGGGGCTGGGGGCCGCGCTGGCGGCGGTGGCGCTCGGGGCGTGCCTGATCGAGAAGCACGTCACGCTGTCGCGGGCCGACGGCGGGGTCGACGCCGCGTTCTCGCTGGAGCCGGCCGAGCTGGCGGCGCTGGTGGTGGAGAGCGAGCGGGCCTGGCGGTCGCTGGGCGAGGCGCGGATCGGGCCGCGCCCGTCGGAGCGCGAGGGGCTGCGGTTCCGCCGGTCGTTGTACGTCGTACGCGATGTGCTGGCGGGTGAGCAGGTGACGGCGCGCAACGTCCGGTCGATCCGGCCCGCCGGCGGCCTGCCGCCCGAGGCCGCCGCCGAGGTGATGGGGCGGCGCTTCACCCGCGACGTGCCCTTCGGCACCCCGCTGACCTGGGACCTGATCTAGCGGCAGAGCGCCAGCAGCGCGTCGGCGACGCGTTCGCGGCCGCGGCCGTCCACCAGGCCGCGGCCGCGACGGCCGTGCTCCTCGCGGGCGGCCGGGTCGGCCAGCAGGCCGGCCAGCACGGCGACGGAGCCGGCGTCGGGCGCGTCACCCAGCCCGGCCGCCACGCCGCGGCCGACCAGCTCCTCGTAGCCGATCAGCTGGTTGTCGGCCACCCAGGTCAGCGCCGTGGGCACGCCGAGGTGGAGCAGCTCCCAGACGGCCGAGCCGGCCGCGGTGACCACGAGGTCGGCGCCGGCCATCAGCTCGGGCAGCCGGTCGGTGGGCGGGATCACGGTGATCGGGCCGCCCGCCTCGAACGGCTCGGGGCTGACGACCGTGCCGTGGAACGGCCTGCCGGTCGCCCGCAGCGCCTCGGCCCACGCCGGGGCCACGCCCGCGCTGTCGGTGCCGCCGAAGAAGCACAACACCCGCGGCGCCTCGCCGTCGCGCCTCACCCGCCTGCGCGAGCGCACGCTGTCACGCAGCAGCACGTAACGGGCCCCTGCCAGCCGCCGGCCGGCGAAGGGGAACGGGCGGTGCTCGGCGCCGAGGTTCTGGTCGAGGTAGAGGTCGGCCTGCTGGCCGCGCGGGTCGCCGTCGACGATGGCGAGCACCGCGAAACCGTGGTCGCGCAGGACCGCGCCGGTGCGCTCCGGCAGCTCGTAGGAGTCGAGCACCACGGCGTCGAGCCGCAGCTCGCGGGCCAGCGCCGCCAGACCGGCGGGCTCGGCGGGGGCGGGCACCAGCGGCAGCCCCCGCAGGCTCAGCTGGGCCCCGGCCCACGCCGAGCCGCGCACCTCGCCGAGGAAGACCACCTCGGCGCCGCGCGAGCGCAGCTCCTCGGCCAGCGCCACGCAGCGCACCAGGTGGCCGACCCCGCTGCGCACCCCGGCTTCGCACCGGAACCCGGCCCGCGGCATCACGCCTCCTGCAGCGCCTTCTGCCGGACGTGGGCGTTGAGCCCGCACACCTCGGGCCGCTCGCGCAGCCAGCTCACCAGCGTGCGGGCGGGCACGCACCGGTCGCCGAACGCCGCCGCCACCGCGGTGATGAGCCGCCAGTCGTCCTCGGTGTCGAGCGTGACCCGCAGGTCGTCGGCGGCGGGCTGGTGGGCCAGGCCCAGCAGCCGCGCGTCGCCCGGATGGGCGTAGATGTGGGAGGTCACGTGGGTGCGGTGGAAGCCGGTGGCCTCCGCGTCGGCCCGCAGCAGCGCGGCGCGTCCGGCGATCTCGACGTCGAGCCCGCGCGGCAGCGTGCGGGCCAGGCTCGTGCTCAGGTAGTCGAGCCCGGGGACGGCGCGGTAGACCAGCGCCGCCTCCCTGATCACGGCGGGGTCGAGCAGCGGGCAGTCGGCGGTGAAGCGCATCATCGCCTCCCACCGCCGCCCCTCCAGCGCCTGGACGAAACGGGTCAGCACGTCGTCGACCGGCCCCCGGTGCCAGGCGACGTCGAGCCGCCGGCACTCGGCGACCACCGCGTCGTCGGCCGGCTCGGTGGTGGTGGCCACGAGCAGGTCGTCGAGCGCTCCGGCCTCCCGCGCGGCGCGGACCACCCAGCCGAGCACCGAGCGGCCCTCCAGCTCGCGCAACACCTTGCCGGGCAGACGTGACGAACCCATGCGGGCCTGGATGATTCCGACGATGCGCACCGCGTTCCATTCCCCCCATGTGACCCAACGTGCACGACCCATCGCGCTATGCTACCGGCTGCTCAGACGACAACAGCGCGCACGCGCGATTTCAGGGGGCCACGTGAGCATTCTCAGTGGATCGTCGATTCTGATCACCGGAGGAACGGGGTCCTTCGGCAAGGCGTTCATCCGCCACGCGCTCGACTCGCTCGGGGTCCGCCGCCTGGTGGTCTTCTCCCGCGACGAGCTCAAGCAGTACGAGACCCGCCAGCTGTTCGGCGACGACGAGCGGCTGCGCTGGTTCATCGGCGACGTACGCGACCGCGACCGGCTGACCCGCGCCATGCACGGCGTCGACCACGTCGTGCACGCGGCGGCGCTCAAGCAGGTCGACACCGCCGAGTACAACCCCTTCGAGTACGTCCGCACCAACGTCGCCGGGTCGCAGAACGTCGTGGAGGCGGCGATCGACAGCGGCGTGCGCAAGGTGGTCGCGCTCTCCACCGACAAGGCCTCCAGCCCCATCAACCTCTACGGCGCCACGAAGCTGGTCGCCGACAAGCTGTTCGTGTCGGCCAACCACTACGCCGCCGCCCACGAGACCCGCTTCGCCGTCGTCCGCTACGGCAACGTCGTCGGCAGCCGGGGCTCGGTGGTGCCGCTGTTCCAGCGCCTGGCCGCGCAGGGCGGCAGCCTGCCGATCACCGACAAGCGCATGACCCGCTTCTGGATCACGCTCGACCAGGCCGTCAGGTTCGTGGTCGACTCGTTCGAGCTGATGCGGGGCGGCGAGCTGTACGTCCCGCGCATCCCCAGCATGCGCATCACCGACCTGGCCGAGGCCCTCGCGCCGGAGAGCCCGATCTACGAGATCGGCGTACGGCCGGGCGAGAAGCTGCACGAGGAGATGATCGGCCCCGACGACGGCCGCAGGACGCTGCGCCTGGCCGACCGCTACGTCGTCCAGCCGACCATCGCGACCTGGGGGTACGTGCCGCCGGATGCGGGCGAGCTGCTGCCCGAGGGCTTCTCCTACCGCTCCGACACCAACGAGCAGTGGCTGTCGGTCGACGACCTGCGCGCCATGGTGGCCGCGTGATGCTCCCCTACGGACGGCAGTCGATCGACGAGTCCGACGTCGAGGCGGTGACCGGGGTGCTGCGCGGCGACTGGCTGACGACGGGGCCGGCGGTGGCCGCGTTCGAGACGGAGCTGGCGCGCTGGACGGGCGGCGTGCCGTGCGTGTCGGTGACCTCCGGCACCGCGGCGCTGCACGTCGCGTACGCGGCGGCCGGGGTGCGGGCGGGCGACGAGGTGGTGACGACGCCGCTGACGTTCGTGGCGACGGCGGCGACGGCGGCGCTGCTGGGCGCGAAGGTGGTCTTCGCCGACGTGCAGCCCGACACCGGCAACCTCGACCCCGACGCCGCCGCAGCGCTGGTCACCCCCCGGACTCGGGTGATCACGGCGGTCGACTACGCCGGCCACCCCGCCGACCACGACGAGCTGCGCGAGGTCGCCGACCGAGCCGGGGCGGTGCTCGTCGACGACGCCGCCCACGCGATCGGGTCGACGTACAAGGACCGGCCGGTGGGGTCGCTCGCCGACCTGACGACGTTCTCGTTCTTCCCGACCAAGACCGTGACCACCGCGGAGGGCGGGGCGGTGGCGGCGGCCGACCCCGAGCGGTTCCGGCGCGCCGCCCGCTTCCGCAACCACGGGATGGTCAGGGAGCCCGGCGAGCAGCGCTTCCCCGGCGAGGGCGGCTGGCACCAGGAGGTGCACACGTTCGGGCTCAACTACCGGCTGCCCGACGTGTTGTGCGCGCTCGGCATCAGCCAGCTGCGCCGGCTGGAGCGGTTCCGCGCCCGCCGCGCCGAGCTGGTCGAGCGTTACGACACGCTGCTGCGCGACGTGCCCGGCCTGACGCTGCCGGCCCGGCGCGCGTACGTGCGGCCGAGCTGGCACCTGTATCCCGTGCGCGTGCGCGACGGCCGGCGGCGCGAGGTCTACGAACGCATGCGCGCCGCCGGCATCGGAGTGCAGGTCAACTACCTGCCGGCGTACTGGCACCCGGTGTTCGAGGACCTCGGCTACCGGCGCGGCCTGTGCCCGCGGGCCGAGGCCTACTACGCCGAGGAGTTGTCGCTGCCGCTGTTCCCCGGCCTGTCGGACGCCGAGCAGGACCGCGTGGCCGAGACGCTGGCCGGCATCCTGCGTTAGCGCTCGGCGACCAGCAGGCAGCCGTCCTCGCCGCGGTCGATGAGGAACCGCCGCTCGGCCACCGTCGCGACCGCCCGGTGCGCGGTGCGCACGAGCGGCCGGATGGCCCTGCCGTGGTCGATGAGCACCTCCCACCACGCCTCGCGGCTCACCCGCTCGTCGATGTCGGCGAGCGGCACGCGGGCGTGGAAGTCGCTGCCGGCCAGCGCCACCGGGAAGTACATCTCCTCGCCGTCGTTCCTGCGGCGCAGCCGGAGCACCGGCTCGCCGTCGCCGACGTCGGCCATCTCCCCCGAGAACACCAGGTCGTGCCCGTCGAGGCCGCACTCGCCGATGACCGCCTCGGCGTGGCGCAGGCGCAGGCCCCAGGTGCCCTTGACGCCGCGCACCGGGACCGCCCACACGCCCGATCGGCGGCGCGGCTCCGGGATCCACGGCGGCAGCCAGCGCGGGCCGGCGACCCTGCCCTCCAGCCGCAGCCCCTGGCCCCTGATCCCGACGTACAGGTCCCACAGGCCGCGCCTGCCGAGCTGCGCCTTGGTGAACGTCTCCAGGTCGAACGCGAACCTGAACGGGAACGCCTGCTCCTCCAGCAGCCTGCCGTCCTCCTGCCTGACGTCCTCCACGACGGGGGCGCTGACGCCTTCCGAGAGCGGGATGGTCGCGCCGGACCCGCGTTCGCGCAGCCAGACGTTCAGCCGCACCCGGCGCACGCCGCTCACGTCGAACGTGCCGACGGCGGCGCGGCCGGCGCCGGACAGCACGCTCTCGCGCCAGTCCAGGCTCACCAGCCGGCTCCTCAGCCTCAGCTCGGCGGAGACCTCCGACAGGCGGCCGGGCATGGCGGGATGGCGGCCGTACCAGCGTTTGCGCAGCAGCCCGGCCGAGGCGACCTTGGGGCGCAGCCGGCCCGCCTGCGCGGCGGCGAACGTCTCGGTCAGCTCGTCCAGCCGGCGCCGGTGCAGGAGGTGGACGAGCAGGCGCTGCTCGTACGGCAGGCTCAGCCACGCTTCGGGCGCCACCCCGTCGAGGTAGCGGACGGCGAGGTCCACCAGCGCCGGGTCGGCCGACGGCCCCATGCCGGCCATGGCCTGCACGGCCACGCTCATGTCGATGTCGAGGGTGTCGCGGTCGAAGTCGGCCTTGAGCTCCGGGGCCCCGTGGCCGAGGACGTCGGCGGTCTGCAGCACCGACAGCAGGCGGTCGCGCAGGTTGCCCGGCTCCAGACTGCGCTGGGTGATCGACGACTCCGGCTCGTCACGCTGCCGCCAGTGGTAGACGACCCTGGCCAGCACGTCGACCGACCCTGCTCCGACGTGCGCGGCCATGGCGACGGGCTGGTCCTCGTACATGCGCTCGGGGAAGCTCAGGCCGAGGCGGTCCCAGAAGGAGCGGCGGTAGACCTTGTTCCACAACATGCGGTCGCGGACCAGCAGCGGGTGGCGGGTGATGTGGGTGCGCCGGCGCGTCTTGGCGAACGCCTGCCGGTGCGCCCACGACGGCACGAGCGTGTCGCCCCGGAGCCGCATGACGTTGCCGCAGGCCAGGTCGGAGCCGGTGTCCTCCAGCGAGGTCACCAGCCGCTTGAACGCGTCGCGCGGCACGGTGTCGTCACCGTCCACGAAGGCGAGGTAGCGGCCGGCGGCGTGGCGCAGGCCGACGTTGCGGGCGTGGCCCACCCCCTTGTTGGGCTGTCTGACGAACCTGATCCGCGGATCGGCGGCCTGCCGCGCGGCCACGACGAACGGGCCGCCGTCGGCGCTGCCGTCGTCCACGCAGATCACCTCCAGGTCCTCCAGGGTCTGGGAGGTGATGGAGTCAAGGCAGGGTCCGATGTACTTCTCGACGTTGTAGAACGGGACGATCACCGACAGAACCGGCACGAGCACTCCTCATCGTTTTCGTCAGCCGGACAGCAGGCGTATGACGCGGCGGGCGACCTTGCGGGGGCGGGCCAGTCGGCGGGTGAGGCGGTATCCGAGTGTCCTGCGGTAGGCGGTGGCCTTGCGCTGGGTCCTGCGCAGCTTGGCCTTGGCCCTGACGAGCTCGCGCTCGCGGTAGGAGAGCTTGGTCTCCAGCCGCGAGATCCTGGCCACGGCCGCGGCGAGCTGCTCGGTCAGCCGGTCGCGCGCCCGCAGCAGGTCGCGGTACGTGGGGGCGTGCTCGGCCGGCTCGGCGGGCAGGCCCAGCTCGGCCTCCAGCTTGCGGGCCCGGTCGAGGTCGCCCTGGTCGCAGTCGCGTCCCGCCATGGCGCACAGGGTGAGCGTGAGCTGGTCGGCCTCCAGCGGCCACGGCCACGGGTGGTGGTGACCGGCGGCGAGCAGGCGTACCGCGAACCGGCGCAGGATCCGGCAGAGCGCGACCCGCGGGTCGGTCGGGTAGGGCAGGCCGGTCGGCGGGCCGATGGCGGCGAACCGCTCGCCGTCGTGGACCAGGCTGTCGGTCGCCGCCGACACCTCGCCGCCCTCGTCCAGCCAGGCGGCCAGGTCGGTGAGCACCTCGCGCACGGTCTTGACGTCCTCGCGGGCGCACGCCTCGACGAGGATCTCCTCGACCACGCGGCCGGCCGGGACCGGCCGCTCGCCGCCGTCGGGGAGGCGGCGAGCGCCCGCGGGGGTCAGCTCGTACAGGACCGCCTTCTCCTCGACCAGCCCCAACGGCAGCTCCTCGGGCTCCTCGGGGGCTTCTGGGGTCTGCGACGGGCGGGTGGCCACGGCGAGCCACATCGGGGCGAGCCGTTCGCCCAACCGGTGGCGGAACACCAGGCGGGTCAGCCGCAGCGGGTCGGCCACCAGCGTGCGCTCGTCCTCCCGGGCGCTGAGCGTGAACGCGAGCGCGTCCGGCAGGTCGTGCGCCAGCGCCTCCCTGGACAGCAGCGACCGCGGCGCCTGCCGGTCGGGATACACCGCGTACGAGCGCCGCAGCGTCAGCCCGGCCGACTCGATCCCCTGGTCGAGGGCCTCCGGGCCGCTCGGGTAGCTGGGGTCGAAGCCGTGCGGCGCCCACTGGTCGTCGCCGCCCTCCCGGCCGGCCGGCCGCGCCTCCAGGAACCGGTCCACGCCGAGGTCGTTGCGCACGCCCAGCGCCAGCCGCCCGCCCGGGGCCACCAGGCCGGCCAGCGCCGCCAGGGACTCCTTCCAGGCGGACGCCGGCGCCTCGGCGGAGTGCGTGCGCAGCAGCCCGTCGAGCGCCAGCACCAGGTCGTACGGCTCCTCGACGTCGAGCGCCTCCAGCCGCCCGCAGAACACCGTGAGGTCCGGGTGGCGCTCGCCGAGCGCGCAGGCGTCGGGGAAGGAACGCAGCAGGACGGCCGCCGCCGCGGCGTTCGCGACGACCTCGTCCACCAGCGGCTGCGGGTGCGGCCCGACCAGCAGCACCCGGCCGCCCGCCGGCAGCAGCCTCCTGATCAGCTCCAGCGCCGCGCCCTGCCACTCCGTGACGCCGGCCACGGCGGACATGTCGGACCACAGCAGCATCTCTCCGCCGATCAGGCGGACGTTCTCTGGTGCCTCGTTCATGCGTGCGCTCACGGCTTCGCTCCGCGCGGGGGGTTCTGCCGTGCGGACGCCGAGGGCCGGTCGGCGCGCCGCTCCCGTCGCCCGGGGCGTTCCGCCTCGGGCTGCTGGAGCGCCGCCATGGCCGGGCGCCTCTCCCGTCGTGTGGCGGCCTCGTGCCGCCTCGTCGTCGTCCCGGACGGGGGCGCCGCCGCCCGGGCCCGCTTCCATCCGAACATTCGCCGTAGCTCCTCCGGTGTCGCCTGATACTCGAATCCCAGCTCCTGCCGCGCGACCTCCACCGCCAGCTCGGGATCGACGCTCGTGCCGTGCATCTCGGGCCACAACCGCATGCGGCGCGCCGTGCCGCCGTACTCGGGGCGTTCGTCCTCGAACTGCATCGGGTCTCCGTACACGGCCGTCTCGCAGCCGACCGAGGCGCCGTAGAACAGGGCGCTGCCGAGCCGGTTGGAGGCCACCCTGCGGTGGCGTCGCAGCTCGACGAGCTGCTTGCGCAGGAAGTCGCGGCCCTTCCCGTCCCAGCGGGATCCGCGGTCGCCGTGGCAGATGACCCGGAAACCTCTGGATTTGTACGCCTGCCGAATGTCCGGATTTGCGAATTCCAGCCAATAAAGGCAGACCGTGACCGGACCAGTCTCGACATTTCTGATTTCGTCGGCGAGGCGTCCGTGGTCACCGCTGACGGAGGACTTCTCCCAGCCGTGGAAGGGATACCAGATCGTGCCCTCGCGATCGGGCCGGACGCCCAGATCGGGCTCCTGGTGAAGGAGGTAGATCCAGGGGGCGCCGATCAGGTAGTGGCCGCGCCGGCCCATCGACCAGCCCCGGCGGCGCAGGGTGTCCGACCAGATGAAACGGGGATAGCCGGGGCTGCACCAGTGGTCGTTCGGGGGGAATCCGTGGAGATAGTTCCATCCGTGCTGGAGGTAGCCTTGAATGCGCTTCGGCGCCTCGTCGGGGAGGCCGCAGTATCTTGCGAGAATGCGCGAGTGCCCGTACCAGTGATTGGATTCGTCCATCATTCCCCCCGTACGGTGGCCGTGTCTTTTCCGACATTCCCAGCCGCCAACGCGGGCCACGCGTCGTTATACGGTTCCATTACCGAGGGCGGAGGCTTGGTTTCTCATCGGTCTCATTTGCCGCTACAATTCGTCGTGGTCCGAGCACAGAGAGTGAGTGATCATGAATCATCTCGATCGCCTGCGGGCCGTCTTCCGCATGGCGCTCAACCTTCCCGCCGACGCCGACGTCGACGGGCTCAAATACCGAGCCATCCCGCAGTGGGACTCCTTGGCCCACATGGCGTTGATCGCGGCGATGGAGGACGAGTTCTCCGTCATGATCGACACCGATGAGATGATCGACATGAGCTCGTTCGCCAAGGCGGCCGAGTTGCTGGAGAAGCATGGTATCGGCGCCGCCGCGCTCTGAGCCCTGGGTCGTCCTGGTCACCGGCTCCACGACCGGCATCGGCCGGGCCGTCGCCGACACGCTGGCCGCGGCCGGCCACACGGTCGTGCTCCACGGCCGCGAGGAGGAGCGCGCCGCGAAGGCCGCCGCCGAGGTGGCCGCCCGGAGCGGCCGGCCGGCCGACGCGGTCCACGGCGACGTGGCCGATCCCGCGCAGGTCTCCGCCATGATGCGGCAGGTCTTCCAGCGGCACGGCCGGCTCGACTCGCTCGTGGTCAACGCCGGGTTCCACGAGGCGGGGCTGCTCGGCATGACCCGCCACGACACCGTCACCCGGCTCTTCGAGGTCAACGCCATGGGGGCGGCCTACACGCTGCAGGCCGCGCTGAGGCTGCTGCGCCGGGGCTCCTCCCCCGCCGTGGTGCTGGTCTCCTCGATCATGGGCCGCGCGGGCGGGCCCGGCCAGGCGGTCTACTCCGCCGCCAAGGCCGCCGTCATCGGGCTCACCCGGGCCGCGGCCAAGGAGCTCGGGCCCTCGGGCGTCCGGGTCAACGCCGTCGCCCCCGGCTACATCGAGACCCGCATGCTCGACACGCTCGACGACCGCTCACGCGCCGCCACCGTGGCGGCCACCCCGCTCGGCCGGCTCGGCACGCCCGGCGACGTCGCCCAGGCGGTCGCGTTCCTGCTGTCGCCGGGGGCGGCGTTCATCACGGGGCAGATTCTCGGCGTCGACGGCGGGCTGATCCTTTGACTTCTCCCCGCCCTGCACCAGGACGGGAGTCCCGACCCCCACGGGCCGGCCTTCCCCCCGG
>NZ_POUD01000126.1 GCF_003236395.1 Nonomuraea aridisoli | reverse complement strand
GGTCAGGGGTCGTGGGGCTCGCCGCGGTGTCCGTCGGGCCGGCGCTCACCGTCGCGGGGTCGCCGGTCGCGGCGGACGTCGTACGGCGCTCCGACAGCAGCACGCCCGCCGTGCCGGCCGCCGCCGCGACGGCCAGCGCGACCGGTAAGCCGATCCACAACGCCTTCGAGCGCCGCCGCCCGGTGACGGTCACGGCCCCTCCGGAAGGCGTCTCCCAGCCGGGCGGGGCGGCGGGAACGGGCGCCTCGCCGCCGGGGAACGTGTCCTGCGGAGTGCGGTCGTGCCCGGGGGACGTGCCCGGGACGGGCCGATCGCCGTTGAGGGGACCGGAAGGCGGCGTGGGAGAGGCCCCGGGAGCGGGAAGCGGTGCGGGGGCGGCGGCGATCTCGCGCAGGAAGCGGGCGGCCTGGTCGGCGGGCATGCGGCCGGACGGGTCCCGGTGCAGCAGGCCCATGATGACCGGCGCGAGCGCCTCCGCGCGTGCCGGCGGCCGCGGCTCGTCGCGCAGCACCGCCGCTACCGTCGCCGCCCACGAGTCGCCCTTGAACGGCGGCCGCCCTTCGACCGCCGTGTACAGCGTGGCCCCCAGGGACCACAGATCGGACTCGGGCCGGGCCGGCTCGCCGTTCAGCCGCTCGGGCGGCATGTACGCCGGCGTGCCCACCAGCCCGCCCGTCGCCGTCAGCCCGGTCTCGGTCTCCATGGAGGCTATGCCGAAATCGGTCAGCACGACCCGCCCGTCGTCGGCCAGCAGGACGTTCTCCGGCTTGACGTCGCGGTGCAGCACCCCGGTCGCGTGCGCGGCCCGCAACGCGTCGAGCACCCTCTCGCCGATCACCGCGACCTGGCCGGGCCGCAGCGGCCCGCTCTCGCGGACCACCTGCGCCAGCGAGCGGGACCGGACGAGCTGCATGACGATCCAGGGACGGCCGTCCTCCTCCACGACGTCGTGGACCACCACCACCGAGGGGTGGTCGAGGCGGCCCGCCGCCCTGGCCTCCCTGATTGTCCTGCGGTTGAGCTCCGCCCGCCGGGCCTCGTCGACGCCGGTGTAGCGGACCTCCTTGATCGCCACCGTACGGTCGATCACCTCGTCGTAGGCCCGCCAGACCACCCCCATGCCGCCCTCGCCGATCGGTTCGATCAGCCGGTAGCGGCCGCTGACCCGCTTGTCCACGCGTGGAAGCCTACTTCGCGGGCACGAACGTGTCGCAGAAGCCCTCGAAGAAGCGGTAGTCGTCCTTCCAGTGGCTGTTGAGGGTGTGCCAGTAGATCGCGTACGCCCGGCCGTTCTCCGTGACGAAGCCCCGGTTGCGCACGCGCGTCTTGCCGGTGTTCGTGACCCAGGTGAAGTCCCAGTCGGCGGCGGCCTTCTGGTAGTCGACCCGCTTGATGTCGAGCTTCTTGTAACCGCCGAAGTTGTTCTTCAGGTACGGCTCCTGCCGCAGCCAGTCCTTGTACGGGTCCTTGCCCGGCTTGGCCGCCTCCTCGATCATCACGTACGCGTTGACCGCCGCGCCCGGCCCCTTGAACTTGACCTGCCGGCCGCTGCGCGTCCAGACGTCCCAGCCCTTCGGCAGGCCGATGGAGAAGCCCATCTTCTTGTCCTTGTACATCTTCCACCCGGCCGGCAGCGGGTTCTTCGTCTCCTCGGGCGTCGGGCTCGGGCTGGGGCTCGCCGTCGCGCTCGGGCTCGGCGACGTGCTGGGTGACGTGCTGGGTGACGCGCTCGGAGAAGGCGACGAGGACGACTGCGGCGAGGACGCGCTCGGCGAGTCCTGCGACAGCGTGGTGTCCGAGCTCCCGGCGCTGATCGGCCCCGTGGTGTCCTCGGGCGCCGAGTTCAGGCCGAGATAGCCGCCCACACCGGCCACCAGCACGACCGCCAGCGCCGCGGCGGCGATCATCCCGGCCCGCCGCGGCTCGCCGCGCGAGCTCTCCACCGTGGGATCGGAGGGCGGAGGGGGCTCCACCGTCATCGAGGGGATGCGCGCGCCGGTCTCGGGCGGCGCCGCGGGCACCGCCAGGTCGGGGTCGGTCGGGGTCTCGTCCACCGCGGGCGCGTACGGGCGTTTGGCCTTCGCCGGGCGCTTCGGCTTGGTCGGCTGCGTGGGCACGCGCAGCTCCTGCGCGGGCGCGGCCGGCGCCGGGCTCGCCTCCGCGAGGGCCCTGCGCAGCAGCCGCTGCGTCTCCTCGTACGTCAGCCGCTGCACCGGCTCCTTGACCAGCAGCCCGCTGATCACCTCGGCGAGCGGGCCCGCGTGCGGCATGGGGTCGGGCTCGTCGGTGAGCACGGCGTGCATGGTGGCCAGCGCCATGCCCCGCTCGTGCGGCGAACGGCCCTCCACGGCCGTGTAGAGCGTCGCGCCCAGCGACCACAGGTCCGACTCGCGCCGCGCCGGCAGCCCCTTGAGCCGTTCCGGGGCGATGAACGCGGGCGTGCCCGCCAGGCCCGTCACGGTGAGCTGCGTCTCCGTCTCCAGCGTGGCGATGCCGAAGTCGGTGAGCACGACGCGGCCGTCGTCGGCCAGCAGCACGTTCTCGGGTTTGACGTCACGGTGCAGCACGCCGGCCTCGTGGGCGCGGTGCAGCGCGTCCAGCACGGCCAGGCCGATCTCGGCCACCCGCTTGT
Source organism: Nonomuraea aridisoli (assembly GCF_003236395.1). GTDB lineage: Bacteria > Actinomycetota > Actinomycetes > Streptosporangiales > Streptosporangiaceae > Nonomuraea > Nonomuraea aridisoli. Next base: position 21,558 of record NZ_POUD01000126.1, on the reverse strand, counting down.
GAGGCAGCGGCCCGTCCTGCTTGATCACGGCGCCCAGCGATCGCGAGGGGACGAGCTGCATGACGATCCAGGGACGGTCGTCCTCCTCGATCACGTCGTGCACGACGATCACGTTGGGATGCTCGAACCTCGCCGCCGCCCTCGCCTCGCGCATTGTGCGCCGGTTCAGCAGCTGCACCTCCTCGCCCAGGGCGGCGGCGTACCTGACCTCCTTGACCGCGACGGTGCGGTCGAGGAGCTCGTCGTAGGCACGCCACACGATGCCCATTCCGCCCCTGCCGATGGGTTCCTGCAGCTGGTAGCGGCCGGCGATGCGGCGTCCCTCCTGCTTGCGATCCGACATCAACGGCCTCAAACCCTCCTCTAGGCCAAGAAATACTCCCATAGCGAGGGATCAACGGCGACTCGCCTGGAGGGCACCGCGCCCTGGACACGTACTGCCCAGCAGGTCGAGAGGTAGGTGTAGAGTTTCCGACATGACTTGTTGTCGCTACGCGTTTATCGAGCCGGCTCCGGGAGAGCCGGTCGTCCGCTAGCGACCACCTGGAGTCGGCACGAGGCAGAGACACCCGTCTCTGCCTTTTTTCGTTTCTGCCGCCGGCTCCGGAGGCCGGCCGAGTGGGGGAGCGTCGGGATGTCAACGGTCGTGGAACGGCACGCTGTCGCGCTGGGGGAGCTGCTGGTGGGCGACGGGCCCGCCGTGGTGATCGGGGGGCGGGTGAGCCTGCGCGGGCGCGGGCGCGCGGAGCCGTACGCGGTGCTCCGGGAGCGGCGCGGGCCGGTGCTGCTGGCCGAGCCGGCGTCGGCGGCCGACCTTCCGGCGATCGCCGAGCTCGCGGACGCGGTGGTGGTGGGGGCGTCGTGGACGCGCGACATCCCGCTGGTGCGGGCGACCGCCGCGCTGGGGCTGCCGGTCGTGGTGGAGCGGCGGGCGTCGGCGTCCCTGGAGGAGTGGCTGGGGCTGGCCGGCTACTGCGCCGCCGAGGGCGACGGGCGGGTGATCCTCTGCGAAGGAGGGCGGCCCGATCTGGGGCTCATGCGGGCGGCGCGGGCGGCCACGGGGCGTCCCGTGCTGGTGGACGTCTCCGCCGACCCCGGCCTGTCGGCCGCCGCCGTCGCCGCGGGCGCCGACGGGCTGATCGTCTCGCCCTGCGGCGCGCCGCGCGGGACGTACGGCTCGGAGACGCCGCACAACGCGTACGGCGCCGTCGGCACGGGAGCCTCGCGGGCGAACGGCGCCGGCGCCGGCCGGTCCGAGGTGTCGCGGGGGAGTGGCGCCGGCCTGTCGCGTGGGAACGGCGCCGGACGTTCTGAGGCGTCTCATGGGGGCGGTGCCGGCGGCTCTGAGGCGTCGCAGGGGCGCGGTGTGGCGGTCAAGGAGCGTTACGCGGGGGCCGAGGCCCTTGAGATCAGCGCCGCGCTGGCCGTGCGCTCCCGCGCGTCCATGATGTCCCCGGACGGTGAGAGGGCTCCGCGCGGCGCGGACGACGGGGTGCTCGGGGAGACGTGGACTCATTCGCGGGTGGCCGGGGAGCCGGGCGCGGACATGCGGGCGGCCGAAGAGGGGCGTGCGGATGCGGGTGCCGCTGAGTTGGCGGCGGAGGATCCGGTGGAGGCGGGTGCGGGGCTGCGGGTGGCTGAGGAGGCGGTGACGGTCGTCGGAGCCCTGCTTCGCGACGAGTCGCCCACGACGCTCGCCGAGTGCAGGCAGGCGATCGACCGGGTGGACGCCGCGCTGGCCACCCTGCTGGAGCGCCGGGCGGCCCTGGCGGGCATCGTGCAGCGGATCAAGCCCGTGGGCGGGTTCGCGGGACGCGACCTGGCCCGCGAGCGCGCCGTCGTCGCCCGGATGGCCCTGCGCGCCCCGACGCTGGGCGAGACCCGCCTCGCGCCCATCATGAACGCCGTCATCGAGGCCGGACTCCACCTCGCCGAGGAACGCGCCGCCGACCGGCCGCCCGTGTGAGGGCCTGCGGTCAGGGGGTGGTCACGTGGTAGTTGTTCATGGGCCGGCCCGGGCCCTGGGTGATCTGGCGGGTGATCAGCTCGGCGAAACGGCGGTACCCGTCGCCTGTCGGGTGGTAACTGCGGGCGTTGACCGTCATCTCTTCCATGTCCACGTTCAGCCCGTTCAGGTACGGCTGCGGCCGCCCCACCTCGTGCCCGGTGAACGCCTCGTAGGCGTCGACGTACTCGGCGCTGCCCGGCCCGCCGAACGCGGCGATCGTGCGGTCGAACTCGGAGACCACCGACTTCACGGCGTCGTTGAGCCGCCGGGTCACGGCGTTCAGCCACCGCTGGTCGGCCGCGCTCAGGTTGTCGACGGTCTGCGAGGGCTGCGCGGGGAACGGCCGCGGGTAGCCGAGGACGATCACGCGGGCGTGCGGCGCGCGTACCCGCAGCTCCTTCAGGACGGTCATCATGTTCGCCTGCAGCTCGCCGATGCGGCGGTTGACGGCGGCCTCCTGGTCGACGCAGGCCGACGACCACGGCAGCTTCACGATGCAGCCGGTCAGCACCTCGGTGAAGCCGGCGTCGTTGCCGCCGATGCTCAGCGTCACCAGGCTGGCCCCGCCGTCGACGCGGGTGATCTGGGGCGGATGGCCCCACTGGCCGGTCAGCAGCTGACGGGTGGTGGCGCCGCTGCAGGCGTAGAAGGCGGTGCCGCGGGCGAACCGGTACGTCCGCGCGACCAGCGGCGCGTACGAGCCGGGTGAGCGGTGGCAGCGGTCGGCCCCGTCGTTGACCGGCGGCTCGTCGCTGTCCCAGACGCCCTCGCCCGAGGAGTAGGAGTCGCCGAGCGCGACGTACCGGCCGCTCTGCGCGACCTGCACGGGCGTCAGCCGGGTCACCTGCGGCAACCGCCCGCTCGGCTCCCCGGTGACGGGGCAGCCCGCGTCGAGCAGGGCGCAGGCCAGCTTCGGGAACACCCCGAGGGGCAGGCAGGCCAGCGCGAGCGCGACGCCGAGCGCGGCCGCCGCCGAGATCCGGACGATCTTCCGCCGAGCCTCGTCCAGCGTGACCTCCCCGACCTGCCGGCTCCTTCCTTGCGCCCACGAGACTACCGAAGCCGGTGATCGGCGCGCGGCTGTCGCGGCGGCTACGGTTCGGCGCGGAACTCCGCGGGCGGTCCGGCGGGCGGCTCGTCCGCGGGCCGGGCGGGCGGCCCCGCGGGCGGCTCACCACTCGCGGGGCGACGGCGGCCGACCACCCTCCAGCCCAGCGCGATGCCCGCGACCAGGGCCGGGATGAGGAAGAACGCCACCCGCTGGTCCTCGTCGGCGAACGGCATCAGCAGCACCACCAGCGCGAGGAACGCGAGCGTCAGCCAGTTGGTGTACGGCGAGCCCGGCATCGGGAACGCCGAGCGGTGACCCGCCCTGCGCAGCCGCGTCTGGCAGTAGACCAGCACCCCCCACGTGGTGATCACGCCCAGCGACGCGCAGGCCGTCGCGATGTTGAAGGCCCGGGTGGGCAGGAAGTAGAACAGCGCCACCCCGCCGAGCAGCATGCTCGCGGTGAACAGGATGCCGCCGATCGGCACGTGTCGGGAGCTCAGCGTGCCGGTGAAGCCGGGGGCCTCCTGTTTCATCGCCATGGAGCGCAGGATGCGGCCGGTGGCGTACAGGCCGGAGTTGCACGACGACAGCGCCGCGGTGATCACCACGAGGTTCATCGCGTCGGCCGCCCACGGCACCCCGAGTCCGGAGAAGAACGTCACGAACGGCGACTCGCCCGCCCGGTAGACCGTCCACGGCAGCACCATGCCGAGCAGCAGCACCGAGCCCACGTAGAAGATCGCGATGCGCCACACCACGCCGTTGATGGCCCGCGGCATGATCTCGCGCGGCCGCGCCGTCTCGCCGGCCGCGATGCCGACCAGTTCGATCGAGGCGTAGGCGAACACCACCGACTGCAGGCTCATGAGCACCAGCGGGAAGCCGGTCGGGAAGAAGCCGCCGTGGGCCACCAGGTTCGCCGGGCTCGCCTGCCCCACGGTGAACACCACCAGCACCAGGGCCACGACCAGGAAGAGCGTGATGGCCAGCACCTTCAGCAGCGCGAACCAGAACTCCAGCTCGCCGAACAGCCGTACCGAGAGCAGGTTGACCACCATCACGAACCCGAGGGCGATGAGGGCCGTGAGCCACTGGGGGAAGGCCGGCGCCCAGTAGTGGATGTAGGCGGCGATCGCGGTCAGCTCGGCGATGCCGGTGAACGCCCAGTTGACCCAGTACATCCAGCCGCTGGCGAAGGCCGCCCACGGGCCGATGAACTCGCCCGCGTACTCGACGAACGAGCCCGACACCGGCCGGTAGAGCACCAGCTCGCCGAGGGCCCGCATGACGAAGAAGGCGGCCACCCCGGCGGCGGCGTAGGACAGCACGAGCGCGGGCCCCGCGGCGGCCAACCGGCCCCCGGCGCCGAGGAACAGGCCGACGCCGATGGCCCCGCCGATGGCGATCATCTGGACCTGGCGGTTGCCGAGTGCGTGCGTGTAGCCTTCGTCGGTCTGCGTGCGCACTTCGTGTCTCCTTGGATACGGACAGTGACATCGAGGATAACGGTGCCCCCGACGGCGCTCGCGACCGCCTCACCGCCCGCCCGTCCGGCCCCCGTCCGGCCCGCCGGGCTCCGGAGTGTCGGCCGGGAGCACTAAAGTTTTTGAGCACACCCATCGAGACCGGGAGGCGCCGCTCCATGTCGTCCAGCGACTCGTTCGTCCATCTGCACGTGCACACCGAATACTCGATGCTGGACGGTGCCGCCCGGCTCAAGCAGATGTTCAAACAGGTCGGCGACCTGGGGATGCCCGCCATCGCGATCACCGACCACGGCAACATGCACGGCGCCTACGACTTCTTCAAGCAGGCGACCGGCGCCGGCATCAAGCCGATCATCGGCATCGAGGCGTACGTCGCGCCCGAGGCGCGCCACAACAAGAAGCCGGTGCTGTGGGGCGAGCCGCACCAGAAGCGCGACGACGTCTCGGCGGGCGGCTACTACACCCACATGACGATCTGGGCGCGCAACAAGACCGGCCTGCACAACCTGATGAAGCTCAGTTCGCGCGCCTACACCGAGGGGTTCGTGCGCAAGTGGGCCCGCATGGACGCCGAGATCCTCGCCGAGCACGCCGAGGGCCTCATGGCCACCACCGGCTGCCCGTCGGGCGAGGTGCAGACGAGGCTGCGGCTCGGCCAGTACGACCAGGCGCTGCAGGCCGCGGCGAAATACCAGGAGATCTTCGGCAAGGACAACTTCTACCTGGAGATCATGGACCACGGGCTCGACATCGAGCGCCGCGTCCGCGACGGGCTGACCAGGATCAGCAAGGAGCTCGGCATCCCGCCGCTGGTCACCAACGACTCCCACTACACCTACGAGTCCGACGCCGCCTCCCACGACGCCCTGCTGTGCATCCAGACCGGCAAGCAGCTGTCCGACCCCGACCGCTTCCGCTTCGACGGCACCGGCTACTACATCAAGACCGCCGACGAGATGCGCGCCGTCGACTCCTCCGACCTGTGGGCCGAGGGCTGCCGCAACACCCTGCTGGTCGCCGAGAAGGTCGACCCGTCCGGGTTCTTCGAGTTCAAGAACCTCATGCCGACCTACCCCGTCCCCGACGGCATGACGGAGAGCGAGTTCTTCCGCAGGACCGTCTGGGAGGGCATGGCCCGGCGCTGGCCGGAGGGCTACGACGAGCAGCACAAGAAGCAGGCCGAGTACGAGATCGGCATCATCGAGCAGATGGGCTTCCCGAGTTACTTCCTCGTGGTCGCCGACTTCATCATGTGGGCCAAGCAGAACGGCATCCCGGTCGGCCCGGGCCGAGGCTCGGCGGCCGGTTCGCTGGTGGCGTACGCGATGGGCATCACCGACCTCGACCCCATCCCGCACGGCCTGATCTTCGAGCGGTTCCTCAACCCCGAGCGCGTGTCCATGCCCGACGTCGACATCGACTTCGACGAGCGCAGGCGCGGCGACGTGATCCGCTACGTGACCGAGAAGTGGGGCGCCGACAAGGTCGCCATGATCGCCACGTTCGGCACCATCAAGGCGAAGGCCGCCATCAAGGACGCCGGCCGCGTCCTGGGCTATCCGTACGCGCTGGGCGACCGGGTCTCCAAGGCCTTCCCGCCCGCCGTCATGGGCAAGGACATCCCGCTGTCGGGCATCTTCGACAAGGACCACCCGCGCTACAACGAGGCGGGCGAGCTGCGCAAGCTCTACGACGAAGACGTCGACGTCAAGGCCACGATCGACCTCGGCAAGGGCCTGGAGGGCCTGATCCGGCAGACCGGCGTGCACGCCGCCGGCGTGATCATGTCGCGCGAGGTGCTGACCGACCACATCCCGATCATGCGCCGCGACTCCGACGGCGCGATCATCACGCAGTTCGACTATCCGACCTGCGAGACGCTCGGCCTGCTGAAGATGGACTTCCTGGGCCTGCGCAACCTCACCATCATGGACGACTGCCTCAAGATGATCGAGGCGACCACGGGTGAGAAGGTCGACCTGCTCTCGCTGCCGCTCGACGACCGCAAGAGCTACGAGCTGCTGTGCAAGGGCGACACCCTGGGCGTGTTCCAGCTGGACGGCGGCGGCATGCGCTCGTTGCTGCGGCTCATGCGTCCCGACAACTTCGAGGACATCTCCGCCGCCCTCGCGCTCTACCGCCCGGGCCCGATGGGCGCCAACTCCCACACCAACTACGCGCTGCGCAAGAACGGCCAGCAGGAGATCACGCCGATCCACCCCGAGCTGGAGAAGCCGCTCGAGGACATCCTCGACACGACGTACGGCCTGATCATCTACCAGGAGCAGGTCATGGCCATCGCCCAGCGCGTGGCCGGCTACTCCCTCGGCGCCGCCGACCTGCTGCGCCGCGCGATGGGCAAGAAGAAGAAGGCGGAGCTGGACAAGCAGTACGCCTCCTTCGAGAAGGGCATGAAGGACAACGGTTTCTCCGACGCCGCCATCAAGGCGCTGTGGGACATCCTGCTGCCGTTCTCCGACTACGCCTTCAACAAGGCCCACACCGCCGCCTACGGCCTCATCGCCTACTGGACCGCCTACCTCAAGGCCAACTACCCGGCCGCGTACATGGCGGCGCTGCTCTCCTCGGTGAAGGACGACAAGGACAAGTCGGCCCTCTACCTCAACGAGTGCCGCCGCATGGGCATCAAGGTGTTCCCGCCCGACGTCAACGACTCCGACTTCGACTTCACGCCGCGCGGCACCGACATCCGCTTCGGCCTGTCGGCCGTCCGCAACGTCGGCGGCAACGTCGTCGACGGCATCCTCACCGCGCGCAAGCAGAAGGGCCGCTTCGCCGACTTCAAGGACTTCCTGCGCAAGGTGCCGGCCATCGTCTGCAACAAGCGCGTGATCGAGTCGCTGATCAAGGCGGGCGCGTTCGACTCGCTCGGCCACGTGCGCAAGGGCCTGGTCATGGTGCACGAGCAGGCCGTCGACGCGATCATCGACATCAAGAAGAACGAGGCCATCGGCCAGGATTCGCTGTTCGGCGCGATCGACGGCGGCGAGGACCAGACGTTCGACGTGCAGATCCCCGTGGGGGAGTGGGACAAGAACACGCTCCTGCAGTTCGAGCGCGAGATGCTCGGCCTGTACGTCTCCGACCACCCGCTGTTCGGCGTCGAGCACATCCTGGCCTCCGGGGCCGACTGCTCGATCGCCGCCGTGCAGGACGACAGCCGGCCCGACGGGCAGGTGGTGACGCTGGGCGGCATCCTCAGCGGGGTGCAGCGCAAGGTCACCAAGAAGGGCGACACCTGGGTGCTGACCCAGCTCGAAGACCTCGAAGGCTCGATCGAGGTGATGATCTTCCCGTCGGCGTACCAGCTGTGCTCGACGATCCTGGCCGAGGACGCGATCGTGTTCGTCAAGGGCCGCATCGACAAGCGCGAAGACGTCGCCAAGATCATCGCCATGGAGGTGACGGCGCCCGACCTGACCCAGGAGTCCGGCGGGCCGCTGCTGGTGAGCCTGCCGCTCAACCGCTGCACGCCGCCGGTGGTCGGACGGCTCAAGGAGGTCCTCTCCACGCACCCGGGTACCTCCGAGGTGCACCTCCAGGTCCACAACGGCCCGAAGACCACGGTGATGCGGGTGGGCGACCGGTACCGCGTGACCCCCTCACCGGCCCTCATGGGCGACCTCAAAGAACTCCTCGGCCCCGCCTGCCTGGGCGCCTGACGCCCTCACGGGCGACCTCGAAGCATTCGTCGGCCCCGCGCCTCCCTGTCACGTCCGCACCCGGCCGCGACAGGGATCCCGCCGTAGGAGGTCCGGCCCTGACGGGCACCCCGGCGTGGGTTGCCGCCGTGACGGGGGTGCCGCTGTGGGAGGTCTGGCCGTGATGGGAATCCCGCTGTGTCGGGGTGCCGCCGTGACGGGACAGATCGCGTTGAGGGGCCGAGGTCGGTCAGAGGGTGGGGCAGTCCCTGCCGGAGAGGCTGACGTCCATCACCACGGTCAGTGGGGGAGGGCCGAGTCGGGGAGGCGGCCGGTGGGGTGGTAGACGGCGCACATCACGTCGCGGTCGCCGTTGGCCCAGGTCTCCGCGGTCGGCATGATCGGGTAGTACCTGAGGTCGTCGCGCGGCGGGCCCCACAGCTCGGCGTACCGTTCGCCGCAGCTCTTCCAGGCGAACGCCTTCAGCGCCGCGGCGTCGTACGGGCCGTCGGGGGCGTGGGTGAAGCCGTACGACTGGTTGTCGGCGCCCTGCGCGCACGGGGTGTAGAGGACGATCCGGTCGGCCGCCTCCGGCGAGTACGCCGGGTCGCTGAAGCACTCGCCGCCCTCGATCATCAGCACCCCGGTCGTCTCGGCGGTGATGAACGTCTCCGTCTTGACCACGGGCCGCTCCGGCGGCACCACGAACAGCGTGCCGAGCGCCACGACCGCGGGCAGCAGCCCCCAGCGGCGGGAGATCCCCCGGCCGGTCGCCGCCATCCGCCCACCTCCGAGGTCTCGGTTCCCGCGATCCGCGGCTGATCGTAGACGTGGCCGGGAAAACGCCGGGCGAACGTCCGGTGGCCACCACATTGACGATCATGAATTAACCCTGCGGCCAGCCGGCGGACAGGTGATCGTCAGCGGCGCCTGCGTCAATGCGCTGACGTCCGCGCGCGTTCCGCACGCGGACGGCTTCCACGCCTCATGGAGAGAGCCGAAGTGAACGACACCAGGAAGCCGTGGTCCCTGCGATCGCGGCAGGCCAAGCTCGTGGCGGCCGGCACCGGCGCGCTGCTGATCGCCGGTTTAGCCTTGGGCCCCGCCGCCCTCGGTGTGGCGGCGCCGCCCGTCTACCCCGCCGCGGAGGTGCACAAGCCCTCCCCGATCCCCGACCGCATCATCCTCATCCCGACCACCACGCCCGCCACCAGCCAGCGCGTGTCGTGGCGCGCCGAGGCCACCGCGGACGACGCCCAGGCCCAGATCCTGGAGGCGCCGCGCGCCCTCGGCCAGGTGCAGCCGGCCCCCGGCGCCGTGACCGGCGTCAAGGCCATGGCCAGCACCCCGGTGAACACCACGCTCGGGTACGCCTCGACGTACCACACGGTGGAGTTCACCGGCCTGAAGCCGAACACCCGCTACACCTACCGCGTCGGCGACGGCACCAACTGGAGCGCCTGGACCGACTTCACCACGGCCGCCTCCGCCTTCGAGCCGTTCTCCTTCATCTACTACGGCGACGCGCAGAACTACATCGACTCCGCGGTGCCGCGCGTGTTCCGCCAGGCGTTCGCCGACCGGCCGCAGGCGAAGGCGATCGTGAACGCGGGCGACCTCATCGACTCCGCCAACAGCGAGGAGCAGTGGGGCCAGTGGTTCAAGGCCGGCGGCTTCATCGACGGTCAGATCAACAACATCTCGATCCCGGGCAACCATGAGTACAGCGGCGGGCTGTCCACGTTCTGGCGGCCGCAGTTCCCGTATCCGGACAACGGGCCCGGCAACCCCGAGCTGAAGCAGACCGTCTACACCCTCGACTACCAGGGGGTGCGCTTCATCGGCCTGGACAGCAACGTGCAGAGCAACGCCACCCTCATGGCCGCGCAGACCGCCTGGCTGGAGGGTCTGCTCAAGGACAACCCGAACAAGTGGACCGTGGTGACGTTCCACCACCCCGTCTACTCCACCACCGGCACCCGCAACAACCCGAACGTCCGCGCCCAATGGGCGCCGCTGTTCGAGAAGTACGGCGTCGACCTGGTGCTGCAGGGGCACGACCACTCATACGGGCGCGGCAACCAGGTGGCGGCGCGCAAGTCGGCGACCGTGCACAACGGCGTCGCGTACGTCGTGTCGGTCTCCGGCGGCAAGATGTACGCGCTCAACGGCGGCGAGAACTGGACGAACAACGGCGCCGAGGTCCGCAGCACCAGCCAGAACACCCAGCTCTACCAGCTCATCGACGTCGACAAGGACGCGATCACGTTCGAGGCGCGCTACGCCAACGGCGAGCACCACGACGGGTTCGTCATCCGCAAGAACGACCAGGGCGAGCGCACCGTGAACGACCTGCGCACCCCCGAGAACACGGTCGGCGAGCAGGTCGTCGTCGACAAGACCTCGGTGCGGCGCCTCGAAGAGGTCAAGGTGTCGGCGTACGGCTACGACCCGGGCGAGAAGGTGGCCATCCGCTGGCGCCCGCAGGAGGACGACGCCCGCCGCGGTGACCGTGACGACCTGCTCGTCGGGTACGGCAAGGCCGACGAACTCGGCCGCTTCGAACAGGACGTCCGCGTGCCCGTCCTGGCGAAGAAGAACGGCGTCTACGTGGTCTACCTGGACAGCCAGAACCAGAAGATCACCAGCCCCGCCATCACCGTGACCAGGTAGCCCTCAACCGGGTGGGCCTCACCCCGGCCCACCCACCTCTCTCCGTCCGCCCTGCGCACGGGTCCCGCTTCCAGCCGGCTCAGGCGCCTCCGGGAGCTGCCGAGCAGCCGGGGGTGCCGAAGGAGCCCGCCGAGCGCCGGGCGCGGGTGGAGCCGCCGCGCGACGCCGCCGTGGTTCGCCGGGTGGGCGGGATCACGTGGAATTTCGATCGGTCGCCGACTGGAGTCGCTGGTGAAACTCACCTTCATCGCACGCGCCTGCGTGTCCCTCGCCGTTGCCGTCGCCGTGCAGGCCGGGGTCGCGGCCGCGCCGGCGTCCGCGCATCCGTTCGGGCCGCCGTCCATGGCCACGATCGTGGCGGAAGGCTCGCGGGTGAGCCTGTCGTGGAAGGCGGCCGAGGACGACTGGGTGGCCCTCGGCCGTTCGCTCGGCGCGTTCGGAGATCCGGCCGAGGGCGTCGACACGACGCTGACGGGGGAGCAGCAACTGGCCCGGTCCGCCGCCGTACACGACTATCTGCTGTCGCGGGTGGAGGTGAGACAGGGCGGACGGCCCTGTGAGGGTGCGCTGGAACCGCTGGAGCGGCTGGTGACCGAGGGCGCACGGTTCGCCTTCGCGTGCGCGGAGCCGGTCGTCGAGGTGGACGTCCGGATCACGGCGCTGACCGACCTGAACGAGGCGTACCGCACCGTGCTCACCGCCGAGACGCCCGCCGACCCGGCGCAGACGATGCTCACGGCCGGGGCGGACACCCGGCGCCTGCGGTTCGAGCCGTCGGCGGTGGGCGGGGTGTCGCTCGCCGTGCCCGCCGTCGTGCTGGTGATCGCGGTCGCGGCGCTGGTCGCGTTCCTCGTCCGCGGGCGGCGGCGGCGTGTGGGCGTGGCCGCGTGAACGGCACCACGGGGCCGGAGAACCACCTGATCGCGCTGTTCGACGGCGCGGGGGCGTTCTGGCTGATGCTGGCCGTCGCGCTGGGCGTGGGGGCGCTGCACGCGGTCGCGCCGGGGCACGGCAAGAGCGTGACGGCGGCGTACCTGATCGGCACGCACGGCCGGTACCGGGACGCGCTCCGCCTGGGCGTGGTCGTCGCGCTGATGCACACCGTGTCGGTGCTCGCGCTCGCGCTCGTGTGGGTGGGGTTGAGCAGCGCCGCGGTCGGGACCAAGGCCGTCACCGCGTGGCTGCAGGTGATCGCGGGCGCGGTGGTGATCGGGGTCGGCGTGCATCTGACGTACCGCCACCTCCGCTCCCGAAGGACGGCACCCGCGCACGGGCACGGTCACGGGCACGGGCACGGTCACGGGCACGGTCACGGGGACGAGTTGATGGATCCGTGGTCGCGGCGAGGTCTCATCGCCCTGGCGCTCTCCGGCGGCCTGGTCCCGTCCCCGTCGGCGTTCATCGTGCTGGTGAGCGGGCTGCTCACCGGGCGGGCGTTGGACGCGGTGGTGCTGGTGGGCGCGTTCGGGGTGGGGATGGCCGGCACACTGGTCGCCGTCGGGGTGGTGACCGTACGCGGGGCCGTCCTCGTGGGGCGGCACGCGCCCGGCCTGCGCTCCCTGCGCGCCGCCGCGTCGTGGACGCCCGCGCTGGCAGGCGTCGCCGTGGCCGCCGGCGGCGGCCTGTACATGGCGACCGCCGTGACGGCCCTGCTGCCCTGAGAGGACTCGCCGCCGCCCCGCAGGCCGGGGCCTGACGCCTGGAAAGGAGTCGGGTGGGGGAGGATCGCAGGGTGAGCGAACTGTGTTATTTGCCCGCAAGTGAACTGGCTCGGCTCATCAGGGCGCGGCAGGTGAGTGCCGTAGAGGTGCTCCAGGCGCACCTCGAGCGCATCGAGCAGGTCAACCCCCAGGTGAACGCCGTCGTCACCCTCGTCGCCGAACAGGCGCTGGCCGCGGCCAAGGCGGCCGACGCCGCGGAGCCCGCCGGGCCGCTGCACGGCGTGCCCGTCGCGCACAAGGACCTCGTCGACACGGCCGGCATCCGCACCACGTACGGCTCCCCGCTCTTCGCCGACCACGTGCCCGGCGAGGACGACCTGATCGTAGGGCGGCTGCGCGCGGCCGGGGCGATCACCGTGGGCAAGACGAACACCCCCGAGTTCGGCACCGGCTCCCACACGGTCAACGAGGTGTTCGGCGCCACGAGGAACCCGTACGACCTGACCAAGTCGGCCGGCGGCAGCAGCGGGGGAGCGGCGGCCGCGCTGGCCACCGGCATGATCCCGCTGGCCGACGGCAGCGACATGGGCGGCTCGCTGCGCAACCCCGCCTCCTTCTGCAACGTCGTCGGCCTGCGCCCCACGCCCGGCCGGGTCCCGGGCATCTCGGAGACGGCCGCCTGGTACACCCTGTCGGTCCCGGGCCCCATGGCGAGGACGGTCGAGGACGTCACGCTGATGCTCGGCGTGATCGCCGGGTTCGACCGGCGCTCGCCGTACTCGATCAGGGAGGTGTTCGCGCCCGAGCCCGAGCAGGGGGTGGCGGGGCTGCGGGTGGCGTGGAGCCCGGACCTGGGCGGGCTGCCCGTGGACCCGCGCACGGCGGCGGTCACCGCGACCGCGCCGGCCGTGTTCGAACGCCTCGGCGCCCACGTGGAGCAGGCCGACCCCGACCTGACGGGCGCGGAGGAGGCGTTCCGCACCTACCGGGCCTGGTACTACCTGCTCGCCCACGGCGACAAGACCCGGCTCGGCCCCAACACCGCCTGGAACGTCGAGCAGGGCCGCAAGGTCACCGGCGCCGACCTGGTGGCCGCCGAGGTCGCGCGCAGCCGCCTCTACCAGCGCATGGCCGCGTTCTGGGACACCTACGACGTGCTGATCGCGCCGGTCAGCCAGGTGCCGCCGTTCCCGGTCGAGCAGCCGCACGTCAGCGAGATCAACGGGCAGCGGCTGCCCGACTACCTCGCCTGGATGCGCTCGGCGTACTGGATCAGCGTGCTGCACGCGCCGGCCGCGTCCGTCCCGGCCGGGTTCACGCAGGACGGCCTGCCGGTGGGCGTGCAGATCATCGGCCCGCCGTTCGAGGACGCCAGGGTGCTGCGCGTGGCGCGGGCGTTCGAGCAGGCCACCGGGCACGGCCTGCGCAGGCCGGAGCTCCGGGCGGCTTAGACGACCGGCCCCCCGTACGGCTGCCGCAGAGGCGACTCGCGGTAGCCGTGCATGCCCTCCAGCAGCGCGAAGAACCCCACGGCCAGCAGCGGCCAGGACACCAGCACCCCGGGGGCCGTCAGCTGCAGCGCCCCCGGGACGACCTTGACCCCGGGTACGGCCGCGGCCTGCACCACGACCGATCCGAAGGTGAACGTCGACCCGATCCACAACGTCAGGAAGGCGGCCGCGACCCCGCCCGCGCAGAGGCCGAGCAGCACCGCGAGCATCCAGCGCCGCCCGATGAACCAGGCGACCCCGCCGCACAGCAGCCCCAGCCCGCCGGTGATGACCGCGAACCACCCGTCGGCCGCGATGAGCGCCTGCGTGGTCGGGTCGGCCAGCATCGGTCCCTGCTCGGTGACCTGGTACGGAGCCCGCGGCGTGATGCCCGACCAGAGCAGGCCGGCGGCGATCCCAAGAGTGGCGAGAGTGAGGACAGTTACCGCAAATGCGCGTACTTCCCTCGTCACGCCACTCCCCTTCACATGTGTGTCCGAATCAGCTCGATGGTATCCCCCGGCTAGGCTCACTTCGTGATTGCAGAAGAGGTCTGGAAGATCGAACCCTCCGGCCCCCTCCGGGGGGACGTCGAAGTACGCGGTTCCAAGAACGGCGTCTCCAAGCACATGGTCGCGGCGATGCTGGGCGACGGCGAGAGCAGCATTCACAACGCCCCCGAGGTGGGCGAGGTCGGCATCACGGCGGACATGCTGCGCGCCCTCGGCATCCGCGTCGAGATCTCGCGCACGGAGATCAGGATCGAGAAGGGGCCGGCGATCGAGCCCCGGGTGCCCGACGCGTTCACCGGCCTGAACCGCATCCCCATCCTCATGCTGGGCCCGCTGCTGCACCTGGCGGGCGAGGCGTTCGTGCCGCTGGTCGGCGGCGACCCGATCGGGCGGCGGCCGGTGAACTTCCACGTCGAGGCCCTGCGGGCGATGGGCGCCGAGGTCGAGGTCGGCGAGAGCGGCATCTTCGCCAAGGCCGCCCGCCTGCGCGGCACCCGGATCGAGCTGCCCTACCCGAGCGTGGGCGCCACGGAGACGGTGCTGATGTCGGCGGTGCTGGCCGAGGGCAAGACGGTGCTGAAGAACGCCGCCACCGAGCCCGAGGTGGTGGAGCTGGCGCTGTTCCTGCAGCGGATGGGAGCGATGATCGAGCTTTCGCCCGACCGCAGGATCGTCATCGAGGGCGTCGAACGCCTGCACGGCGCCTCCACGTGGCTGGCCGGCGACCGCATCGAGGCGTTCTCGTACCTGGCGGCCGGGCTGATCACCCAGGGCGAGGTCCGGGTGCACGGCTGCCCGCAGGACCGCCTGGTCACCGCGATCACCACGCTGGCCAGGATGGGCGCGAGGTTCGACATCAACGACGAGTACCTGTGCGCCACCGCGCCCCCCGAGGGCCTGCGCGCGGCGGCGGTGCAGACCGACACCCACCCCGGGTTCATGACCGACTGGCAGACGCCGCTGATGGTGCTGTTCACCCAGAGCCACGGCATGTCGGTGCTGCACGAGACGGTCTTCGAGAACCGCCTGGTGTACGTGCCCGCGCTGCAGAAGATGGGCTGCGAGATCGAGGTGTTCGACCAGTGCCTGGGCGGCCCGGCCTGCCGCTACCACGACACCAACGCCCGCCACTCGGCCGTCGTGCGCGGCGTGTCCAGGCTGCGGGGCGCCGACGTGACGCTGCCCGACATCAGGGCCGGCTTCTCGGCGGTGCTGGCGGCGGCGGTCGCCGACGGGCCGTCCACGCTGCGCGGCGTGCACCACATCGAGCGCGGCTACCACCGGCCGTTCGAGCAGTTCGCCTCGCTGGGTCTGAACATCAGCAGGGACTCCGCTGAGTAAGCGGCAGTAAACAACTGTAAAGACGCTGGAAGCGGGCGTTTGCCACTGATCGGGACGTCGCACATCAAGTGACGTGACCGTACTCAGATCCGTCGGGGGACTCGGGCTGGCGGGCGCGCTCGGCGGGGTGCTGGTGGCCGCACTGGCCGCGCCCGTGGTGAGCGGGGGCGGCATCGCCGCGCGAGACGTGGCGAACACCTTCATGGACCTGCCGCCCGCCCCGCGCGAGGAGCCGCTCGCGCAGGTGACCAGGCTGCTGGACAAGGACGGCCGCCCGTTCGCGCAGTTCTACGAGACCAACCGCAGGATCGTCCCGCTGCGCAAGGTCGCCCCGGTGATGCGCCGGGCCATCGTGGCCATCGAGGACGCCCGCTTCTACGAGCACGGCGGCCTCGACGTCCGCGGCACGCTGCGGGCCCTGCTCACCAACACCCAGGCGGGCAGCATCCGGCAGGGCGGGTCGTCCCTGACTCAGCAGCTCGTCAAGAACATCCTGGTGGAGAACGCCCGTACCGCGGCCGAGCGCGACCGCGCCCGCGCGCCGAACCTGGCCCGCAAGATCACCGAGCTGCGGCTGGCGATGGCGCTGGAGAAGAAGTACCGCAAGGCCGAGATCCTCGAGCGCTACCTGAACATCGCCTACTTCGGCGCGGGGGCGCACGGCGTGGAGGCGGCGGCCCGGCGCTTCTTCTCCACCTCGGCCTCGAAGCTGACGCTGGAGCAGGCCGCCACGCTGGCGGGGGCGGTGCGGATGCCGTACTCGACGGACCCCTCGCTCGGGCGGGAGCACCGGGCCCGGCTGCGAGAACGGCGTGACCTCGTGCTCGACCGGATGGCCGGGCTGAACTGGATCAGCAAGCAGGAGGCGGCGCGCGCCAAGGCGGCGCCGCTCGGCATCGAGCTCCGTCCCGAGCCGGGCGGCTGCGAGCAGAGCGAGTACCCCTTCTACTGCCTGTACGTCCAGCGCGAGCTGCTGTCGAACCCGGCGTTCGGCAACACCGAGGCCGAGCGGCGCAACAGGCTGGCCAGGGGCGGCCTGACGATCACCACGAGCCTCGACCCGATCGCGCAGCGCGCCGCCGAGCAGGCCATCAAACGGCACGTCTCGCCCGAGGACACCGAGGTGGCCGCCGAGGCCATGGTGGAGCCGCGGACCGGGCGCATCAGGGCGATGGCGGCCAGCAAGGGCTTCGGCCGCAACCCCGGCAACCGCAAGAACGGCCCCAGGACCACCTTCAACCTGGTCGCCGACGTGGCGCACGGAGGCGGGCAGGGCTTCCAGGCCGGATCGACGTTCAAGGTGTACACGCTGGCCACGGCGCTGAAGCAGGGCTGGCGGTTCGGCGACGGCTTCATGACGCCCGGCTCGCTCGTGCCGTCGCAGGGCTACCGCGACTGTGACGGCAAGCCCGTCAACGATCCGAACTCCCGCATCCTGAACGCCAGCGGCGAAGGCGAGGGCGGCCCGCACAGCCTGGAGACCGGCACCTGGAAGTCGGTGAACATCTTCTACATGATGCTGGAGCGCAAGGTCGGGCTCTGCAACGTGGTGCGCACGGCCAAGGCCCTCGGCATCACCCGGGCCGACGGCAAGCCGCTGCGCGAGGTGCCGACGTTCACGCTCGGGATCAACGAGATGGACCCGGTGACGGTGGCGGCGTCGTTCGCGACGTTCGCGGCGCGCGGGATGTACTGCCGCCCGCTGGCCATCGTGGAGATCGTCGGCAGGGACGGGCGGCGCACGCACGTGCCGCCCGTGTGCGAGCGGGTCATCGAGCGGCCGGTCGCCGACGCGGTCAACCACGTGCTGGAGGGCGTGTTCGATCAGGGCACCATGAAGGGGCAGAGCCCCGGCATGCCCGCCGCCGGCAAGACGGGCACCAACAACGGCTACACCTCGGCCTGGTTCGCCGGGTACACGCCGGCCCTGGCCGCGGCGGTGAGCGTGGGCGACATCCGGGGGTCGTACCGGTTCCCGCTGCAGGGGGTGCGGATCGGCGACCGCTTCTACGGGTCGGTGCAGGGGGCCTCGCTGCCGGGGCCGATCTGGGTGGAGTCGATGCGGTCGGCGCTGCGGAACACCGAGACGCGCGGCTTCCCCGGGCCGGACATGTCACGCTTCGGCGGCGGCCACACGCCGGGCCTGGAGGAGGCGCTCGCCCGCGAGGAGGCCGGCGAAAGGGAGCGCGAGGGCAGGCGGCGCGGCGACCACGGCTTCGGCAGGAGGTACCGGCGGCTCATGGAGTGGCTGATGGGCGAGGCCGTGCTGCCGCCGTCGTACGGCCGGCCCCGCCGCGACCGCGAGCGGCACCGGTCGCACGGGTTCTTCGACTGGTAGCTCAGCCCTGCTTGCCGATGGGCGCGGTGATCGCCCGGGTGAGGGTGATGAGATTGTCGGGCGCGGTCTCGATCTGCAGGCCGCGCTTGCCGGCCGAGAAGTAGATCGTCTCGAAGTCGAGGGCGGAGGAGTCGACCACGGTCGGGAGCTGCTTGCGCTGGCCCAGCGGGCTGATGCCGCCGACGACGTAGCCCGTCACCCGCTCGACCTTCGCCGCCTCGGCCATCGCGGCCCGCTTGCTGCCGAGCGCGCTCGCCAGCGCCTTGAGGTCGAGCTTGCCCGCCACCGGCACGACCGCGACCGCGAGCCCGCTCTCGACCTCCGCCACGAGCGTCTTGAAGATCCGTTCGTACGGCACGCCGAGCGCGTCGGCGGCCTCCTCGCCGTAGGCCTGCGCGGAGGCGTCGTGACCGTACGGGTGGAGGGTGAACGCGGCCTTGGCCTTGGTCAGCGCCATGGTGGCCGGGGTGCCGCCCTTGCCTTTCGATGTGCTCACGCCACCCGATTGTAGCGAATCTACAATGTAAAGGCGCGGCCGGGGGTGTACCCGAAGGCCCGCCGGAACACGTCGATGAACGCGCTCGCCGAGGCCCACCCGCACCGGTGCGCGACCGCCGTCACCGGCACGCCGTCGGCCAGCAGGACCAGGGCGCGGTGCAGGCGGAGCTGGGTGCGCCACTGGGGGAAGGTCATCCCGAGCTCGGCCCGGAACAGCCGGGCCAGCGTGCGGTCGGCGGCCCCGGCCTGCGCGGCGAGCAGGGCGAGCGTACGGCCGTCGGCGGGATCGCGGCGCAGGGCGTCGCAGACGGCCGCCAGCCGCGGGTCCCGGGGCGTGGGCAGGTGCAGCGGCTGCTCGGGCGCCCGCCTGACCTGGTCCAGCAGCACGGCGAGCATGCGCCCCCGCTCGCCGTCCCCCAGGTCGCCGGTGTAGGCGATGATCAGCTCGCGCAGGAGGGGGGCGACGGCGAGGACGGCCGGGCGTCCGAGGGCCAGCGGGTTGTGCGTCAGGCCGACCAGGCGCAGGTCGGTGTCGCCGTGGGCGCGGTGTTCGTGGACCGTGCCGGCCGGGATCCAGATCGCCCGGCTGGCCGGCGCCACCCAGGTGCCGGCGTCCGTGGTGACGGAGACGACGCCGCGGCAGGCGTACACGATCTGGTGGGTGTCGTGGCGGTGGGCGTCGATGCCCGCGCCCGGCGCGAGGGGCCGCCGCCCGGTGGGCGCCTCCGGCAGGTGGCGGATTACCGACATGGATTGGCACTTTATCGGAAGCGGGCCAGCTCGGGGCCGGTCCATGATCGAGGCGTGAACAGGATCCCCATGCTCGCCGCCGGTCACGCCGCCGTGGACTTCTACCAGGGCGCGGTGCCCGCCCTCGTGCCGTTCCTGGTCATGGAGCGGGGGTACGGGTACGTCGCCGTCTCCGGCGTCGTGCTGGCCGCGACGCTGCTGTCGTCGATCGTGCAGCCGCTCTTCGGGGTGCTGACCGACCGGCGGCGGATGCCGTGGCTGATCCCCGTGAGCATGATCGTGTCCGGCGCGGGGGTGGCCGCCGGGGGAGTGGCCGGCTCGTACGCGCTGACCCTGCTGGCCGTGGCCCTGTCGGGGCTGGGGGTGGCGGCCTACCACCCGGAGTCCGCCCGGCTGGCCCGCCTGGCGAGCGAGGGCAGCCACGTGCGGATGAGCTGGTTCTCGCTGGGCGGGACGCTCGGGTTCGCCTCGGCTCCCGTGCTCGTGACGCCGCTGCTCGCGGTCTGGGGGCTGGGCGCCTCGCCGTGGCTGGCGCTGCCGGCCGTGCTGGGCGCGCTGGCGACGCTGCCGGCCGTCAGGGCGCTGTCCGGGGGAGGGGCGGTCGCGCGGGCCGCCGCCGCGCCGGTCTCGGGGCGCGACGACTGGCCGTCGTTCGCCCGGCTGACGCTCGTGATCGTCTTCCGTTCCGTCGTGTACGTCGGCCTCAGCACCTTCGTGGCCCTGCACCTGGGCGGCGGGGCGGCCGGCGCGGTGGCGCTGTTCACGCTGTTCGCGGGCGGGGCGGTGGGCACCGTGCTGGGCGGCAGGCTGGCGGCGCGGTGGGGCCGGGTGCGCACGATGCGGCTGGCGTACGCGCTGGCCGTGCCCGCGGTCGCCGGGGTGGTGTTCGTGCCCGGCCCGGCGGCGTACGTGTTCGTGGCCGCGTCCTCGATCGCCCTGTACGCCCCCTTCTCCCTGCACGTGACGCTCGGCCAGGACTTCCTGCCGGCCAGGGTGGGAACGGCGAGCGGCGTGACCCTCGGCCTCGCGGTGAGCGTGGGCGGCCTGGTCAGCCCGCTGGTGGGCGCGGTGGCGGAGGCCGCCTCGCTCAGGACGGCGCTGGCCTGCCTGGTGGCGTTCCCCGTGCTGGCCTGGCTGCTGGCGCGCACGCTGAGGGAGCCCTCATGAGCGACGGGTCGGCAGGCGCAGGACGCTGGTGTTGTCGCGCTGCGTCGGGTCCAGGCGGGTGGAGGTGACGCGGGCGACGATCGGCGGCCGCCGGCCGGCGCCGGAGCCCACCTCGACCTTTGCCGTGATCCGCACCGGGCTGCCCGGGCGCACGGCGGCGATCGTGCAGTCGGCCCGTGTGCCGGCGGTCGAGCAGCGGGCGCCGCTGACGCCGGCCAGCCTCGTGCCGGGCGGCACGGTGAGGCTGAGCGGCACCTGGGCGGCGGACATGAGGCCGCGCATGGTGACGGTGGCGGTCACGGTGGCCCGGCCGCCGGGGCTGACCGGGCGGGACGGGCCCGACGTCCTGACCGACAGCGCGTCGTACACGCCGCGCGGGTCGGCCTGCTGCACGATCGCGCCGTAGCCCTCCGGGTTGAGGGTGGTGGCGACGGAGTTGCCCTCGGTCGCGCCGTCCTCCTTGCCCGCCGACAACACGCCGACCAGGTCCCTCGTGCCCCGGACGATCCACGGGCCGCCGCTGTGGCCCTTGTGCAGGTGGCAGTTGTCCGTCACCATCCGGCCGGCCGGGTGCGCGGACGCCGCGGTCGCGGTGGAGGCCGTGATGACGGGGGCGCGGGTGATGTCGTCGGCGCGGTGGGTCCGGCCGATGCACATCAGCTGGTCGCGGCCGTCGTACGGGTGCCTGCCGAGCAGTCCCGGGTAGCCGATGGTGGTGATGGTGTGCCGGCCGCCCCGGTTGAGCATGGGGGTGAACGCGCCGACGGCGTCCTGCAGGGTGCGCTCCTGCTTGCCGACCTCGATGAGGGCGATGTCGTGGACGGAGTTCCAGTCTCCGCCGTTCAGGCCGGTGTAGCCGTCGGGCTTCCACGCCCGCCGCCCACTGCGTCTACGGCGTCCCCCCGGGCTCGGTGGTCGGC
>NZ_POUD01000125.1 GCF_003236395.1 Nonomuraea aridisoli | reverse complement strand
TCACCCTCACGGCCTTGTAGTGATCAGCAGCGACTCGACACCGCACATGATCACTCAAGGCCGTCTCGCTGTCCGCGAAACGATCAAACGTGGCTCAGCACAACGATCCGGAGGATAAAGAACAAGCCTCTAGGGGCGGTCGAGGTCGAAGGCGACGTCGGCGAGCCGGACGGTGCGCACGCGCGGGTCCTCGAGGATCCGGCGCAGCTTCTCGATCGCGACGAGATCGGCCACGTACGCGTAGGCGAGGCCGTCGCGCGCGGCCGTGCGCAGGCGATCGAGGGACAGGTCGAACCGGCGCAGGTTCGCGTCGTCGTGGTCGCGCAGCAGCCCGGCCCACTCCCGGAAGTTGCCCAGCTCGACGCCGCACCCTTCCTTCCCCTCGGCGAGCTCCCCGCGGTCCCACGTGCCCGTGCCCCACGTGATGGGCAGCGCGCGAGAAGCCCTCGAAGTAGACGAGCACCAGCAGCCGGCGATGCCGCTCCGGCAGCCGCTCCAGCGCGTCGCGCACGTCGAGGGAGGCCACGTGCAGCGGCGGCACCCCGAGCTCCTCGGGAACGGGCAGGGCGAGCTCCCGGCGCGCGCGGCGGACGTGGTCGATGAGGACGTTACGCGCGATCGTGAGCAGCCACGCGGCCGGGTTCTCCCCGCGCCAGCCCAGCAGCGCCCTGGTCGCCTTGACGAACGTCTCCTGGGCCAGGTCCTCGGCGAGATGGGGGTCACGGGTCCTGCGCAGAAGGAACCCGGACACGAGCGGCCAGTGCTCGCGATACAGCTCCTCGATGATGGCGCCCCCCGTGTTCTTCCAATGGTCACATCACACCTAGACGGCACCCGGGGGGAGATGGTCACAGCCCGGACCGGTTGATGTACTGGTGCCATGGCATCGCATCTCATCCAAGGCAGGACGGTGGGCATGCCCGTGCGGGTGCGGGACGCCGAGGTCTGCGGCACCTTCTATCCGGTACGCGCCGACGCCGCCCGCGCGGTGATCGCGTACTCGGGGCTCGACGTGGCCGAGGTGCTGCCGGGCAAGGCCGTCTGCGTGCTGCTCTTCGTCGACTACCGCGACGGCGACCTCGACGCCTACCACGAGTTCGGCATGGCCTTCCTGATCCGCCCGCCCGGCACCACCGGCTCCATGAGGCCGGCGGACCTGCGGCA
This sequence comes from Nonomuraea aridisoli, assembly GCF_003236395.1. GTDB lineage: Bacteria > Actinomycetota > Actinomycetes > Streptosporangiales > Streptosporangiaceae > Nonomuraea > Nonomuraea aridisoli. The sequence continues at coordinate 23,124 of NZ_POUD01000125.1, read as the reverse complement.
GACGGGGTTGTTCGTGCACTGGCTGCCGGTGGACCAGGCGTTCACCCTGGAGGCCGGCCGGACGTTGTGGGGGTTTCCGAAAGAGCTGGCCGACATCGAGCTGCGGCTCGACTCACCGTACAAACGGTGTGTGCTGCGCAAGGACGGCCGGTTGGTGCTCGACATGCTGGTCAAGCCGGGCGTGCCGGTGCCGGGCGGAGCGCTCGGGGCGCCGTTCGACGCCTACACCCACCGCGAGGGGGTCACGAGGCGCGTGCCGTGGTCCGTACGCGTGCGCGGCGCCCGCCTGCGGGCCGGCGGCGCGCTGATTCGCCTCGGCAACCACCCCATCGCCAAGGAGCTGAGCGAGCTCGGGCTGCCCCGGCGGGCGATGTTCACCACGACCGTCTCGCACGCCCAGCTGACCTTCGGAGAGGCGCGCGAGACCTAGACGATCGGCGGGCGGCCCAGCTTGACCATGCGCCAGGCGGTGCGCCAGACCATGGGACGGCGCTCGCCGGCCGGCGAGCGCAGCCCCTCGAAGAAGCCGGCGAACCAGGCCTTGAGCGCCCCGCTGGTGCCGCGCTCGCGGATGAGCGTGAGCACGATCCAGTTGGTCAGATAGAGGACGGCCAGCGGCCACGGCAGGTTGCGCCGGGCCAGCCACACGCGGTTGCGGGCGTTGAGCCGGTAGAAGTCGGCGTGCCGGGTCGGCGGCACCTGCGGGTGGTACATCACCGTCTCGGCGTCGTACTCGATGCGGTAGCCCTCGCCCAGCAGCCGCCAGGCCAGGTCGGTCTCCTCGTGGGCGTAGAAGAACTTCTCCGGCAGACCGCCCACCTGGAGGAACGCCGAGCGCCTGATCGCCGAGGCGCCGCCGAGGAACGTGGTGACCGGCGAGGAGCGCTGCGGGTCGCCCGCCCGCAGCCGCGGGACGTGGCGGCGCTGGCCGGTGCCGCCCTCGGGGTCCATCACGCGGAAGGAGAGCACCGCGAGGTCGGGCTCGGTGGCGAAGCGGTCGCGCACGTGGGCGACGACCTTCTGGCTGGCATACCAGCCGTCGTCGTCGAGGAACAGCACGACGTCGCCCGAGCACTCCTCGACACCCCGGTTGCGGCCGGCGGGGATGCCGGTGTTCTGCTCCAGCCTGATCGACTTCACGACCGCGGCCGAGCCCTCGGGTGGCGTCGCCGACACCTCGGGCACGTCGGCTCCGTTACCAACGATCACCACCTCGACGTCGCCGTCGACCTGGTTGAGCGCGGACTCGACCGCCCGGTTCAGCTCCGCGACCCGGTTGCCCATGGTGAGGATGACGCACGAGATCTTCAACGAATCATCGTCCTGACGCGTTGAGGACACGAGCGGAGCATTCTTTCATGATCACCGAGTCTGCTGGTCTGCATGGTCTGGATGGTGAAGCTAAGCGTATCGGAACCGGCAGTGAACCCCCACCGAACGGCGAACGTCCGATCAATACGACGGACGAGGGCCGTCTGCGGTTCCGCCATGATCAGGCCAGCCGCCGCGAAGCCAGGATGCTGACCAGATGCAGCACCGTCTGCACCCCGGCGGCGATCACGCACGCGACCACCAGCACGCGGGTCGCCGCAAGGTCGCCCCGCACCGCGTCGATCACCGCCGTGACCAGCGCGAGCAGCGACAACTCGATGGGCTGCACGATGCGATGGAACCTCGTCGCCGCCACGACCCGCCGGGCCAGGCCGAGCAGCCCGGAGCGGAACTGCGCCACGGACGCCTCACTCGCGGCCGACAGCCCGCCCTTGGCCCGCGCGACGTCGACCAGGTCGGTCTCGGCCTTGATGAGGATGGCGCCCAGCGCGGCCGCGAAGCCGAGCACGGTATACCAATCCGGCAGAACGGCGGACGCCCGCCAGCCGAGCCCGGCCAGCAGCGCCGCCTCGGTGAAGTAGGCGCCGACGCGGTCGAGATAGACCCCGGTCAGCGAGGTCTTGCCCGTCCAGCGCGCCAGCTCGCCGTCGGAGCAGTCGAGCAGCAGGTAGACCTGCACGAGCAGGGCGGCCAGCACGACCGCCCACAACCCCGGCAGCGCCACGACGACGCCCGCGGCGACGCCCGCGACCGTCATGACCCAGGTCAGCTGGTTGGGCGTGACCGGCGTCTTGGTCATCAGCCAGGTGACGTAGATGGACAGGCGCCGCATGTAGAGGACGCCCGCCCAGTGCTCGCCGTTCCTGCGCTCGAGGTGGCCCGCCGGCTGGGCCACCTGCCGCAGCTCAGCTACCGAAGGCCCGGACATAGTCCTCCACCCGATCGCGGATCTCGGAGTCCTGCATGCGCAGGTGCTCCAGAATCGTGTAACGGCCGGGACGGGTGGCCGGGGCCAGGGCGACGACCTCGGCGAACTGCTCGCCGGTCAGCCCGATGTCGGCGGGGACCACGGGCAGCCGGTGCTGCCGCAGGCAGTCGACGACCTGCTTGACCCGGGCCTCGTCCTCCCTGAGGAAGAAGCAGAAGGCGGCACCGATGCCGGCGAGCTCGCCGTGGTTGGAGGTGCCGGGGAAGAGCTGATCCACGGCATGAAGGATCTCATGATCTCCGCCGCTCGCGGGCCGCGAGGAGCCGGCCACGACCATCGACATGCCCGACAGGATCAGGGACTCGGCCAGCACGGTGAGGAACGCGTCGGACTCGATGGAGTCGGTGCGCCCGATGAGCGCCTCGGCGGCGGTGCGGGACATCGAGCAGGCCAGCCCGTCGATGGGCTCGCCGCGCTCGACGTTGCCGAGCTGCCAGTCCTCGATGGCCGACAGGTTGCTCACCACGTCGCCGACCCCGGCCCGCACCAGCGACTCGGGCGCGTTGTGCACGAAGTCGAGGTCGACCAGGATGGCCAGCGGCATCGGCACCCCGAACGTGCCTTTGCCGCCCTCGTACACCAGGGAGGCGGTGGGCGAGCAGATGCCGTCGTGGGAGAGGTTGGTGGCCACCGCGACCATGGGGATGCCGGCGAGCGAGGCGGCGTATTTCGTCGCGTCGATGGTCTTGCCACCGCCGACGCCGACCACGACCTCGTAGGCGCCCTTGCGCAGGTCGGCGCCGAGCGAGACGGCCGCGTCGACCGACCCGTCGGCCACCCGGAACACCTCCGCCTCGTCCAGCGTGGGGGCGATGAGGCTCTCGATGTGGTCGCCCTGGCCGGGCCCGACGGCCACGGCCACCCGGCCGGAGGTCGCCACGCGGCTGTCGGTGAGCAGGGCGCCGAGCTGAGCGACCGCGCCCCTCCTGACGTCCATCGTGAGGGGGGCCGGCAACATCCTGGCTAGAAGCGGCATGCGCGCCCCTCAGTACCGGACGGCGATCGTGCGGGCCTTGGCCAGGTCGTCGTGGTTGTCCACCTCGACCCAGTCGACCTCGCCGATGGGGGCGGCGTGGATGACCTCCCCGCGCTCGACCATCTCCTGGTAGCCGTCCTCGTAGTAGAGCTGGGGGTCGCGTTCGTAGGTGGCCTTGAGGGCGTCGGCCAGGCGCTCGGCCGCGCCGGGGCGGATGAGCGTGGCGCCGATGTACTCGCCGTAGGCGTCGGCCGGGTCCATCAGCTTGGTGATGCGCCGCAGCGAGCCCTCCGGCGACAGCGTCACCTTCATCTCCTCGTCGGCCAGCTTCTTGACGTCGTCGACCGCGAGCAGGATGTCGCTCGTCTCGGGGGCCGACAGCAGCGTCTTCTCGACCGAGACCGGGTGCACGGTGTCGCCGTTGACCAGCAGCGCGCCCTCGGCGAAGTAGTCGCGGGCGCACCACAGGGAGTAGGCGTTGTTCCACTCCTCGGCCTTGTCGTTGTGCACGAGGGTGAGCTTGACGCCGTGCCGCTTCTCCAGGGCGTCCTTGCGCTCGTGTACGGCCTGCGCCGCGTACCCGACGACCACCACGACCTCGCGCAGGTCCACCTCGGCCAGGTTGCGCAGCGAGATGTCCATGATCGTGGTCTCACCGTCGACCGGCACGAGCGCCTTGGGCAGCGTGTCGGTGTACGGCCGCAGGCGTCGTCCGGCCCCAGCGGCCAGCACCATTCCCAGCAACGTGCACTCCTCAGTCGAGCATCTCTGTAGGCCCAAAGAGTATTCGCCTTTGGCACTTCTGCGGGTAATCCGCCGTTAGTCTTGCGTTCCCGCATCGGCGGTCTCGGTGCCGATCCGGGGCGCGGCGAGCCAGCACGTCAGGCTCTCCCAGCCGAACAACGCCCACAGGTAGAGCGCGAGCAGCACATAGCCGCCGGTCAGCCAGCCGGCCAGGGCGAACAACGAGACGACCATCATCCTGCCGTCCCAGCCGAGCCCCGCGGTGGCCAGCCACTGCGGCGGGTAGACGCGCTGGCGAAGCCGGTAGACGAGGTCGTAGTGGCGGAAGGCCAGCGCGCCGAGCAGCAGGAAGATCAGCACGGGGGGCACGCCCTTGGCGAAGCCGCAGGCCGCGATGAAGGCGTACTCGATGAGCCGCAGGATCGGCGGCACGAGCCAGTCGAGCCTGCCGTCGTGGGCGTGCGAGCTGCCGGGCCCGGCCAGCAGCAGCGTCACGGTGGGGGCGAACACCGCCAGGCCGTCGGCGGCGGCCACGCCGATGACCAGCAGCACGCCCGTGACGAACGTGCCGGCGATCACCGGCGGCAGCGGCGGGAGCTGCCCGGCCACGAGCAGGCCCATGGCGCGTGAGAGCGGCCCGTCGTCGCGGTAGGCCACCACCGTGCTGGTGGGGACGGGCGTCATCTGGACCGATATCACCGTGCCGACCTCGCGATCCGTCCGGAGAGCTGGTAGAGGGCCGCCACGCCGCCCCAGCCGAGCAGGGCGAGGAACGTGACCCGCGCGTTCCAGCCCGCCGCGGTGATGGCGATCAGCGCCATGCGCTCGCCTATGGGCAGCACGATGATCTTCTTCAGCCAGCGCGCGACCGTGTCGCGTTCGAGCCGCTGGGCGAGCCCGAGCACGCCCGGCGCGGACGCGCGGGCGTCCCGCGTCTCCAGCAGCGAACGCGCGGGCCTGCCCCAGGCGGCCCCGACCCGGACGGCGTCGGCGGCGGCCCCCGCGTAGGTGTAGTCGAGGGCGTGCCGGACGACCTGGAGGACCATCGCCGCCACGGCGAGGTACCAGATCCCCGAGCCGCCGAAGCCCGCGGCCAGGCCGACGTAGACGGCGTACTCCTTGAGCCGGTCGCCCATGCCGTCGGCCCACGCGCCGAGCGGCGAGAAGGTGCGGGTGTAGCGGGCGAGCTGGCCGTCGAGGCAGTCGAGCGCGAACGACAGGTAGAGCAGCACCGCCCCGGTCAGCCGCCCGCCCTGGGTGCCGGCGGAGAACCAGACGGCCGCCAGCAGGGCGAGGGCGACCGAGATTCCGGTGACGGCGTTCGGCGTGACCTTGAGCCGGACGAGGGGTTTGATCAGGTGGCGGGTCCAGGAGGAGACGAAGAAGGTGGCGAAGAAGCCGTCGTCCTCCTTGACCGACGCGTCCAGCTTGACCTGGGCCTCGTCGACCTCGGCCAGCCGGATGACGGCGGCGTCGGCGGCGTTCTGGCCGGTCACGCGGTCGGCGTGCAGCCGCCCGATGCCTGCGGCGCGCACGGGCACGCCCGATCTGACCAGCCCGACCAGCAGCAGGTCGACCGCCTCGACGGGGGTGACGGGCCCGAGCTTGCCCGCGTCGGCCAGCTCGGCCAGCTGCTCGGCGACGTCGGCGAGCGAGGCGAGGTCGGCCTCGCCGGCCTGGAGCACGCCCCTGAACGTGCCGTTCGCCTCGGGCACCAGGTGGAACGAGCTGCCCGCGGCGACCACCTTGCCGCCCTCGATGCGTACGGGCGGCCGCATGGGCGCGGCGGCGGCGTCGTGGGAGACCAGCGCGCAGGTGTCGCGGGCGGGGTGTTCGAGCACGGTCGCGAGCGCCTCGGTGTGCGCCACCAGGTCGGCGGGCAGCACGGCGAGCGCGCCGCCGGCCGCCCGGGCGAACTCGGCGACGCCGCGCAGGTCGGCCCCGAGTCCGCCACCCGGGCTCACCACCTGGACGTCACGGACGGGCAGCGCGGCGAGCTGGTCGCCGAGCCGGTCGAGCAGGGTGCCGTCGCCGCTGAGGAGCCTGCAGGCGGGAGTCGTGGCGAGCAGCACGGCCGAGGTGGTCGTGCTCCCGTGGATCAGTGAGTCGGGCAAAGCGCAGGTCTCCTCCCGGTCGGGGTGGAGTGCGTGGACTTGGGGGTGCGTAGCCACAGCGTAGCGACCGGTCAACGCGATATCACGGACCAGCACCGTTACGCTGCCGGTATGGATTCACGGCTGCGGTCGGTAGGAGTGCTCCTCGCGGGCGGCGTGGGGCAGCGGGTCGGGCTGGCGACGCCCAAGCAGCTGGTCGAGGTGGCCGGGCGGTCGATCATCGAGCATTCGCTGGCCGTGTTCGAGGCGGCGCCCGAGATCGACGAGATCGTCGTGCTGATGACGCCCGGCTACGCCGACCGGGTGCGGGAGATCGTGGCCAGGGGCGGCTACCGCAAGGTCAGCAAGGTCGTCGACGGCGGCAGGAGCCGTACGGAGAGCACGTGGCGGGCGCTGCAGGCCCTCGGCGACGAGGAGTGCAACGTACTGCTGCACGACGCCGTACGCCCGCTCGTGGAGCCGCGGATCATCACCGAGTGCGTGCGGGCCCTGGCCGCCCATCCGGCGGTCAATGTGGCGATCCCGAGCTCCGACACGGTGCTGGTGGCCGAGCCGGTCGCCGACGGCGAGGTGATCGGCGAAGTGCTCGACCGTTCGCGGCTGCGGCGCAGCCAGACCCCGCAGTGCTTCCGGCTGTCGGTGATCCGCGAGGCGTACGAGCGGGCGATGGCCGACCCGGGGTTCTCCTCGCGGCCCGCGACCGACGACTGCGGCGTGGTGCTGCGTTACCTGCCGGAGGTGCCGATCCACCTGGTGCCGGGCAGCGAGCACAACATCAAGGTGACCCACCCGGCCGACCTGCACATCGCGGAGCTGCTGTTCGGGCTGCCCGCGCCCGTCCCGCGGGGCGACCGAGGCGCGCTCGCGGGCACGTCGCTCGTGGTGCTCGGCGGGTCCGAGACCGCGGCGGAGGTCGCCCGGCAGGCCGCGGGCCACGGCGCGGGCGTGCGCGCGCTGACGGCGGCCGACGGCGTACGGGTGGCGGACTACACGTCGGTGGCCAAGGCGCTCGACGACGGGGGCGGGGTCGACCACGTGATCGTGGCCGCCGGCGCGGGTCACACGGGCGGCCTGACGGGGGCGGGCGGCGAGCTCCTCGCCGACGTCGTGGGGGCCGCCCACCTGGGCGCGCTCAACGCGGCCCGCGCCGCCCGGCCCCATCTGCGTGGCAGCCTGCTGCTGCTGGTGCCGCCCGGTTCCGGCGCGGTGCACGAGTCGTGCGCCGCCGCGGTGGCCGCGCTGACCAGGGCGTTGGCCCGCGAATGGGCCGCAGACGGCATCCGGGTCAACTGCGTCAATACCGGCTCCTCTCCGCTCCACGCCGCTCAGACCTCACTTGACATCCTCATCTCCGACCTTTCGGGGCAAGTGATAGACGGTGGCGTGGACGCCACTTGACCTGCGGCTCGTTACCGTGTGATCACATGAGGAGACTCATCGTGATCGCGGCCTTGCTCGCCTGCTATCCCGTGCTGCTGGTCGCGGCGCTCTGGCCCGCCCCCGTGGCGTTCGGGGCGGTCGCCGCGATCTCGTACGCCGTCGAGTACATCGCCCCACGCGCCGGCCGCCCGCTGCCCGAGCTGCTCGCCAAGGTGCACCTCGGCACGACGCTGCGCTTCGCGGTCCGTGAGACCCTGGCGCTGCTGCTGGTGGCCAGGACGGCGGGGCCCGACTCGCCGTGGTTCGTGGCGCTGGCGGCGGGCGTGCTCGCGATCCACGCGGTGCGCGCCGCGCACACCGGCCTGGCCATGCGGCTGCGGCAGATGCTCAGCCGGATGCCGGTGACCACCCGCAACCTCGACGTCTCCGCCCTGCGCATCCCCAGGATGCCGCCGTGGCCGCTGCGCAGCTCGGCCAGCCTGCCGTTCCTCTACCTCGACGCCCTGCCGGTGCTCGGCGCCGTCTTCGGGGCCGAGCCGGCCACGTTCGGCGCGGGTCTCGCGATCCTGACCGGCGCGGCGGGCGCGCTGGCGATGATCCCGTACGTGCGCCGGGCCGTCCCGCTGACCGACAAGGCGCGCGTGATGGAGGTCATCGGCGAGCAGGTCGAGAGGTACCGTCCCGAGGTCGTCCTGTACTTCTCGGGCGCCACCCAGGCGGCCTACCAGGCCCGGATGTGGCTGCCCACGCTGGAGCGGATCGACCGGCGGGCCATCGTCATCCTGCGCGAGCGCGGCATGGCCGCCCACCTGGAGGACACCACGCTGCCGATGCTCTGCATCCCCTCCTCGGCCGACCTGATGAGCTTCCGCGCGCTGTCCCGCGCCAAGCTCTGCTTCTACGTCGCCAACGTCGGCAGGAACGTCCACATGTTGCGCATCCCGACCCTGCGCAGCGTGTTCCTCAACCACGGCGACAGCGACAAGGAGGCGTCGTTCAACCCGTTCTCGCGGGTGTACGACGAGGTGTGGGTGGCCGGCCCCGCGGGCCGCGACCGTTACCGGCGGGCCAAGGTCGGCGTGCGCGACGAGAACATCCACGAGGTCGGCCGGCCGCAGCTGGAGGGCATCTCGACGGAGGGGCCGGGGCTGCCGTACCGGACCGTCCTGTACGCCCCCACGTGGGAGGGCTGGAACGACGACCTGTTCCACACCTCGCTGATCACCATGGGCCCGCGCATCGTGCGGGCGCTGCTCGACCATCGGCCGGCCGTACGCGTGATCTACAAGCCGCACCCGCTGACCGGCCACCGCGACAAGAGCGCGCTGCGGGCGCACCGGAAGATCGTCTCGATGATCGAGGCGGCCGAGCTGGCCAAGTCGAAGGCCCGTCACCCCTCCCGCGCCGAGGGCGACACGCCGCGCATCAGGCATCTGATCGTCACGGGCGACGAGCCCACGCTGTACGACTGCTTCAACGAGAGCGACCTGCTGATCAGCGACATCTCCAGCGTCGTCACCGACTTCCTGGCCAGCGAGAAGCCGTACGCGGTGACGAACGTGGCGGGCCTGCCCGAGCGCGCCTTCCACGAGCGCTACCCCAGCACCGAGGCGGGGGCGCTGATCGGCCCCGACCTGTCGGGGCTCGCCGCCTTCATCGACGGCGAGGACACCCTGGCCAGGGCCCGCGTCAAGCTGCGCAACCACCTGCTCGGGCCGGAGTACCCCGATGCGATGACCCGCTTCAACGCGGCGATCGAGCGGGTCTTCGCGGGGTCCTAACGGGACGGGCGGGCGAGTTTGCGCGGGCTGGTGAGGAAGCCCCAGCCCCAGGAGCAGTGCATGGTCGCGTACACGAGGGGCAGCCGCAGCCGCGCCGACGCGGGCAGCCCGCGGCCGGTCAGCACCGAGCCGGCCACGATCGCGGCGAGGTAGCCGCCCGGGATGATCAGGCCGAGCGGGAAGAACGGCGAGACGACCAGCCCGAGCAGCATCGCCAGCACGGCGGCGGGCGGCGCGAGGTAGCGCAGGCTGATCGTGCCCTCGTGGGTGCGCGCGACCACCCGGCGCCAGCGGCCGTAGTGGAAGTACTGCTTGGCCAGCGCCTTGACGTTGGGCCGCGGGCGGTAGGTGACGCGCATGCGCGGCTGGAACCACACCAGGCCGCCCGTCTGGCGGATGCGGTGGTTCATCTCCCAGTCCTGGGCGCGCTGGAAGTGCTCGTCGTAGCCGCCCACCCGGTCGAGCGCCGAGCGGCGGAAGACACCGAGGTAGACGGTGTCGGCCGGACCGGCGGTGCCGCCCACGTGGAACGCCGCCGCGCCCACGCCGATCTTGGACGTCATGGCGCAGGCGACGGCCTTCTCGAACGGCGTGACGCCCTCGGCCGCCATGATGCCGCCCACGTTGTCGGCGCCGGTCTCGGTCAGCGTCTCGACGGCGACCCGCAGGTAGTCGGGGGGCAGCATGGCGTGCCCGTCGACCCGGGCGATGATGCCGTTGCGGGAGGCGGCGATGGCCGCGTTGAGCGCGTTGGGCGTGCGCCCGGTTGGGTTGGGCACGACGACCACCCGCCGGTCGGCCGCCGCGATGGCGTCGGCGACCTCCTGGGTGCGGTCTCGGGACGGACCCACGGCGAGGACGACCTCGATCTCGCCGGGGTAGTTCTGGGCGAGGACCTGATCGACGGCCTCGCGGAGGTGCCGCTCCTCGTTGAGGACCGGCATGACGACGGAAATAGGGGGCCAGCCGCGCGTCTGCGCGGGCGCGTGCGGCGAGTCGGGGAACTGCTTCATGGCGGGGCTCACGCTACTGTACGGGCAGGGGAGGAGGGCAATCGAAAGCCTGATCCTCCGGGCTGACATGAGGGGGACTGCATGCGCGACCCGGACGGGGAGGACGACGGTGTGCTCGTGGGCGGCGACGCCTACGGCGGCGTCAAGGTCGCACCCGTCCGCGCCCGCAGGCCGCGCAGAAGCGCCCGGGCGCGCCGCCGCAACATCCTGGCGGCCGGGTTCCTGTCGGCGGCGATCCTGGTGGCCACCGGCGTGGTGTGGGCGACCCCGCGCCAGATCGGCACGGTCGACGCCGGCGTGACGGCCGTCTCGCGCGGCGCCGAGAACATCCTGCTGGTCGGCGTCGACAAGCGCGACGACCTCACCCGCGAGCAGCAGAACCGCCTCAAGCTGGGCCGCGAGTCCGGCCAGCGCACCGACACCATGATGGTCATCCACCTGTCGGAGGACCACAAGAAGGTGACCGTGGTGAGCCTGCCGCGCGACACCTGGACGACGATCCCCGGCAAGGGCGAGCACAAGATCAACTCGGCGTACCAGTTCGGCGGGCCCAGGCTGGCCAAGGAGGCCGTCGAGGCGGCCACCGGGCTGGAGATCAACCGCTACATCGAGGTCAACATCCTCGGTTTCATCGACGTGGTCGACTCGCTCGGCGGGGTCACGGTGTGCACGCCCGTGCCGATCAACGACACGAAGATCGCGCTCAACCTGGCGGCCGGCACCCACCAGCTCGACGGCGTGCAGGCGCTCTACTACGCCCGCACCCGCGCCACCGCCCGTTCCGACCTCGACCGCATCGACCGGCAGCAGCAGGTGATCTCGGCGCTGCTCAACCGGGCGCTGAGCGCCGACACGCTGGCCAACCCGGCCAAGCTGGCCTCGTTCGTCAACTCCACGCTCGGCACGGTCAAGGTCGATCCCGACGACGGCCTGATCGGGCTGGCCACGCAGCTGCGCGACGTCTCGCTGGACGACGTGACGTTCGCCGACGTGCCGCTGGCCGACGTCGACTTCCGCACCCCGACCGGCGAGTCGGCGGTGTTGTGGGACAAGCAGGCGGCCCGCGACATGTTCGCCAAGATCGACGCCGACCAGGACCCGGCGCGGCCCACGCCGACCACCGTGGCCTCGCCGTCGGCGTCCGCCAAGCCCTCACCGCCCGCGCCGGGCGAGATCTCGCTCAAGGTCAAGAACGGCACCCTCATCACGGGCCTGGCCGCGCGCGCGAAGACGGCGCTGGTCGCGTACGGGTTCAAGGTGCCGGGGCAGCCCGGAAACACTAATCGCAAGGATTACCTCAAAACGGTCATCCGTTACGGCGCAGGCTTGGAACAATCGGCGAAAGTCGTGGCCGAGGCCATTCCGGGCGCCGAGCTCCGCGAAGTGGACATCGAGGGGATCGAGCTCATTCTCGGCTCCGACCAGCTGAAAGTACGCCAGCAAAAGGCCAATTCCCCACCAACCGCCAAGCCGAGCGTTACACCAACGACTAAAACGGCAATGCAGAACATATGTAAGAAATGAGCATAACTTTCGGCGGGTCGGGCAGGTGATTCCCATGGTGGTCAGGTGTTGGCGGGAGGAACCCTGTACGGTGATCCACGTCGTGGGCGACCTCGACGTGGCGGGCGCCCCCCGGTTGCGGGCCGAGCTCGAACAGGTGCTGACCGCCGCCGACCCGCTCAAGGTGGTGCTCGACCTGAGCGAGGTGCCGTTCTGCGACTCGGTCGGGCTCGGGGTGCTCGTCGCCACGCTCAACCAGGTCCAGCGCCAGCGCGGCCGGATGATCCTGGTGCTCGCGCCCGGCATGATCCGCCACCTGCTGACGATCACCAACCTCGACCGTCACTTCGAGACGAGCGACTCCCTCCGCGAGGCGCACGCGTCGCTGGCCGACGCGGCCTGACCGAGCACGGGGTGCGCGAAACCTGCGAGACCATGGTCAGGTCATCGCGGGCACACCTCCCCCCGACCCGCTGAAGTCGCGGGCACGTGGAGGGCTTCACTTTTTCGACCGGTTCCCCGAGCCGGCGCGCGCCGAGCTCCGGTCCGGACTCACCTCTGCGGCCGATCGCGCCGTCGCGCACGAGGCGCTCATCGGAGCCGGGTTCGCCATGGAGGTCGAGCGGCTCATGCGCGTCGAGCCGGCCAGGGTCGGCGCGGAGAGCGAGGCCCGCTGGATGCACGACGACCTCGTCGAACGTATTGTCGCGGGCACCGACGTCGGCAACGTGCCGACCGCCGCCGCGTTCCTGCGTGCCGAGTACGCGGAGACCGGGCGGCTGTTCCGCTACTGCTGGAGGGCCTTGTGAGGCTGGGAGTGATGTTCGACCGCGATCTGCCGCCCGAGCGGCTGGTGCCGTTCGCGCGGGCGCTAGACGAGACGGTCGTGGACGATCTGTGGGTGGTCGAGGACCTGGGCTGGACGGGCGGGATCTCGGCGGCGGCCACGGCGCTGGCCGTCACCTCGCGGCTGCGCGTCGGCATCGGGATCACGCCCGCGCCGCTGCGCAACCCCATGCTGCTGGCGATGGAGCTGGCCAACCTGGCCCGCCTCCACCCCGGCCGGCTGGCCGCCGGCATCGGGCACGGCGTTCCGGAGTGGATGCGGCAGGTGGGCGCGGCCGTCCCGTCGCCGCTGACCCTGCTGGAGGAGACGATCACGTCCATACGGGCGTTGTTGCGCGGTGAGACGGTCACCCTCGACGGTCGGACGGTGCGGCTCGACGGGGTGTCGCTCGTGCATCCGCCGGCGGTGCCCCCGCCCGTGCTGGCCGGGGTGAAGGGGCCGCGGTCGCTGGCGCTGTCGGGCCGCGTGGCGCAGGGCACGATCGTGCCCGAGGGCGTGGGGCCCGCGCAGTTGCCCGGCATCGTGGAGCGGATCGGCGCGGACGGCGAGCACGAGCTGGTGGTCTTCACCTACCTGCACACCGGCGGCGAGGTCGACAGGTCGCTGCTGGAGGGGCAGGCGGAGTTCCTGGGGGTCGCGCCGGAGGACGTGGCGATGGCCTGCGGCACCCCGCGGGAGGCGGCCGCGCAGGTGAAGGCGCTGTGGGCGGCCGGCGCGAGCACGGTCGCGCTCCGCCCGATCGGCCAGGAGCCGCTGGAACACGTGACGGCGCTGCTGTCAGCTCTGTAGGCGGCACCGCTTTCGCGGTCGGTGGGACGGGCCGGACCGGCTGAACGGTGGATCCCTCGGGGGCGGGGTCGGCCGGATGGACGATGGCCCGAAGGCCGCGTCCGGCGACGATCGTGACCATGAGGCAGATCGCAGCATTCGCGGCATGCGCGGCGCTCCTGGCGGCCACCACCACCGGGTGCGGCGTGGACCTGGACGCCGAAGAAGTCCACGCCACCCGGTCCTTCCCGTTCACGGGAGGCACCCTGACGATCAACTCCTCGCTGGGCGGGGTCCGCGTGCTCCAGGGCACCGGAGGCACCGTGCGCGTGGAACGCTGGCTACGCGGCAAGGCCGTCACCGACGATCCCGCCTGGTCGCTGCGCGACGGCACCCTGCGCCTCAGCGCCGCCTGCAGCTTGGTCCTCGGTGACTGCGGCGCCCGCTACCACGTCAGGGTGCCGCCCGGCGTGCGGCTGTCGGTGGACGCGAGGGACGGCGTCATCCTCAACGGCCTCACCCAGGACGTCGACGTGAACAGCCTCGACCGCATCCAGGTGACGGGCGCCTCGGGCCGGCTGCGGCTGCGCAGCGAGGGCCCGATCACCGGCGAGAACCTGACCTCCCGTTACGTGCGCGGCCGCACCTCGGACGGCGCCATCGACGTGGCGTTCGCCGGCCCGCCCACCACCCTCGACCTCCAGTCCCACGACGGCCGGGTGACGGCGCGGGTGCCCGCCGGCTCCTACGCGGTGACGGCCAGGAGCAAGGAGGGCAGCGAGCGCTCGGAGGTCGACCACGACCGCGACGTCCCCAGGAAGATCGTCGCCCGCAGCACGACGGGCGACGTCCGCATCCTGGAGAGGTGACTCATGGCAGCAGGAACTCCGTGACGAGCGGCAGGTGGTCGGAGACGTCGGTGCTCATCAGTCAGGCCGAGCGCACGTGGGAGCCCTTTGAGCGCCGAGCCGGGCCGCGCTCAAGGGGAACGCGAGCTTACCTGCGCACCGCGGGCAGCCCGCGCCGGCGCGACGAAACGCTGAACCTACTGCCAGATCGCGGCGTACGTGCCGTTCTCGGCGTTGACCTGCACCGGGGCGAGGCCCTTGGCCTTCAGGGCGTCGAAGCGCTTCTGGTAGCCGGAACCGCTCATGTCGACGTAGTGCGCCCACGACTTGACGCCGTCCTTACGCCACACGGCCGCGTACGTGCCGTCGGGCGCCACGGCGACCTTGACCGGCCGGAAGCCCTTCTCCTTCTTGGCGTAGAACTCGGCCTCGTGCTGCTGCCGCGACTTGCCGTACGTGTAGTACCAGGCGCCGCCGGTGTTGGCGCTCCACACGGCCGCGTACCGGATGTCGCCCGGGGTGCCGTACGCGTCCACGGAGGTGAGCGCGAGCCCCTGGTCGGCGGCCTTGTCGTTGGCGGCGGCGAAACCGGACGAGGTGAGGCCGAACTTCGAGACGAACTTGCCGCTCTTCTTCTCGAAGACGGCGGCGAACACCGGCAAGTCCGCGGGCCCGGTGGCCGACACGGAGACCGGCTGCAGGCCGTTCTTCAGCTCCGCGTCGAACCGCTTCTGGAACCCGCTCGCCGACATGCCCTGCCACATGCCCCACGCGGCGGACGAACCGTCCTTGACCCACACGGCCGCGTACCGCTGCCCGTCGGAGACGTTCACCGTGATCGGCCGGTAGCCCTGGTCTCTCAGCTGGTGGAAGCGCTTGACGCTGTCCGCCGCGCTGACACCGTGGTAGGCGACCCAGGCCGGCGCGGCATGCGCACCGGCCTGCGCACCGACCGGGGGCGCCGTCACCGCCATCGGGACGGCGGCCCCGGCCAGCACGGAGGCGACGGTCACGATCTTCCCGGTGGCCCTCATGACCCTCCTTTTACCGAAATTTGAGGATTGAGGGACGACCTTAACAAGATTTATGACCGACCGCTAAGCCTTCGGATCAGAGCTTCACGAACGGCGTCGGCGTCTGACCGGTCCACCGGTAGAGCTCGGCGACGCCGGTGTGCTTGGAGACGCCGTCCTCGGTCACCGTCCCGGCCTTGGCGACGTAGTAGCGGCCGTCGCCCAGCGAGACCAGGCCGTACTCGCCGGTGAACTCCCAGCCCCTGACCCCGGTGGCCGCGTCCTCGAGCCCGCCGGGAGCCAGGGTGAGCAGCTCGCCCCGCTCAGGCTCCGGCTGGCCAACGATCTCGCCCGTCCTGGGCTTCGTGCCGCTTTCGACCATGAAGAAGGAGTAGTTGGGGAACTGCGGCTTGACGCCCCGGTAGACGGCCATCATCCAGTTTCCGGTGTGCTCGTCGAACTCGAGGTTCTGCACGCCGTACGTGGTGTTGCCGGTGTAGGCGAAGTACTTGCCGTCCACGTGCTCGGGGCCGCTCTTGTGCGGGTCGCTCTCGGTCAGCGGCCGCTCGTACTTCTTCCACTGCTGCACGTCGTACTGCAGGAGGACCTGGTGGTCGTTGTCCTGCCGGTTCACGTTGGAGTAGATCCCGTACGCGACGGTCAGCTTCTGCTTGCCGTGCCTCTTGCCGAACTCGGGCCCGAACGCCACACCGTCGATGCCGCTGCAGCCGTACCGGTGGTCAGGGGTGTTGCCGACGTTGCCGTCGAACACGCCGTCCCCGTTCATGTCGGCGACGTAGTCGTCCACGACCTCCTTGAGGTAGACGGTGCTGACGACGTCGCTGGTCTGGGCGTCCATGTTCATGCTGGTGATGCGGTCGACGTCGAAGATCGCGATGTAGAACGACTCCTGCTCCTTGTACTCCAGCGAGCCGTACACGCGGCCGTCCTGGGTGTTGAAGTCCAGGTCGCCCAGGTGGCCGGTGAACCCCGTCACCGAGCCGACCGGTCTGCCGTTCAGGTCCGTCTTGACCAGGACGTTGGTGAAGGAGAAGTACATGTAGCCGTTGCGCCGGTCGATGGCCATGCCCTGCACGTGCCCCTCGGACCACGCGCCACCGTCGATCTGCGCGGGCAGGTCCCGGGGACGGTCGGCGGGGGTGGCGGAGACCGACGACCCGAACAGGCCGAGGGAGGCGGTGGCGGCGAGGGTGAGCGTCAGGATCTTTCGCATGAAGCATTGCCCTTCCATTACGGATCTACCAAAACCCGACGCTATCCCGATCACCAGCCCCTGTCTGACATAGCACTGAACTTGCCGTTAACTAGTGACGAACACCCTTCCGGACCGTTGCCGTAGCGGCAGCGCCCAGGACGAGACGCGCGACGTCGGAAAGCGACGCCGGGCGAGCGTCCGCCGCTCCGGACGCGCGGTATTTCCGGCAAGCCGCACAGGAACCGGCCCGGAATAGCGATTCCGCAATTCACTTGCCGCCATTGTTGGGCCGGTCTAACGTTCCATTCGGCATCCCCATGACCAAGCCCGGAGATCTTCCATGGTTGAGCCGATGGTGCCCAATCCGCAGTATGCGCGGTTGAAGGAGCTGCTCGACCGGACGGGCGAGGCGGTCCGGCAGATCCGGCAGGCCTACCTTCCCGCCGTCCATGCCATGCACGACGGCAAAGTGTGGACCGGCCCGACGGCCCGCACATAGACCGCCGACCTGGATCGGCGGCAACGCCGGCTGCTGCAGCTGGCCCAGCGTTCCATTACCGCCGTCGAGCAGGAGCTTCAGCGCCACCCGCGTGAGGTGACCGCGGCCGAGGCCGACCAGATCCGCCGTCGGCTCGCCGGACGCCTCTGATGACGAACCGGGCCGGCGAGTTCTGCGGCATCGACCCCGCCGCGATGGAGGCCATGTCCAGCACGCTGCGGGACGGCGCCGACAGACTGGCCGCTTTCCATCAGGAATTCGATCAGCGATTCCGGGCGCACGACATCGACACCGCGCCATTGCGCGAAATATTGGAAATCTCCCAGTGGGGAAAAAGCCAGATCTCGATGCTGGCGTATCGCCTCGAGACGATCCGGCAACTGAGCGAGGGCGCGAACGTTCCGTTCCTCACTCTCCCCGATCAGCTGGACGCCTTCGACGACGCCCGCGGTCTGGCCTCCATGTACGGCGAGGGGATCCTCACCAACTTCACCGGTGAGGTCAGAGCCCGGCTCATTCACGAGCACGCCGACAAGGTCGCCGCGCTCGCCGACAATCCGCACGCGGCCGCTGCGTTCTTCGCCACGCTGCCGCCGGAGGTCCGCGACGCCTTGCCCACGCTCATCGCCGCGTCCGGCAGCAAGACGGCCAAGGAGGATCTCGCCGCTTTCAGCGAGGCGCTGGGCGCGGCCCTGCGCGCGCCCAGCGGCGTTCCGGCCTTCCAGCAGGTCAAGAACGACCTGATGCGGCCTGCCCCTCGCGACGTCGCCTGGAACCGTCTCGTTCTCCTCGCGGGAGCCGACGCGCCGTCCGACGTCCGCAGTCAGGCCGCACGGGCGCTGGCTCTCGACGGCTTCGTCCGCGATTCGAGCCAGGATTTCCGGGCGGCCTCGATGTCTACGGCCATCGCCTTCGGCCGTTCGCCGGACCTGGTGGCGGTGGCGATGGACGTGCTCGACGGCGACGGCTCCGCGGCGCGCCACGCCTTCGACCACATGGGCGACGCTCAGTCCACGGCCACGCGTCAGGAGAAGATGAAGCTCTTCGTCACGTACGCCGCGAACTTCGGCACGGGCGACGACGTCGCCCAGTCCTTCGGCCGAGCGCTGGCCTCCGGCACCGAGGCCACGACAGAGCAGCCGGGCGGCCATTCCGCTGAGGCGGCCGCGTTCGCGTACGACGCCATCGTCGCGGTCGGCGGATACGGCGAGAAGGCGCCTCTGGCGGCACAGGCCTCCATGGCGCTGATCGCCAAGTCCTACACACACGAACTCGTCTCGGGCACGCGGCTCGACAAGGCCATCTATCGTGAGTCGAGCATGACTCGCCCGTCGACGTGGTCCGACATCCCCGGATTGCGGCCGGCTTTCCATCTGAGCCCCGGGGACACGTACCGCTTCCTGCGGACCTTCGCCGGCAACGAACGGCTCACCGATGACTTCGACGCCGCCATGGCAGGCTTCTTCCACGACACCATGGTCGACGCGGCCCGGCTCGACGCGCGGCACGGCACCCAGCATTTCGAGGACGCCGCACAGGTCTTCGGCGACTTCGGCGGCATCGAGTTCAAGGCGGCTTCGGAGGTCCGGGGTCAACTGGACGCGACGGACGCGCTCATCCGTACGTACATGAAGAACACCGCGGGCCTGGTCGTGGACAAGCTTCCCATCGCCGAAGCAGCGGAACTCGCGCAACGGGCAGCCTGGGACATCACCAAGGCATACGGCGTCAGCACCGTGCTCGACGGCTGGGCCGACAGCTTCGAGACCCGGGTCGAGGAACTCAACGGCGAACGCGCCGACCTGTCCCGACGCCAGAGATACGAGATGGCCCGGCTCCTGCACGAAGCCGGCTTCCCCTCGATGCCGGTCCCCGAAGAACTCCTCGACGCGACCGGCAGGATCATGACGTACGACGCGATCGTCCAGCAGGCGGGCGGCAGCGCCGCGACTCTTCGTGACAAACTCACCATCTACGAGCGCTGGATGGATCAGAGCAGCGCCCTCGACCAGAAGGCCGAGATGTCTTCCCGCCTCACCACCAGCGAGCAGGCCCGCAATGTGATCGAAGACTGGGACTGACGCGTCACGCGCTCACCGTGGCAGGCAGGACGTCTCCGCACGCAGCCGCCACGTCGGCGATTCCGGATGCACTTCCACGATCATGGTCAGACCGATCTCTTCTTTCGTGGCCCTGATGACCCGGCCCGTGGAGCTGTCCACCTGCTGGGGGTCGGATTGCACGTCGTACCCGAAACCGAGGTCCGGCTGAGCCAGCGTGGTCTCCATGACGCGCTGGGCCCGGTCCAGACGGCTGTCGACGCTCCCGGACGAAGGCCCCGCATCGGCCGTCGCCACCAGGACCCTCTTGAACCGGCCTTCGCCGCACGAAATGTCTTTGTCCGGCCGTTCGAGAATGCGCAGTTGTGAAGCCGGCTTCGAAAGCAACCGATCGGATTCCAGTGTGCGGGCGTCTTTCTGGAGTTCGGCCACCGCCTGCTCCAAAGTGGGGCCGGAGGAGCATGACATCACGGCCAGTATGAATGCCGCGGCGAGCACATGTCGGGCGCGCATGCCGTCCCTCCCCTGGCGGATCTCGACGATGGCGTCCACCGAATCCTCACCCAACAGCGGTTCCGCAACCACCCGTTCACCACTTTGGGTGTGGGAGAGACAAACGCGCCCTGGAAGGCCTCCTGCCATGACTCAGGGGTCCTTCGTGGCCACGAGTTCGACCTCGAAGCCGTCCTCGTTCTCCAGGTAGGCGGCGTAGTGCTGGGCGCCGCCCGCGTACGGGTGGCGGTCGGGGAAGAGCAGCGTCCAGCCGTGCGCGGGAGCCTCCTTGACCAGGGTGTCCACCTCTTCGCGGGTGCCCGCGTGGAACGCCAGGTGGTTCAGGCCCGGGCGGAGGCGATCGTGGTGGTCGGCGGTGCGGGCGGGCGACTGCTCCAGCACGATGTACGTCTCCCCCAGCCGCCAGCTACGTCCGTCGCTCCAGTCCTGGTAGAGCGTGTGACCGAGCGCCTCCAGCAACCACCGCCAACTCCCGACGGCCCGCCCCAGGTCGGGGACCCAGATCTCGACATGGTGCAAACCGCCGCGGACCCTCTCGTCTGCCATGGCGCGACCCTACGCCCGCATCGGCGGCGGCCGTCACGTCAGTTGGGGCAGGAGCGCGCGAAGCCGGTGACGATCCTCCTCGTCTTCGCGCACTTGGCGGCCGTACGTGCCCACGCCTCCTATCGCGGCGTCGCCGTACGCCAGTTCCCTCAGCTCCGGCAGGAGCGGGGCGGCGTCAGGGCCGAGCTCCCGCAGCGCCTCGGCCAGCCACTTCCCGGCTCCCATCCGCGGGAGCCACCGCCGTACGGCGTCGACGAGCGGCGCGGCCTCGCCGGTCACCCGCCGGATCGCCAGCGCCGCGTCGGCATGGTCGTGACGGTCGTCGAGCAACTCCCGCAGCCGTGGGACGAGGTCGGCGGCGGGCGGCCCGATCAGGCCGGCGAGTTCAGCCGCCTTCGCCACATATCTGCCGCTGTCCAGCGCGGCCGCGACGGCGATGAGCGGCGTACGGGTGTCGCCGGCCTCCAGCAGCATCCGACCGGCATCGATCCTGTCCCGGACCGCGGAGGCGTCGTCCCCACGGTCGGTCGTGGCGAGGTCGCGCAGGGCGGGAAGGAGGCCGTCCAGCGGCAGCCCGTGCCGCAGCGCCGTCCGTGCCACCAGGACGGGTTCGCCGGCGGCTTCCACAACGCGGGAGCTCAGCTGACCGGTGTCCCCGGTGATCGCGGCGAGGGCCTGCGCGCATTCGAGCCGATGCCGCCAGGACACCTCCGCGTCGTCGCGGACTCGGGTCAGCAGGGGCACGGCCGCCGACGCCGCCGGCCCGATGGCGGCGAGCGCCGAGGCGGTCCACCAGCCCTCGTACGGGACGAGACGGATCAGTTCGGGCACCGCGTCGGCCGCGTCCGGACCCCAATGGCGCAGCAGCCGGGTCAGGGCGCTCAGCTCGTTGCTCCACCGGTTCCTGACGAGCAGTTCGTCGTAGCCACCGCCGTGCTCCTGCCACTCGAGGGGCACCGTCGCGAGCCGTCGCCGTACCGCCGTGAGCAGCGCCGGCTCGGCGGCAACGTCGGTGTCGACGAGCAGCCCCACGAGGCCGGGGACGATCCCGCCCGAGGTCAGCGCGGCCATGAACGGCTCACGCCAGCGCGGGTCGCCGAGCGTGATCAGGATCTCCAGCGCAGCCGCGAACAGCCGTCCTTCCGACGAGTTCGCGTCCTCGACGGCCACGGGCGGCGGGTCGGCGACGTAGGCCGCCAGAGCGTCGGCCGCCGCCGGAGCCGCCGTCAGCACGTCACAGATGGCCCGGGCGGCGGTGACGCGTACGGCCAGGTCGGGGTGGTGGACACCGGCGGCGAGCAGCGGCGCGCACTCCGTGCGGGCGGAACGCGATCGCGTGCACCGGTCGTACGCCGCGTCGACCGCCTTCTCGGCGGCTTCCGGTGTTCCCCGCTCCAGCAGCGTGCGGCAGAGCTCGGAGAACGCGGCGCTGTCGGTGCGCGCGACGACGTCGCCGAACGGGTCGTCCGACCAGATCCAGTTCGTCAGCGGGGAGCCGTCCAGCCAGCAGTCGAGGACCACCTCCGGGGCGGTGTCCGGCCACGGCAGCCCGGCGTCGACGATCGCCCACAGCGCGCCGGCCCGCACGGCGGCCGGCTTGCCCGGCGCCAGCTCCTCGGCCAGCCGGCCGGCGCTGCCCGACGGGTCGAGTCGGCCGGCGGCGGCCAGCAGGCCCGCCACCACGCGCGGCGACCTCTCACGCCGCCGCCGCACGAGCAGCGCCGGCACCACCTCGGCCGCGCACTCACGCGGCAGATTGCCCAGCAGGTGGGTGGTGAGATGACGGAGCTCGGCCTCCGGGTCGTCCAGCAGCGGCAGCAGCCGGCCGACCTCACGGGCCAGGGCCGCGTCCACGTCCGCGAGCACCTCGGGGTCGGCGTCCCCGGTGGAGGCGATCGCCCCGAGCAGCCCCACGAAGGCCGCCCGCCTGGGTGTGCCGGGGTCGGCGACCAGCTCTGCCAGGAGGGGCACCGCGTGCGGCGTCGCCGGGTACAGCGTGCCCTGGTGGTAGATGCTGCTGAACAGGTGCTCAATGGCCTCCGCGGCCCGCTCCGGGTCCTCACCGACGGCGTCGCGCAGGGTCTGCGGCACGTCCTCCGCCGAGCCGTACGCGTGCTCCAGGGCAGCCCAGTCGAGGGTCATCTCGATCCTTTCCCACATGATCGGCTCGCCAGCCTAGCTCCTGGCCGAGCTACGCCTCGCGCACGCGGGGATCGGCGCCTGATCGGGCACGGTCAGCGTCGCGTCCTCCACCGCTGACGAGCGCCTGGCTTGCCAGGAGTGCGCCACCGCCGCTGGGTGGAGCGATCCGGCCGACCATTCGGCGGAAGCGTGAAGACACGGATACGGCCGGAGACGCTGGTCGCCTCTCCGGCCGTGTACGACGCGCCTTGGGGCTTGGGGCTACATGGCGCTCAGGTCCCAGACGCGCACCGTTCCGTCGTAGCTCGCAGTGACGGCGACGACCTTGCCGTTCAGCTCTTCCATCGCCACCGCGTCCACCGCGTCGCTGTGGCCGGTCAGCGGTTGGCCCACCTGCCTGCCCGTGGCCAGATCCCACACCCGCACCGTGTGGTCCTCACCGCTGGTGACGGCGACGGTCTTGCCGTTCAGCTCTCCCATCGCCACCGCGTACACCGCGCCGGTGTGGCCGACCAGCGGTTGGCCCACCTGCCTGCCCGTGACCAGATCCCACACCCGCACAGTCTTGTCGTGGCCGCCGGTGACGGCCACGGTCATGCCATTCAGCTCCCCCACCGCCACCACGTCCACCGAGTCGGTGTGACCGGTCAGCGGCTCGCCCCGCAGCCTGCCTGTGGCCAGATCCCACACCCGCACCGTGTTGTCGTCACCACCGCTGACGGCCACGGTCACCCCGTCCACCTCCCCCAGCGCCACCGCGTACACCATGCCGGTGTGGCCGACCAGTGGTTGGCCCACCTGCCTGCCCGTGACCAGATCCCACACCCGCACCGTGTTGTCG
>NZ_POUD01000124.1 GCF_003236395.1 Nonomuraea aridisoli | reverse complement strand
GCCCACCCCCGCACTCCCCGGCGCCGAACGAGTGGACGCCACCGACACCGTCGACCTCGCCGAGACCGAACGCATGATCCGCACCCTCATCGCCGACGGCGTCGACGCCATCGCCCTCAACGGCACCCTCGGCGAATGCGCCACCCTCACCCTCGAGGAATGGAAGACCTTCGCCGGCTGCGTCGCCGACACCGTCCGCGACGTCAACCCCGACTTCCCCGTCTTCATCGGCGCCACCACCCTCAACACCCGCGACACCATCGCCCGCATGCGCTTCCTCGCCGACCTCGGCATCACCGGCACCCTCCTCGGCCGCCCCATGTGGGGCAACATGGTCGGCCCCGTCATGGAACGCTTCTACCGCGACGTCGCCGAAGCCGTCCCCGACCTCGCCATCGTCGTCTACGACAACACCGCCGCCTTCGGCGGCATCATCCCCCGCACCGTCTACAAGACCCTCGTCGAACTCCCCCAGGTCGTCGCCGTCAAATACGCCGGAGGCGCCAGCGTCGGCTTCCGCTACCACAACGACATGGCCCACACCCGCACCAGCTTCCCCCTCATGCCCATCGAGACCGACTGGCTGCCCGCCTGGCAGATGTACGGCGAAGACCTCGTCGGCATGGCCTGGTCCTCCACCACCGCCTGCGGCCCCGCCCCCGTCCTCGCCCTCCGCGACGCCCTCCGCGACGGCCGCATCCACGACGCCACCTGGCTCACCGAACGCCTGCGCTGGGCCCACGAACCCTTCCTCGTCGGCCAGGACTTCACCGAATTCGCCAAATACAACATCCCCCTCGAAAAGATCCGCGTGAACGAGGCCGGCTACATCCACGTCGGCAAGTGCCGCCCCCCGTACACCGAGGACCTCGTCCCGGACAAGCACGTCCAGGACACCAAGGACCACATCGCCGCTACCAGCAGGTCGTCAAGGAAGTCGCCGACCGGCTCGGCAGGACCCACACCGCGAGGGTGTGACCCATGGCGAGCGACGCTCTCCGGGCGGTGCTGAAGGAGATGCGCGACGGCGTGCCGGCCGGTCGCGTCCCCGCCCGTATCTTCAACGACCGGGAGGTCTACGAGCTGGAGATCGAGAAGGTCTTCGGCAAGGCCTGGTGCTTCCTCGCCCACGAGAGCGAGATCCCGAAGCCCGGCGACTACGTGACCCGGTACATCGCCAACAACAACATCATCGTCGCCCGTGACGAGCAGGGGCAGATCCACGCGCACCTCAACATGTGCCGCCATCGCGGCAACATGATGTGCAAGTCGGAGATGGGCAACGCCTCCCACTTCCGCTGCTCGTACCACGGCTGGGTGTACAAGAACTCCGGCGAGCTCATCGGCGTGCCGTACTTCAACGAGTCGTACGAGCGCAAGCTGAAGCGCAAGGACTGGGGCCTGGTCAAGGTGCGCATCGACACCTACGGCGGGCTCATCTTCGGCACCCTCGACCCCGACGCCGAGGACCTGCTCGACTACCTCGGCGGCTTCCAGTTCTACCTCGACATCTATCTCAAGCAGGGCCTGGAGGGCAGCGAGGTGCACGGCCCGCCGGACCACTGGGTGGCCGAGACCGACTGGAAGATCTGCACCGAGAACTTCTCCGGCGACGGCTACCACACGCCGGTGGCCCACCAGTTCGGCTTCCACCTCGGGTACTTCCCGTCCTCCGGCTCCACCCACAGCAAGGGCTGGGCGGTGCACATCCCGGACAAGGGGCACGGCATCGGCCTCGGGCACACGCCGGGCATGCCGCCGTTCTTCGGCTACCCGGACGACCTGGTGGCGCAGATGCGCGAGAGCCTGTCGGAGGAGCAGCTGGAGCTGTTCGGCAAGACCAGGACGGCGGTCGGCTCGGTCTTCCCGAACCTGTCGTTCCTCATCCAGCCGCTCAGCCTCGAGCCCGGCGACCCGGGCGTGCGGTTCTGCACGATGCGGCTCTACCACCCGATCGGGCCGGGCCGGATGGAGATGTGGTCGTGGTGCCTGGTGCCGAAGGGCGCCTCCCAGGAGTACAAGGACGCCGCCTACCAGGCGTACACGCTGGCGTTCGGGCAGGCGGGCACGTTCGAGCAGGACGACTTCGAGAACTGGACGAAGGTCACCAAGATGGCCGGCAGCACGCTGGCCCGGCGGGTCGACTTCCCGTACATCATGGGTCTCGACCGGGAGCCGCTGAAGGACTTCCCCGGGCCCGGCCACGCCGTGGAGCCGTACGTCACCGACGACAACTTCCGCAACCTCTGGTCCACGTGGGCCAGGTACATGACGGACGGTGAGTGAGGTGGCCCTGCGACCCGCCGCCAAGGTGGACCGGGAGATCCGCGAGTCGATCCGCGACTTCCTCTACGCCGAGTCCGCGGCCCTGGACGAGCGCCGCTTCCGCGACTGGCTGACCGCGTTCGCCGACGACGCCCGCTACGAGATCCCCGTACGGGTGACGAGGGAGAAGCTGCGGCCCCTACCGGGGCGCGGGCCGCCCCGAGGCGACGTACTACACCGAGCGGCTCGTGGACGAGGTGGCCGCCGAGCTGGGGCTCGACCCGGCCGAGGTGCGGCGGCGCAACTACGTCCCGGTGGAGAAGATGCCGTGGCGCACGCCGACCGGCCTCGACTACGACAGCGGCGACTACGCGCTCGCCCTGCGCACCGCCATGGACGCCATCGGCTACGACGACGTGCGGGCGCTGCAGGCCGCCGGCACCTCCGACGGCCGGCTCATCGGCGTCGGCGTCGCCTCGTACGTCGAGATCGGCGGGGTGACGCCGTCGGCGCTGGCCCCGATGGAGGGCTCGCCGGGTCTGTGGGAGAGCGCCCACGTGAAGGTGCTGCCGAGCGGCAAGGTGACGATCGCGCTCGGCACCTGCGGCCACGGCCAGGGACACGAGACGACGTTCGCGCAGATCGCGGCGGACGTGCTGCTGGTGCCGTACGAGAACATCACCATCGTGTACGGCGACACGGAGACCTCGCCGTTCGGGTTCGGCACGTTCGGCTCGCGCAGCGCCGCCGTCGGCGGCACGGCGGTGCTCATGGCGTGTCAACGGGTGGTGGAGAAGGCGCGGCGGCGCGCGGCCGACCTGCTGGAGGCCGACGAGGCCGACATCGAGCAGGTGCCGGGCGGCGGGTTCCAGGTCAAGGGGTCGCCGGAGAGCGCGGTGTCGTTCGCCACGCTGGCCGTCAAGGCGCTGATGCTGACCAAGCCGCTGCCCGAGGGCGAGGAGCCGGGGCTGGACGCCATGGCGTACTTCGACCCGCCGAACTACACCTTCTCCTCCGGCACCCACGCCTGCGTGGTCGAGGTCGACCGCGACACCGGGCACGTCGAGGTCACCGACTTCGTGGCCGTCGACGACTGCGGCACCGTCATCAACCCCCTGGTCGCCGAGGGCCAGGTGCACGGCGGCGTCGCGCAGGGCATCGCGCAGGCCCTGTACGAGCGCATCGTGTACGCCCCCGACGGGCAGCCGATGACCTCCTCGCTCATGGACTACGCGGTGCCGGTCGCCCGCCAGCTGCCGTCGATCCGCACCGTGAACGTGGCCTCCCCACGCCGGTCAACCCGATGGGCGTCAAGGGCATCGGCGAGAGCGGCGCCATCGGCTCCACGCCCGCCGTCGTCAACGCCGTCATGGACGCGCTGCGCCGGGCCGGGGTCTCGTACATCGACATGCCGCTGACCCCGGAGCGGGTGTGGGCGGCTCTGGAGGGCGCACATGCAACCGCTTGACCTGGTCAAGGCGCACCTGCGGGCCGAGGACGAGGGCGACGTCGCGGCCGTGCTGGCCACGTTCACCGAGGACTGCGTCTACCGCATCCCCGCCTACGACGTGGACCTGCGCGGCAAGGAGCAGATAGGCGCGTTCTACCGCTCGATGTTCGCCTCGTTCCCCGACTTCGTGAACGAGACGGAGACGTACCACGTGTCGGACCAGGCGATCTTCGTGGAGATCGTCACCCGGCGCACGCACGACGGGGTCTGGCGCGACCTGCCGCCGACCGGCCGCAGCTTCCGCACCACGTCGCTGGCGCAGTTCCCCGTCGCCGCCGACGGGCTGCTCGGCGGCGAGATCGTGCACGTCAACCCGGTGGACGCGCTGTACAAGATCGGCGCGCTGCCGAGCCCCGACCTGTTCCAGACTGTGCGGCGCTTCCGCCCGCTGGCGCGGCGGGTGGCGCTGGTGACCGGCGCCTCGCGCGGGATCGGCGCCGCCGTGGCCGAGGCGCTCGCCGACGCGGGCGCGGACGTGGTGCTCGCCGGCCGCGACCGCGCCGCCCTCACGGAGGTCGCCGGACGGGTACGCGCGGCCGGGACCCACGTCGAGATGCTCACCGGCGACGTGACCGACGTCGGCGCGTGCCGCCGGCTGGTCGCGGAGACCGTCGCGCGGCTGGGCCGGCTCGACGTGCTCGTCAACGCCGCGGGCGGCACCCGGCGCGGCCCCGCGCTGGAGGTCACCGAGGAGGACTGGGACGCCGTCCAGGACATGAACCTGAAGTCGGCGTTCTTCACCTCCCAGGCGGCCGCGCGGGTCATGGAGGAGGGCGGGAGCATCGTCAACGTCGCCTCCCTCAACGGCGTCGTCGGCAACGCCTGGGCGGCCGGGTACGCCGCCAGCAAGGGCGGCATCGTGCAACTGACCAAGAGCCTGGCCCTGGAGTGGGCCGATCGGGGCATCAGGGTCAACGCCATCGGCCCCGGCATGGTGGACACCCCGATGACCGAGCCGCTCCAGCAAGACCCGGAGCGCATGGCGCGGCTGCTCTCCCACATCCCGATGGCCCGCTTCGGCCGCCCGGACGAGATGGGCGGCGCCGCCGTCTTCCTGGCCTCGGACGCGTCGGCGTACATGACGGGCCAGGTCGTCTACGTCGACGGAGGCTACCTCTGTGTCTGACTCCCCCACCGCCCCACCCTCCGCGGCGTTCGCGTCGAGTGTCATCGTGACGGGGGCGGCCGGCGGGATCGGGCGGGCGTGCGCGCTCGCGGCGGCCCGCGCCGGGGCCGCGGTGACGCTGGCCGACCGGGATCCGGAACGGCTCGCCGCGGTGGCGGCCGAGATCGGGCCGGGCGCGCTCGCCGTCCCCGCCGACGTCACGGACGAGGCCCAGTGCGTACGGCTGGTCGAGGCCGCCGTCGAGCGGCACGGCCGGATCGACGGGATGGTGCTGTCGGCGGGCGTCGCCCGGCACGTGCCGCTGACCGAGATGACCCTGCGCGAGTGGCAGGACATGCTTGCGGTCCACCTGACCAGTGCGTTCCTGTGCCTGCGCGAAGCCGCGCGCGCCATGACGGGCGGCGGCTCCGTCGTCTGCATCGCCTCGTCGGCGGCGGCCGGCCTGGGCCCGCTCCACCAGGCGCACTACGTCGCCGCCAAGGCCGGCGCGCTCGGCCTCGTCCGCGCCGCCGCCCGCGAGCTGGGCCCGGCCGGGATACGCGTCAACGCCGTCTCCCCCGGCTTCACCGCCACGCCGATGAACGACGGCCTGTTCACCGCCGAGGACGTACGCCGGCGCGAGCTCGCCTCCCCGCTCGGCCGCGTCGCGAACCCGGAGGACGTGGCCGCCGCCGTCACGTACCTCCTCAGCGACGCCACCGCCTTCACCACCGGCCAGACCCTGCACGTGAACGGCGGCACCCACATGCCCTGACCGCCCGCCGGATCAACGTCGCGTCCTGGTCGAGAAGCTCACGCGGGCGCTTCTTCCAGTCGGCGGTGACCACGACGCCGTCACCCCGATAACGCGGCACCACGTGCAGGTGGAGGTGGAAGACGTTCCCCGTGCCGTCCGTCCGCGACCCTATCCCTCGCGGTGGACGGGTGGGAGGACGGTGAGGGCCAGGGAGAGGGCGAGGCGGTCGCCCGGGGTGTCGAGGTTCAGGCTGGTCAGGGCGGCGAGGCGGTTCAGGCGGGCGCGGATCGTCTCGCGGTGCACCCCGGCCGCGGCGGCGGCGGGGTCCCAGCGGTAGTTGGCCGCCACCCACGCCCTGGCCGCCGTCAGCAGGGCGGCGGCGTCGGGGGCCGCGCTCACCGGGGCGAGCAGCGCGTCGGCGAAGCGCACGGCGGCGGACGAGGAGAGCAGGCGGTCCAGCTCCAGGGCGGGCGTGTCGGAGTAGCGCACCACGGGACGATCCGCCCTGGTCAGGCCGGCGGCGAGGAGGGCCTCCCTGATCCCGGCCGCCGCCTCCTCGGGCGGCCTCGGCGACGACACCCCGGCCCGCGCGCTCCCCAGCAGGCCGGGCAGCCGCTCCTCGCCGAAGCCGGGCGTCGCCAGCACCACCGCCGGGTCGCGGGAGGCGGGCCAGCCACCGGCGGCGACGATCCGGGCCGTGGCCTGACGGTGTCCCGGCCCGGTCAGCGCGACGGCGATCATCTCGGACGGCAGCGGGAGCTCGACGATCGCCGCCACCCTGGCCGCGGCCCGCACGTCGCCCTCCGCCAGCAGGTTCCCGACCACGCCGCGCAGCTCCCGCTCCCCGCCCCGCTCCAGCACGGTGAGCAGGGCCGCGGCGGTGCCGACGATGCCGGCCGTCCAGTTCGGCCGCTCCACCACCAGGGCCGCGCCGACGCAGAGCGTGCCGCGGCGTTCCCTGGCCGGGCCGAGCGGCACGGCGGTGACGGGCACGCCGTCCAGTTCGTCCTGGAGCATGTGCAGGGACTGGCGGTCGGCGCGCCGGGCCAGGGCGGCGAGCGCGGCCGCGGACGGGCCCGCGTCGTGGGGCGCGCGCAGGGTCACCGCGTGCCCGGCGTCGAGGACGGCCACCCATCCGCGCAGCTCGCGGGCCAGCCGGTCGGTGACCGCCTGCCGTCCGGCGCGGCCCGCCTCCGCGAGCCGCTGCTGCACCCTCCTGGCCTGCTCGGCCTCCTTGCGCGCCTCGGCGGCGTTCAGATCGGCGACCGCGCGGTCCACGGCCACGAACGGCGTGCGGACCGGCACCTCCAGGAGGGTGAGCCGGTGACGGCGGGTGGCGGCGACCACCTCGGCGGGGATCTCGGTGAACCAGGGGTCGAGCCCGAACCCGACGGCCCTGGCCTGCGCGGCGGCCAGCCGGTCGGCCCACCGCTCGGCCGCGGCCGCCTGGTCGGGCTCGTCCCGCAGCCACATGCCGCTGGTCAGCAGCAGCTCGGCGCCGTCCAGCCAGGGCCCGGGGTCCGGCAGCTCCGACACCGCCACCCACCGCACCGGGTGGTCGAGCCCCTCATGCCCGAACACCACCCGCAGCCCCAGCCGCGCATCGGCCACGAGCTGCCTGAGCGTCACCGCCATATCCTCACCGTTCCCTGACACGTCGAGACCGCACCGCCCGCCGTCACGCCTCGGCACGCGTCCGCCTACCATCGTCCGGTGGAATCGCTCGACACGTTGCTCGCCGCGCACCGCGCGTACCTCCTCGGCTGGAACGCCGGCGCGCCCGCGAGCGACGACCTGCCGATCTACCGCAGCGAGGTGCCGCACGCGCCGCTCAACGGGGTGCTGCGCGTGCGCGGGCATGCCCCGGGGGACGCGCTCGCCGAGGCGCGCGACCATCTGGACGGCGTGCCGCGGATCTGGTGGGCCGGTCCCGACAGCGACGCCGGCACCGCGGACGCCCTGGTGTCCCTCGGCGCCGTCCGCGTCGCCCGCATGCCGATCATGACCGTGGCGATCGACCGGGCGGCGTACGCGCCGTCGCCGGACGGGCTGCACGTCGCGGAGGCCACCGACCTGGCGGAGTTCGTCCCGGCCTACGCCCGCGTGTCCGGCATCAGCCCGGACGGCGTGGCCGCCGCGATCGAGCGGGAGAAGGCGTTCTCCGCGGACGGCACGGTGATCAGGCTGGCCGGTCGCACGGCCGACGGCGCGCTCGCCGGCACCACCGTGGCCTGGCTGAGCCACGGCCTGCTCACCCTCTACTTCGTCGGCACCCAGCCCGAGCACCGCCGGCGCGGCGTCGCCACCGCCCTGACGACCGCCGCGCTCCGCCTGGCCCGCGAGCGCGGCGTCCGTACCGCCGCCCTCACCTCCACCCCCGCCGGCGAATCGCTCTACCACCGCATCGGCTTCCGCACGGCGGGCGCCTTCGAGCTGCTGTCGTTCTGAACGTCGCCATGGCGTCAGCCCGCCGCGGTCGCCTGGCTTTCCGGGAGGACGGTCGCCGGGGCGAGGAGGGCCGCGGTGAACAGGTCGGCGCGCCGGCGGGCCAGCTGGGGTTTCGCCGCGCAGACCGCGCCCATGTCGTCGGGGCCGCTCAGCGGGCACGACAACGAGGTCCAGCCCGGCTCCGTGGCGAGCACCTCCCGGCGCGGCACCGCCACGTGGTCCGGGGCGAACACGCCGCCGGGCACGGGCCCGTCGTTGGCCAGCGCCACCCATACGTGGGAGTCGCCCGCCCGCAACCGCGCGGGATGGGCGAAGGCGGGGTCGGGACGGCGCAGCTCCTCCGGTTCGAGCGGCACCCGGGTGCCGTCGAAGGGCACGGGGAACGGCCACGACACCGCCGCGGGCACGGCGATCACGTCGGCGCCCTCCACCGCGGCCACCCGCGACGGCTCGAACGGCGCCAGCTCCTCCCCCGCGAGCAACCCGAGCGTCCCCCACGGCCGCCGGACGGTCCGCGTCGGCTCACCCCCCGGCTCCGCCCACGACGCGTGCGCTCCCAGATGGGTGACGTCCCTGCGGGCGATCACCCCCTCGCCACCGACCAGCACGACGGCGTACCGTACGCCACCGGCCGCGACGCCCGAAGCCGTCGCCCCACCCGGCCGCGATGCGACACCCGGAACGTCCTGCTCGTCCAGGCGGGAGGGGACGGCCAGGGCGGTGACCGCCTCGCAGGCGTGCCGGGCGCACCAGGCCGACAGACGGTCCAGCGCCGTACGGGCCGCGGCCGGGTCGGGCACGCCGCCGGTCAGGTGGAAGGCGGGCAGCACCGTGAGCCGCGTCCCCTCCGGAGGCGGAGGCGGGAGCTCCGCGCCGCCCCCGACCGCCGGGGTGTGGACGGCGACCAGCACTTCGGAGCCGGAGGAGTCGCCGGTGAGAGCGTGGCGGGACTCCCGCGGCCAGGTCGTGGTGCGGGCCAGGGGTCGGTACTCCGCAGGGCGGCGGGCGGCGAGGAGGCGGTGGCGCAGGTCGCGGGCGGCGGCGAGGTCGAGCTCGGCGGTCAGGACGCCGGGCCCGTCGTCCAGCGCGGTGACGACGTCACCGGTGTGGTCGATGACGCAGCTGCCGCCGCTGAACTGCACGCGCCGCCCGTGCATCGTCTCCGCGCCGGCCTGGTCGGCGGCCACGACGGGCAGGCCGTTCTCCCAGGCGCGCAGCCGCCAGGTGGCGCTCGGCCCCGGCTCGTCCACCCACGCGGTGGGCAGCGCGATCCAGTCGGCCCCGCTCAGCGCGGCGTACCGGGCGGACTCGGGGTAGTCCATGTCGGCGCAGATCAGCGGGACGCAACGCCCCGCCGGGGTGTCCCAGACGGGCGGCGGCAGGTGCCCGTCGGCCGCCCACAAGGGGTCGGCGACGAAGGGGTGCGCCTTGCGGTACGCGTCCACGGGACCGTCCGGCCCGATGAGCACGCACGTGTTGTGCAGGGTGCCGACCCGGGTGTCCAGCTCCGGCATGCCGAGCACGAGCCAGGCCCCGGTCGCGCGGCACAGCCGGGCCAGGCGGCGGACGGAGGGACCGTCCACCGGCTCGGCCAGGCCGCGCACCGCGTCCTCGTCCGGCCACAGGTAGCCGGTGAGCGCCAGCTCAGGCGTGACGACGACCCGCGCGCCGCCGGCCGCCGCCCGCGCGGCGAGCTCCTCGATGGCGTCGAGGTTGGCGGGCACGTCGCCGTGCGCCGAGACGAGCTGGACGGCGCCGACGGTGACGGCGCCAGGGGTGTTCTGCGGCATGCGCGGGCTCCACATCATTCGAAGACGATCACGCTATTCGAAGACGATGACGCTCCTCGTCCGGGTGCCCGCCCGCATCGCGTCGAACGCGTCGTTCACCTCGTCGAGGCGTACGCGGTGCGAGATGAGCGAGTCGAGCGGCAGCCGGCCGGCCAGATACAGGCGGGCGAGCCGGGGGAAGTCGAGGCTCGGCACGGCGCCGCCGTAGTTGGAGCCGATGAGCGTCTTGCCCGCCTCGGCCAGCTCCAGCACGTCGATGCCGGCCTTGGCGCCCTGCGGCGGCAGGCCGACGAGCACGCCCACGCCTCCGGTCGTCAGCAGCGAGGGCAGCGACTCGACGGTCTCGACCCGGCCGATGACCTCGAAGGCGTAGTCGGCGCCGCCGGAGGTGATCTCCGCGACCTCGGCCGCCACCTGAGCGGCGTCCCCGCCGGCCCGTACGGTGTGGGTGGCGCCGAACGAGCGCGCGGCGGCGAGCTTCTCCTCGGCGGTGTCCACCGCGACGATCGGGTACGCCCCGGCCAGGGCGAGCCCCATGACGACGGCGAGGCCGACACCGCCGCAGCCGACGACGACGGCGGAGGCCCCGGCGGGCACCTTGGCGTTGTTGACCACGGCGCCCACGCCGGTGGTGATCGAGCAACCGATCAGGCTGGCCACGTCCATCGGCACGTCGGCGGGCACGCGGACGGCGGCCGACTCGGGCACGACGGCGTACTCGCTCATCGTGCCGACGGCGAGATAGGGGTAGACGACGCCGGCGGCGTCGCGCAGCCGGGTGGTGCCGTCGGGCAGCAGGCACTCGTTGGAGCGGGTGCCGGTGCAGGCCCACGCCTTGCCGGCGGCGCAGGCGCGGCAGCGGCGGCACGGGTAGTACCAGGACAGGATCACGGTGTCGCCGGGGGCGACGTCGGTCACGCCGGCGCCGACCTGCTCGACGACGCCGGCGCCCTCGTGACCCATCACGGTCGGCGTGGGCAGGCTCCACTCGCCGTCGAGCACGTGCCGGTCGGAGCCGCACACGCCGGAGGCGGCGATGCGGACCAGCACCTCGCCCGGGCCCGGGTCGGCGACCTGGATCTCGCGGACGGTCAGCCTGTCGCCGCGGCCGTCGTGGACGGCGGCGAGGGCGGTACGGGGCATCACGCTCTCCTGTCGTCGTAGCCGCCGCGTCCCCGGTTGAGCAGCCGGGTCAGCAGCAGGTGGGTGAGGGCGGCCACCACCACGGCCGGCACCGACGCGGTGAGCACGTTGAACGCGGGCTGGGTGGCCAGGGTCTGCGGGTTGTAGAGCCAGACGTACGCGATGGCCCCGAGCGCGGTGGACAGCACCCCCGCCAGGTTGAACCCGCCGGTGAAGTGGTACGGGCTGGCGGCGCCGTGAGCGTACAGGCCGCGCAGGTCGATCCGCTGGCGGCGCAGCACGAAGTAGTCGGCGATGACCGTGCCGCAGATCGCGGCCAGGAACGCCCCGCTCCAGGTGACGAAGACGAGGAAGCCGTCGTACAGCAGGCTCGGCCAGAAGCTGACCACGGCCGGCAGCACGAAGAACCCGGCGGTGAGCCACTCCCAGCGGACCTTCGCCAGCAGGTTGCCGCCCGCCTGCCGCAGCGCCAGGCAGGTGGAGTAGACGATGGACGACAGGCTGGTCAGGTTGGCGAAGGCGATGAAGATCAGCGCCAGCACGCCGAGCCATTCGCCGCCGAGCGGGACCATCCAGACGGTCGGGTCGGAGTCGCCCAGCGTCAGCGCCGCGGCCATGCCGACCACCTGGGCGACGAGGGTGGCGCCGAACAGCCCGATGTAGCCGGGCCACAGGGCGCTGCGCGGCCGGTCGGTCAGCCGGGCCAGGCTCCCCATGACCGGCCACCAGGAGAAGCCCACGCCGAGGTTGAACTCCACGGCCAGGGCGAAGTTGAGCCTCTCGTCGGGGAACGGCGCGAGCGGCGGCGCGGCCATCAGCTCCGACCACGACGTGCGGGTCAGCAGCAGCACGATCATGCCCACGGTGAGCACGGCCAGCCCGGGGGCCACGATGCGGTTGAACATGCGCATCGCGAGCGGCCCTTTGACCAGGATCAGCCACGCGGCGACGATGGCCACCAGCGCGAGCAGGGTCACCGGGAGCGCGTCCGGCCCGATGGCGGTTCCGAGCACCTGGTTGGACACCTGGGTGGCGGCCCGCCCGAACATCACGCTGAGCAGCGCGGACCAGCCCATCTCGGTGAACAGCACCACGGTGAACACCAGCAGCGCCACCCCGCCGAAGCCGAACGCGGTGCGCAGCACGGTGTACTGCTCCACGCCGTAGCGCTGGCTGGAGACGACGCTGGCCAGCAGCATCACGCCGACGGCGATGGCGTTGCCGATGATCATCGCCGCCAGGCCCTTCTGGAAGCCGACCAGCCCGGCGGTCTGGCCGCCGACGAGGAAGGCCCAGGTGGCGATGGCCAGGCCGACGTTCACCCAGCTGAAGTCGGCGAAGTTCCACACCCGCTCGGAGCGCAGCACGGGCAGCGAGCCGAACGTGGCCTCGCGCCTGACGTCCTCTTCGACGGCCATCACGCCATCACCCAGCCGATCAGCGTGAGCACCACGACGACCGCCGCGAACAGCCACAGCTCGGCCGCCGGCAGCGGGGCGTGCGCGGGGTCGCCCGCCTCGTCCTCCTCCAGCGCGCGCAGCCGTCGTTCCAGCTCGGCGCGCACCGCGGGATCCTGTACGTCCATGCGTCCTCCTCACACCGGTCAGGGGACGGCGGGTCCGAGGGGGTGCCGGGGAGGAGGCACAGCCGCCGCGTGGCCGGTGTGCAACAAACGGTAAGCGCAGGTCCAGGCGTTGTTCGCACTGTGTTTCCGCTGTTCGCCGCCGCGCGGTGGCGGATTTGCCGCGACCATTGCCAAGATCGCGAGCCGCTGGGAGTATCCCAACCGAACGTTGCGATACACGGTCAAACCGCACCCCCCAGGTGGCACATGATGCGAAACACCTCTTCGTGGACCTTCGACGCCATCCCCGACCAGTCCGGCCGGCTCGTGGTGGTGACCGGCGCCAACAGCGGCATCGGCTACGTCACCGCCCGCGAGCTGGCCCGCCGCGGCGCCCGCGTCGTCCTGGCCTGCCGTGACCCCGAACGCGGTCAGGCCGCGCTCGCCCGCATGAAGGAGGAGGCGCCCGGCGCCGAGCTGGAGCTGCGCCGGGTGGACCTGGCCAGCCTGGCCTCCATCAGGGAGTTCGCCGCCGGCTGGGACCTCGGCCGGCTCGACCTGCTGGTCAACAACGCCGGGATCTCGATGGTGCCGTACGCGGTGACCGAGGACGGGTTCGAGTCGCAGGTCGCGGTCAACCATCTCGGCCCGTTCGCGCTGACCGGCCTGCTGCTGCCCCATCTGCTCGCCGCGCCCGACCCGCGGGTGGTCGCCGTCACCAGCCTGGCGCAGCGCTACGCCCGCTTCGACCTGGACAACCTCAACGCCGAGCGCTCCTACTCGCCGATGTTCACGTACGCGGTGGCGAAGCGGGCCACCCTCTACTTCGCGCTCGAACTCCAGCGCCGGGCGGACGCCGCCGGGCTGAGGCTGCGCAGCATGGCCGCCGCGCCGAAGCTCACCCGCTCCAACATCCTCACCGGCGGCCCGCACGCCGCCAAGGGACGGCTCTACCGGACGCTCGCGCCGCTCGTCGTGCGTTTCGCCTTCCGTCCCACTCCCGAGGGCGCGCAGACCTCGTTGTACGCCGCCACCGTGCCGGACCTGCCCGGCGGCGGCTACGTCGTCGCCGACGGGCCGATGCAGGCGTACGGCTCCCCCACGCTCCGCACCCGCGACCCCGCCATCGACGACACCGACACGGCGCGGCGGCTGTGGGAGGTCTCGGAACGCCTCACCGGCGTCACGTACGAGAGCGTGATGCGCCGAGCTTGAGGCCGTCGAGCCAGCCGGTCAGCAGGTGGTTGACCTCGTCGGCGCGTTCCTGCTGGACCCAGTGGCCGCAGCCGTCGAGCAGGCGGGAGGAGACCATGCCCGGCATCGTCGTGGGGTAGGCGTCGATCGCGGCGGACAGCCAGGTGGTGGAGGCGTCCAGGGCGCCGCCGATGAACAACGACGGCTGGAGGATGGGGGCGGCGTCCCAGGGGGCGAGGTCCTCCCAGTCGCGGTCCATGTTGCGGTAGCGGTGCAGCGCCGTGCTCATGCCGGTGCGTTCGAACTCGGCGGCGTAGACGTCGAGGTCGTCCTCGCTCAGCCAGGACGGCAGGGCCCCGCCGGGGAACCGGTCGCGCAGCGTGCCGCCGCGGGCCACGAAATGGGGGTCGGGCCGGTCGGGGCCGGGCATGGTGCCGGCGGACAGCGCGGCGTAGATGCCGGCCAGCCAGCCGCGCACGTCCGGCTCGATCTCGGCCTCGGCCCGCCCGGGCTCCTGGAAGTAGGAGACGTAGAACTCCTCGTCGCCGCCCATCCGGGCGAACGTCTCGCTGGGCCGGGGCACGCCGCGCGGGGCGTAGGGCACGCTCAGCAGCCCGACGGCGGTGAAGACGTCCGGCCGGATCAGGGCGCTGTGGGCGGCGATGGCCGAGCCCCAGTCGTGGCCGACGACGACCGCCGTCTCCTCGCCGAGGGCGCGCACCACGGCGACGTTGTCCTCGACCAGCTCCAGCATCCGGTACGCGGACACCGCGTCCGGCTTGGACGAACGGCCGTACCCGCGCACGTCCACGGCCACGGCCCGGTAGCCGGCGCCGGCCAGCGCGGGAAGCTGGTGGCGCCAGGAGTACCAGAACTCGGGGAACCCGTGCACCAGCAGCACGAGCGGCCCTTCGCCCTGCTCGACCAGATGGATCCGGCCCGCCGGGGACGGCACCAGCCGGTGGGTTGCCCGTGACATGAGTCCTCCTTCGCCGAAGCTCGCGACTCCACGATGGCGCGGCGGCCCCGGTTCCGGGTAACCGCGTTGCCGTTTCGGCAAAGCCGCCCACCTCCGAGGCAGCGATGGCACTGGAAGCCAGATCTCGAGCGTGGGCTGAATAGCATGGCGTCCATGCGGGAGATAAAGGTGGATCTGGCGGTCATCGGTTTCGGCAAGGGCGGTAAAACGCTCGTCGGGGCGTTGGCGAAGGCGGGCAAGCGGGTGGTCCTGATCGAGCAGTCCGATCAGATGTACGGCGGGACGTGCACAACATCGCCTGTGTTCCGACCAAGGCCCTGATCTACCGGTCGGAGCATCCGGACAAGCGGGTTGACGAGGCGGCCTGGTTCGAGCAGGCGGCCGAGAAGAAGACGGCCCTGGTCGAGGCGATGCGGGCCAAGAACTTCGAGATCTTCGATTCACCTGAGACTTCGACCGTGATCACTGGCCGGGCGCGCTTCGCCGACCCGCACACGCTACGCGTCACCGCCGGCGTCGATGAGTTGGAGATCCGCGCGGAGACGATCGTGATCAACACCGGCGCCGCGTCGATCGTGCCCCCGATCCCCGGCCTGGCCGAGAGCTCGCGGGTCGTCACCAGCACGGGGATGCTGGCGCTGACCAAGCAGCCGGACGAACTGGTGGTGCTCGGTGGTGGCTACGTCGGCGTGGAGTTCGCCTCGATGCACGCCGCGTTCGGTACTCCGGTGACGCTGATCCAGCGCGGCGACCAGCTGCTGCCGGCCGAGGGCCCTGACATCGCCGCCGAGGTGCGGGCGCTGCTGGCCGACGCGGGTGTCCGGGTGCTCACCGGCGCCACCGTCGAGCGCGTCGACGATGCGGGCGCAGGCAGGGCGGTCGTCACCTACCGCACCCGCTCAGGTGAGACCGCGACGGCGCGCGGTGATGTCGTACTGGCTGCTCTCGGTCGGCGCCCGGTGACCGACGGGCTCGGCCTGGCCGAGGTCGGCATCAAGGTCGGCTCAAGGGGCGAGGTGATCGTCGACGAACACCTGCGCACGAGTCTGCCGCACGTCTTCGCGGTCGGCGACGTCAACGGCGGTCCGCAGTTCACCTACATCTCACTCGACGACTACCGGATCGTGCTCGACCAGCTGACCGGCTCTGGCACCCGCTCCGTGAACGACCGCCGCTACGTGCCGCACGTCGTCTTCACCACCCCGCCGCTGGCGCGGGTCGGCATGACCGAGGCCGAGGCGCGGGCCACCGGCCGCCCGCTCAAGACCGCCGTGCGCAAGGTGGCGGAGATGGCGATCCTGCCGCGGGCCAAGATCGTCGGCGACCCGCGGGGCGTGATGAAGGCGATCGTCGACGCCGAGACCGATGAGGTGCTCGGCGTGACCATGCTTGCCCACGATGCGCATGAGACGGTCAACACTCTTGCCGTCGCACTCCGGCTCGGGGCGACCGCGAGCGTGCTGCGCGACGGGATCTACACCCATCCGTCGATGACCGAGGCGTTCAACGACCTCTTCGCCAACCTCGCCTGAGCCCACATCCGCCGCCCGGGGCGCCACCCCCTCCTCCCGGCGGCCACCGCACCGGACACAGCCAGGCCAGAGCCAGACGCAGCCCTGGCAAAAGTCAGACATCACGAATTCACAGGACATCAACCAAGTTGCTAGCAAATTGGGATGACCCTCCCTTTACTCTCAGGCAATGCGTGCAATGCCCCGGGCACTCGCGATCCTCGTCACCGCCGGCGTCACCGCCGGCTCGATCGCGGCCCTCCCCTCTGCCCCCGCCGCCGCAGCGGCGGGCACGGTAGTCATCAGCCAGGTGTACGGAGGCGGCGGAAACTCCGGCGCCCCCTTCGCCAACGACTACGTCGAGCTCTTCAACCGCAGCGGCGCCCCGGTCTCGCTGGACGGCTGGTCGGTGCAGTACACGAGTGCCACCGGCACCGGAAACTTCGCCGCCAACAGGACGAGCCTCTCCGGCACCCTGGCCCCCGGCCGGTACCACCTGGTCCAGCTCGCAGCGGGCGCCAACCCGGGCACGCCGCTGCCCGCGCCCGACACCACCGGCGGCATCAACGTCAGCGCCACGGCGGGCAAGATGGCCCTCGTCCGCTCCGCCGACGGCCTGGCCTGCAACGGCTCCACCACCGCCTGCACGCCCGAGCAGCTCGCGCTCGTCGCCGACCTGGTCGGGTTCGGCACCGCGAACTTCTCCGAGGGCAGCCCCGCGCCCGGTCTGAGCAACACCACCGCCGCGATCCGCAGGAACGGCGGCTGCGCCGACACCGACGACAACGGCGCCGACTTCGAGGCCGCCGCCCCGGCCCCGCGCAACAGCGCCACCCCGGCGGCCCCCTGCGAAGGCGGCGAGGAGCCGACCCCGACGCCGACGCCGACCCCGACCCCGACGTGCGACACCCCGGCCACGCACACCATCGCGCAGGTGCAGGGCGGCGGCGACGCCGGCCCCCTCGCCGGGCAGGACGTCCGGGTCGAGGGCGTCGTCACCGGCGACTTCCAGGCGAGCGGCCAGCTCGGCGGCTTCTACCTGCAGAGCGCCGCGCCCGACCGCGACCCGGCGACCTCCGAGGGCCTGTTCGTGTTCTCGTCCGCGCCGGTGAACACCGGTGACCGGGTGCTCGTCTCCGGCAAGGCGATCGAGTTCAACGGCCTGACCGAGATCTCACCCGCCACCGCGGTCGACGTCTGCGGCTCCGGCTCGGTCAGGCCGACCGTGCTGGACCTGCCGCTCGACAAGGGCGTCACGTTCGAGCGTTACGAGAACATGCTCGTCACGTTCAAGGACGACCTGGCCGCCTCCGAGATCTACAACCTCGGCCGGTTCGGCGAGATCCTGCTCGCCGAGGGCGGGCGGCTGTGGCAGCCGACCGACCGCAGGGGCGTCGA
The DNA here is from genome assembly GCF_003236395.1 of Nonomuraea aridisoli. Lineage (GTDB taxonomy): Bacteria > Actinomycetota > Actinomycetes > Streptosporangiales > Streptosporangiaceae > Nonomuraea > Nonomuraea aridisoli. The sequence goes on along the minus strand of NZ_POUD01000124.1, from coordinate 6,648 downwards.
CCCCGAGAAGGACGCGCGGCGCTCGATCCTGCTCGACGACGGCTCCAACGCGCAGAACCCGGCGCGGCTGCCGTACCACTCCGAAGGGTCGGAGACCGTGCGCCTCGGCGACGAGGTCGAGGACCTGACGGGCGTGCTCACCTACGGCTTCGACGTCTACCGCGTCGAGCCGACCCGGCCGGTCGTCTTCGAGCCGGAGAACCCGCGCCCGGCCGCGCCGCGCAAGGTCGGCGGCGACGTGCGAGTGGCGAGCCTCAACACGCTCAACTGGTTCACCACGCTCGACTCGCGCGGCGCGACCACGGCCGCGGAGCGTGACCGCCAGCTCGCCAAGCTCGTCAACACCATCCTCGCGCTCGACCCGGACGCCGCCGGCCTCATGGAGGTCGAGCGCAACGCCGACGTGGCGCTGAACGCCCTGGTCGAGGCGTTGAACGCCAAGGCCGGCGCGGGCACGTACCGGGGGATCACCCACCCGAACCCGGGCACCGACGCCATCCAGACCGCGCTGATCTACAAGCCGGCCAAGCTCACCCCGGTCGGGGCGGCGCGCTCGTCGGCCGACCCGATCTTCAACCGGCCGCCGCTGGTGCAGACGTTCCGCAAGGCGGGCAGGAAGGGCGGCCAGAGCTTCACCATCCTGGTCAACCACTTCAAGTCGAAGGGCTGCACCGACGCCGACGGCCCCGCCACCGGCCCCGACGCCGACCAGGGCGACGGCCAGAGCTGCTACAACGCCAAGCGCGTCAAGCAGGCCGAGGCGGTGCTCGGCCTGATCGACAGCCTCAAGCTGAAGAACGCGCTCGTCGTCGGCGACATCAACGCCTACGGCGAGGAGGACCCGATCCGGGCGTTCGAGCGCGGCGGGCTGACCAGCCTCAGCAAGGAGTTCGTCCCGTCGAAGGACCGCTACAGCTACGTCTTCGAGGGTCTGTCGGGCGAGCTGGACCACGCCCTGGCCGACAGGAAGCTGGCCAAGCGGGTGACCGGCGCGACGATCTGGCACATCAACGCCGACGAGGGCCGGTTCATGGACTACAACACGGAGTTCAACCCGCCGTACCTGTACGGGCCCGGCCCGTACCGTTCCTCCGACCACGACCCGCTGCTGATCGGGCTCGACCTCTGACGCCGCCCGCGGGCCATGGTCACTCGCCATGGCCCGCGGCCGCTCAGCGGGCCAGCCGCCCGAGCAGCGCCGAGGCCGCCGTGATGCCCAGGGCCGCGGCCAGGACCAGGACGGCGAAGCACAGCGGCAGGTTGGCGGGGGTGCCGAGCAGCAGTCCGCGCAGCGCCTCCACCTCGTAGCTGAGCGGGTTGATCGCGCTGATGACCCGCAGCCAGGAGGGCATGGACTCGGTCGGGTAGAGCGCGTTGGAGGCGAAGAACAGCGGCATGGTGATGGCCTGGCCGATGCCGAGCAGCCGGTCGCGGGTGCGGGCGATCCCGGCGATCGTCACCGACAGGCAGGCGAAGAACGCCGAGCCGAGCACCACGACCACGACCATCCCGAGCAGGCGCAGCGGGTTCCACGTCAGGCTCACGCCCAGCAGCGCGGCGATGACCAGCACGACGAAGGCCTGCACGATCGCCTTCACCCCGGCCGCGAACGCCTTGCCGGCCACCAGCGCGGCCCGCGGGGTCGGCGTGACCAGCAGCTTGGTCAGCACGCCGGAGTCGCGTTCCCAGATGATGTGGATGCCGTAGAAGATGGCGATGAACATCGTCGACTGGGCGATGATCCCGGGCGCCAGATAGTCGCGGTACGGGATGCCGCCCGTCGGGATCACGCCGATGCGGTTGAAGGTCTCCCCGAAGATCACCAGCCACAGCGCGGGCTGGATCGCGCGGGTGTACAGCTCGCTGCGGTCGTGACGGAGCTTCTGCAGCTCCACCACGCACATCGCGCCGACCCTGGCCGGGACGAGCCGCCACGCCGGTCGCGAGCGCGGCGGGGTGAGCAGCAGCCCCCGGCCCTCAGCCGACGCGGGAGGCGGTGCGGCGGGTGCGGCGGACATCGCGGAAATCCCCTCCTTCGTCGAGACCGCTGCCGGCGACGTCGCGGAAGACGTCCTCCAGCGTCGGGGACGAGCCGTCGCCGCGGCGGGCGCGCAGGTCGTCGGTGAGCTGCCGCGGCGTGCCGACCGCGCGCACCCGGCCCTGGTGCATGAGCGCGACCCGGTCGCAGTACTGGTCGGCCTCGTCCATGTAGTGCGTGGTGACCAGGACGGTCATCCCGCTGGCGGCGCGCACCGCCATGATCTGCTCCCACACGCCGGTGCGGGCGATGGGGTCGAGCCCGATCGTCGGCTCGTCGAGGATCAGCAGGCGCGGCGAGCTGACCAGCGCCTGAGCCAGCTCCAGGCGGCGGATCATGCCGCCGGAGTACGTGCCGGCCATGCGGTCGGCGGCCTCGGCCAGCCCGACCGCCTCCAGCGCCTCGGCGACGCGGGGAGCACGTTCCTTGCGCGGCACGTCGAAGACGCGCGCGAACAGCGCGACGTTCTCGCGGCCGGTCAGGTTCGCGTCCGCCGACAGCTGCTGGGGCACGTAGCCGAGCATGCGGCGCACCGCCATCCGGCCGGCGGCCACGTCGTGCCCGAAGACCTTCACCATGCCGGCGGGGACGGGCAGCAGCGTGGTCACGCAGCGGATCGCGGTGGTCTTGCCGGCGCCGTTGGGCCCCAGCAGGCCGAACACCTCGCCGGACGTGACCGTCAGGTCGAGCCCGTCGACGGCCTTGGAGCCGCCGAAGGCGTAGGTCAGCCCCGTGCACGTGACCGCGTCCGCCGTCGGCGGCGTGTCGTCCGTCACGCCGAAGTCACCTCCTCACGCAGGCCGTCGGCGAGCCTGCGCAGCGCCGGGAGCGCGGCCACCAGCGCCGCGCGGTCGTCTTCGCCGAGCCGGTCCACGAGCTCGCGGAACACCGCCGTACGCCGCTCGCGCCAGGCCCGCAGCCGCGCCTCGCCCTCGGGCGTGGGCAGCAGCCGGGCCGAGCGGCGGTCGTCGCTGCGCGTCTCGCGGCGCAGCAGCCCGGCGTCGGTGAGCTGGTTGACCAGCGTGGAGACCGAGTTGCCGGCCAGGTAGAGCTCCTTGGCCGCGGCCGAGACGCTGACCCCGGGGTTGTCGGCGACCAGCCGCAGCAGCTCGACCTGGGCGCCGCGCAACCGCGGCTCGGGCGCCTCCTGTCGCAGCCTGCGCCGGATGAGCCGGTTGACCCCGGCCATGACGCCGGCCAAGGCGTCGGGCAGATCCGCCATGTTCATGCCCAGAATATTAGCTCTGCTTACGACATATCCGGAAGACGCCCCTGGCCGTGGCGCTGATTCCGCTGCTCACACAGCCTGGGGAAGGGATCGGCCGGGTGGCCGGTCGGCACGGAATCCATCATCATGACAGTCTGCGATCGCCTGGTCGCGTACCGTCTCCGACGACAAGGAGCCCCCGCAGTGACGCTCGAGCCGACCGTGGAGAACAGGCCCGCACCCGCCGTCGAGGCCGACCGGGCGCAGGAGGAGTGGCGCGTCGCCGCCTGCCTGCGCGCGGAGCACGGCGAGGAACACGGCGAGGAACACGGCGAGGAACACGGCGAGGAACACGGCGAGGAACACCGGGTGATGCTCACCTTCCTCGCCCACCGCCACGCCCGGCCGGCCGCTCACGCGTGCGGCTGGTCGGTGAGCGTCCCGGGGCGCGCGGCCTATCGGGCGCGTACGTGGAGTGACGGCGGCGCGGTGGAGCTGGTCCGCCTCGACGTCTCCACGGGGTGGGACCCGCACGTCCGCGACGCGGTCCTGGAGGCGTGCTCGGGCGGGCGGCCGATCGCGCCCGACCTGCCGCTGCCCGGCCCGGCGGCCATGGCGGCCGGCCGCCTCCGGCTCGACTTCGGCGGCGTCGCGGAGTTGTCCGCCCCCGCCGAGGGCGGCTATCACGTCGTCGTGCGCGGCGAGGACGAGACGTGGAAGCTGCGGCTGCGCCCGCTCAAGCCCGCCGTGCGGGGCGCGGGGCCGGACGTGGAGCTGCTGCCCCGGCTGGCGGCCGAGGCCGCGTGGCACCGGCCGGGGCGGGCGCCCGTGCCGATGACGGGCCTCGCCCTGTACCAGCGCGCCCGCGACGCGGCCGACGACCACCGGACGTGGATCGCCCTGCACCTGGACAACGGCTGGGACGTGGTGGCCGCGGAGACCTCCCGGCGCCCCGCCCGCGTGGTGCTCGTCGCGCCGGACGGCTCCCGCCACGAGGCGGCGGCGCGCCTGGAGCCGGGCGAGCGCTGGACGTCGGCCCGGACCCTCAACGCCTACCCCGCCGTCTGGCGGATCGAGGCCCCCGGCCTGTCGCTCCGGGTCGCCGCCTGCTTCGCCGGGCAGGAGCGGCAGACCGTCTTCCGGCTGGGAGCCCTCCTGGAGGCCGCCGCGACCGTCGAGGGCGAGCTGCGCGGCGAGCCGGTACGCGGCGACGGCCGGCTGGAGGTGCTGCCGGTCAACCGGATCACCGACTTCGAGGGCCACGTGGAACGCCTGCGTGAGCTCACCCACGCCGAGGTCGTCCGCCTGTATCCCGACGCGCCCGACCGCGCGGCGATCAGCGCCCTGGCCGGGCTCGCCCCCGCCTCCGGCTGGCCCGCCGAGGTCGTCACCGAGCCGCTGCACCGCGCGCTGGTGGCGCCGGTCCGGCACCTGGCCGACGCCATGGGCAAGGGCTGGCGCAGCTACGCCGCGGTCGCCGCGATGGAGATGCAGGGCGTCAGCAGCGAGCCGTACCGTGCGCTGCTGGCGCTCGCCGAGCTGATGCACACGGCCAGCCTCATGGTGGACGACGTGGAGGACAACGCGCCGGTGCGCCGCGGGCGGCCCGCCGTGCACCAGGTGTTCGGCCAGGCCACCGCCATCAACACCGGGACGCACGCGTACCTCGTCTTCGACCAGGTCGTACGCCACCTGCTGCCGGACGACCCGGGCCGGCGGCTCCGCCTCTACCAGGCGTACCTCGACGGCATGCGCCGCAACCACGCCGGCCAGGCGCTCGACATCCTCGGCCACCACGACGCCATGGACGCCGCCGTGGCCACGGGAGACGCCGTCACCGTGCTGGAGCGGGTGCGGACCACGCACCGCCTCAAGACCGGCGGGATGGTGCGCGGCGTCGGCGAGTTCGGGGCGATCCTCGCCGGCGCGCAGGGCGAGCTGCTGGACCGGATCAGCGCGTACTTCGAGGCCGTGGGGCTGGCGTACCAGATCACCGACGACGTCGCGGACCTGCGCGCCGTGCTGGCCGCTCCTGGCGAGCCCGGCTCCCGCGTGGCCAGGCTGCCCGGCGAGGACATCAGGGAGGGCAAGGTCACCTATCCCCTGGCGCTGGCCGTCGCCCGGCTTCCCCGGCACCGGCTGCGGGAGGTCTGGGAGATCGTGCGCGCGGGGAACGCCGATCCCGCCGCCGCGGCGCAGGTCGCCGAGGCGCTGGACGGCTGCGGCGCCGTCGCGGCCGCCCTGGAGGAGGCCCGCCGCGCCGTCGACGAGGCGTGGCAGCCGCTCCAGGCGCTGCTGCCCGTCAACCACCACACCGTCATGATCCGGGCGCTCGGCCTCTACGCCGCCCGGCGTCACCTGGACGAGTGACCGGCGACCGGCAGCAGGCGGGCGAGCGGGGCGGGCAGCCACCAGTTGCGGGCGCCGAGGAGGCGCATCAGCGCGGGGACGAGCGCCAGCCGGATGACGGTCGCGTCGATGACGATCGCGACGGCCACGGTGAGCCCGAGCTGCACCAGGTGGTGGCGTTCCGCGGTGAGCAGCGCGGCGAAGGTGACGACCATGACGGCGGCGGCCACGGTGATGGGCCGGGCGGTGTGGCGCAGGCCGTGGACGACGGCGGCCTCATTGTCGCCGTGGGCGTGGTGGTGCTCGGCGATGCGGTGGATGAGGAAGATCTCGTAGTCGATCGACAGGCCGAACACCAGCGTGAACGCCAGCAGCGGGATCAGCGTGTTGACCTCGTCGCCGACCAGGTCCGGCAGGTGCCGGGTGGCCAGCGTGAGCAGGCCGAACGCGGCGGTGACGGCCAGCGCGTTCATCAGCACGGCCTTGACCGGCAGCAGGACGCTGCGGAAGGTCACCAGCAGGAAGAGCAGCGAGCAGCCCAGCACCAGCGGGATCACCGTGCCGAGCTGGACGGTGGTCTCCTCCATGAGGTCGGAGAAGATCACGCTGGGCCCGGTCACGTGGGCCCGCTGGCCGGGCGGCAGCGACGCGGGGATGAGCTGCCGGGTGATCTGCCGGGCCAGCTCCGTGGTGGCCTGCTCGTCGATGTGCGTACGGATGAGGACGAGCACGACGGTCGTGTCGCGGCCGTTGTCGGACGGCAGGACGAGCGCCACCCCGGGATCCCGCTGGAGCGCCGTGACGAGGGCGGCGGTGTCGACCGGCGGCGTGCCCGCCGGATGCGGCAGCACCACGGCCAGCGCCGAGGAGACCCGGTCGGCCTCCATGTGCGCGAGCCCCCGCCCGAAGTCGGTCTCCCCGATCGAGGGCCGGTCGAGGTCGAAGCCCAGCCGCAACCCGGCCACCGGCGCCGCCGCAGCGACCAGCACCCCCGCACAGACCAGCGTGTACGCGACGGGATGCCGCATGAGATGCCACGCCCACCGCCCCCACC
>NZ_POUD01000123.1 GCF_003236395.1 Nonomuraea aridisoli | reverse complement strand
CCGCCACCCATACCGCCTGACAACCCCCATCCCGGCCAGGACCTGCACCGGCTCCCGGGCCCCCATCGGCTGCTCGGCCTGCACCGGCATCCGGCCCTCACCTCCTGGTAGGGCCCGCATTGGACGCTGGTCCGCCACCGGTTGCGGGGGCCATACCGGTTGACGGCCCGATCAACGGATGGGCCTGCAGCGGTTGACGGGTCTGCATCCGACGTACGCGCCCACTACCTGGTAGGGCCCGGACCGACCTTCCGCCCCCGGGCGCGTGGGGCAGGGCGCCGGACGGGTGAGGAACGGGAGGTCGGCGGCTGGTGACGTTCGGGGTCAGTAGTCCGGTCTTCGGTCCCGTCGCTGGGTGAGGTCAGCTGACGACGTCCTTGTGGCGGAAGCGGCGGAAGGCGATCGCGATGAGGATCGCCGCGTACGTGATCGACACCGAGGCGCCCTTCGCCATCCCGCTCCAGTCGAGCTCGGGCTGGAGGGCGTCGAGCCAGGCGTTGTTCCAGAACGTGGGCAGGAACTCGCGCAGCACCCCCAGCGCCTCCACCGCCTGCAGGATGGTGCACACGATCCACAGCCCGACGGCGCCGCCCACCGCGCCCAGCGGCGAGTCGGTCATGGTCGAGATGAGGAACGCCAGCGCCGCCACCACGAGCTGGCTGACCATGGCGTACGCGATCACGATGCCGAAGCGGGGCAGCACGTCGAGCGCCGGGATGACCTCGCCCGTGCCGGGCACCTGGATGTCGTCCCAGCCGAACGCCAGGGTGCCCGCGAGCAGCGCCATCACCGGCAGGCAGATCACGGCGGCGGCCGAGAAGCCGAGCGCCACGATCAGCTTCTGCCGCAGCAGCCGGTCGCGGGGGACCGGCGCGGCCAGCAGATAGCGCAGCGACGACCAGTTGGCCTCGCTCGCCACGGTGTCGCCGCAGAACAGCGCCACCGCCACCACGAGCAGGAAACTGGCCGACACCGACAGCGCGAAGGCGGCGAAGTTCAGGCCGCTCTGCGTGGCCAGGTCGGAGATGCGCAGCGACTGCTCCTCGCCGGGGCTCTGCGGCCCGATCTGGAACGCGATCACCAGCACCCACGGCAGCGCCAGCAGCAGCCCGAACATCGCCAGCGTCCGCCGCCGCTTGAACTGCCGGACGATCTCCACGCGCAACGGCAGCGTACGGTTGGGCGCGTAGCCGGTCGCGGTGGTCATGCCTTGTCTCCGATGAGGTCGAGGAACACGTCTTCCAGGCGCGGACCGTGCCCGTCGGCGACGGCGGCCGAGCTGAGCAGCTGCGAGACGGGGCCGGTCGACACCAGCCGCCCGCGCTGCATGACCACGACGTGGCTGCAGGTCTGCTCCACCTCGGCCAGCATGTGGCTGGAGACGATCACGGTACGGCCGTCGCGCGCGTACCGCTTGAGCACCTCCCGCATCTCGCGGATCTGGGGCGGGTCGAGCCCGTTGGTCGGTTCGTCGAGCACGAGCAGGTCGGGCAGACCGAGCATGGCCTGGGCGATGGCCAGCCGCTGCCGCATGCCCTGGGAGTAGGTGCGTACGGCCCGCTCCAGCGCCTTGCCGAGCCCGGCGATCTCCAGCGCCTCGTCGAAGTGCGCGTCGGCGACCGGGCGGCCGGTCGCGGCCCAGTAGAGCTCGATGTTGTCGCGCCCGGACAGATGGGGCAGGAACCCGGGCCCCTCGACGAACGAGCCGAGCCGCGACAGCACGGGGGCGCCGGGCGTGACGGGCTCGCCGAAGATGCGGATCTCGCCGTCGTCGGGGTGGATGAGGCCCATCATCATCCGCATGGTGGTCGTCTTGCCGGCGCCGTTCGGGCCGAGCAGGCCGAGGACCTGCCCCTTCTCGACCCGGAACGACAGCCCGTCGACCGCCAGCTCGCCGTTGCGGTACGCCTTCGTCAGCCCCGTGATCTCCAACGGCACGTCTGTCGAGGCGACCACGGCCGTGTCAACGCTGGTCACGGGCGCGGCTTCCGCGGAGGAGCCATTGACGACAGCCGCGACGTCCGATGGCGAGTCCTTCGCGGTCCCGGTCGCCGAGGCGGCGTCGGGGGACTGGCCGTTCGGGGTGGTGGCCGTGGGTGTGGCCGGCTTGCCGTTCGGGGGGGAAGCGGGTGTGGTGTTCGGCACGCCGGGTTCGAGGGTGGCGGGGATCGAAGCAGGCTCGGTCGCGGAGGCTCGTACGGGACGGCGGCGGAGGCGGGCCGGAGTGCGGCCGGTGGCGAGCAGGACGGCCGCGACCACGATCGAGGCCAGCGGCATGGCCCAGACCCACCACGCCACCCCGGTGGGGGCGGCGGCCAGCGTGCGCACCGTCGGGACGGTGAGCGCCGGGGAGGCCAGCGAGACCTGGTACGTCGCCGGCGCCGCGGGCGTCGCGAAGCCCATGTCGGTCGTCGTCACCACCAGGCGCAGCCGGTGACCCACGGCGAACCGGTGGTCCACGGCGGGCAGGGCGATCGTGGCCTCCGTGCTGCCCGCGCCCTCCGGGATCGTCACCCGGACGGGCGCCACGAGCCCGGCGGGCAACGTGGGCAGCTGGTTGCCCTCGGCCACGTCGTACAGCTTGGCGAACAGCGTCGCCTCGCCCTCGCCCGTCACCCTGACCGTGATGGAAGGGCTGCCGGTGAGCTGCAGGGGAGCGGTCAGCGGCCGGGACTCGAACGCGGCGCTCTGGCCCGGCATGTCGATCGAGACGCCGCCGTTGCCCTGACCGCCCAGCAGGCCGCCGATGCCGGGCACCGTCGAGATGGAGGCCGGGGCGCCGCCGGGCGGGTTGACGATGTTCTGCTCGGGGCCGGCCAGCTCGACCGTGGTGGTGTCGGTGCCGCCCAGACCGGGGTAGGAGCCGGCCTCCGGGTGCAGGCGGATGCGCTGACGCGTGCCGGGATCGCGACCGCCGTCACGGGTCACCGTGAACGCGCTCACCGGCGGCGCCCCCGAGCCCTCGCCCTTGAGATAGCGGGCGAACCAGGCCGAGGACTGCTCGAACAGCCAGTCGGCCTCGCCGTTGCCGCCGTCGTGCCCGCCGTCGAACCACGCCAGGCTGACCGGCGTGCCCGCGGCGGCGATGGCCTTGGCGTTGGCGTCGGCGTGGCTCAACGGGAACAAGGAGTCACGCTGGCCCTGGATGAGCAGGGTCGGCGCCTTGATCCGGTCGGCGACGGTGACGGGGCTCGACTTGCGCAGCAGCGCGATGGCCTCCTGCGTCGCCCTGCCGTCCTCGGCGACGTCCTGGTAGATGTCGCAGATCTCCGGCAGGAACCTGCCGCAGCGCGCCTGCTGGGGAGTCAGCGGCCCGGCCGCCTCCCGCGGGCCCAGCAGCGACGACGCGTCGAGCGAGACGCCCTGCCCGAAGAAGATCCCGGCCCACATGCGCTTGAAGACCCCACTCGCCGCCCCCGCCTCCGGCGCGGCAGGGGAATCGGCGCCTGACTCAGCCTCGGCTTCCGTGGTGGCCTGGGCGGTGGACTGGGCGGTGGTCTGGGTGGTGGTGGCCGCGTTGGGGAACAACGCGTCGGCCAGGTCGGACCAGGTGATCTGCGGCACGATCGCGTCGACCCGCTGGTCGAACGCGGCCGTCATGAGCGCGATGGCGCCGCCGTAGGAGCCGCCCGCGATGCCGACGCGCGGGTCGCCCGAGGCGTCGAGCTGGACCTCGGGCCGCTCGGCCAGCCAGTCGATCAGCTGCTTGACGTCCTTGACCTCGTAGTCGGGAGAGTTGAGCGCGATCTGGCCGGTGGAGCGGCCGAAGCCGCGCGCCGACCAGGTCAGCACCGCGTAGCCCTCCTGAGCGAGGCGGATCGCCTGATCCCGCATGCTCTGCTTGCTGCCGCCGAACCCGTGGGCGAGCAGCACGACAGGCGCCTTCCCGCCGTCGGGCGGGGGGAAGAACGTGGTGTCGAGCTCCACCCGCTGATCGTCGGCGGGCCCGTCGACGACGGTTATCTTCTGGTCCTGGCCCCGCACCTCGGGAGCCGACGGCCACACGAGCCACGTCGTCACCCCGATCAGGGCGAGCGCCACCACCAGGGCGGCCACACGCTTCATGCGGTGAGCCTACTTTCCGCACCTGAGAGATCCCTGAGACGGGGCTCACGGCGGAACGTGCCGCGCGGTGCTGGGGGAGCCGAACTGGGTGATCAAGGGGTGTGCCGGTCGCCGGAGAACGCCCGGGCGACCGTGAGGCTGTCTTCGTAGATGTGGTAGCGGGTGACCAGGCCGTCCTCGACGGTGAGATGCAGGGCGAACGGCGACGTGTAGGACACCTCGCCGCCCTTGACCGTCTGCGCGATGGTGCCGAGCACGACCGCGTCGTCGCCGTCCACCAGGACCCGGCTCACCGAGGTGCCGTTCAGCTCGGGCACGTGGTGCGCCGCCAGGCTCCGGAAGTGCTCGGCCACGTCGTCACGGGTCGCCCGCGGGCGGATCCACGGCACCGCCGGGTGCCCGTCGGCCGGCCAGGAGAATCGCCACTCGCTCCGCTCGGCGAACAGGGCCGCGACGCCCTCGGGGTCGCCCTTGCCGATCCGGGTCAGCAGCTCCTGCACGGTGTCACGTGTCGTCATGGTCTCTCCTCGATGGCGTCTTCGACGGGTGCCGTCGCAGTCTGCCCGGCGGCGCATGGGCGTGGCGATTACCTGCCAGGTCATGCGGCCGCCTATGAAGGACGAGCGGCACTGCGTCTGCTGGAGTCACGCGGCCATGATGCACGCCGGCCCGCCCCGGCGAACCGTCGAGCGCTCCACCTGTGGACAACCGCCCGCCGCCGGGTTCCCCTGTGGACAACAAGCTTGGACAACGAGGCGTGAAAGCAGGAGGTGGCATGTCAACTGAGGACGGGCACGACAGGTCCGTGGTCGAGCTCTTCCTGCCGTCCACGTACGAGGCCGGAGTCCCGTACGACCTCTTCGCCCGCCTGCGGGAGGAGAGCCCCGTGTGCTGGATCCCCGAGCCCGCCGTCGGCCCCTGGCGCGAGGGGCCGGGTTACTGGGCGGTGTTCCGGCACGCCGACGTCAAGCACGTCCTGCGCACCCCCGAGGACTTCTCCTCCCATGTCGGCGCCACCCAGATCCGCGACCCGGACACCCCGGCCGACCTGCGCTTCGTCCAGGCGCAGATGCTCAACATGGACCCGCCCGCACACTCCAGGCTGCGCACGATCGTGGCCGCGGCCTTCACCCCGCGCGCCGTCCGCGCCCTGGAGCGCACGATCGCGGAGCGGGCCGCGGCGCTGTTCGCCGCGGGCGAGTGCGACTTCGTCGAGGTGGCCGCCGAACTGCCCGTGTGGACGCTGGCCCACGTCATGGGGGTCCCGCCGCAGGACAGACGGCTGCTGTACGACTGGGCGTCCCGCGTCATCGGCTACCAGGACGACGAGTACGCGAGCCTGTCCACGGCCGACGTCGCCTCCCTCAGCCCCATGGGCCGCCTGGCGGTCGCGGCGCGGCCGGAGCCGAGGCCGGGCGTCAACCCGCGCTCCAGGGCGGCGCTCACCGACATGTTCACCTACGCCCACGCCCTGGCGAACACCACCATGGACGACACATCAGTCATGTCGGCCATGCGGAAGGGCGGCCTGACCGACGAGGAGTTCGAGAACATGTTCTTCCTCTTCGCCGTCGCCGGCAACGAGACCCTGCGCAACGGCATCCCCGGCGGTCTGCTCACCCTCCTCAACCACCCCGCCGAGCTCGCCCGCCTGCGCGCGAACCCCTCCCTGCTCGGCTCGGCGATCGAGGAGATGGTGCGCCACTGGCCCCCGGTGATGCACTTCAGGCGCACGGCCACCCGCGACCTCACCCTCGCGGGCCGGCCCATCAGGGCGGGGGACAAGGTCGTCGTCCACCACGTCTCGGCCAACCGCGACCCCGCCGTCTTCGCCGACCCCGACCGCTTCGACATCGCCCGCAGCCCCAACGACCACGTCAGCTTCGGTTTCGGCCCGCACTTCTGCCTCGGCGCCCACCTCGCCCGCGCCCAGTTCCGCGCCGTCTTCACGGAGCTGCTCTCCTGGGAGGTCAGCCTCGCCGGCGCCCCGCGCCGCCTCACCTCCAACTTCCAGAACGGGCTCAAGCACCTGCCCGTACGCCTGGAAAAGCCGGTGCGGCGGCCGCGGGCCGGCGCCTAGGCTCCCGGCATGGACGACTACCTCGAGCTCAACCGGGCCAACTGGGACGCCCGCGTCCCCGTCCACGTCGGCTCGGCCTTCTACGACGTCGAAGGGTTCAAGGCCGGGCGGTGCCCGCTGCGGGGGTTCGAGCTGGACGAGGTCGGCGACGTGTCCGGCCGCCGGCTGATCCACCTGCAGTGCCACATCGGCCTCGACACCCTCGCCTGGGCCAGGCTCGGCGCCGAGGTGACCGGGCTCGACTTCTCCGAGGCGGCCGTCGAACGGGCGCGGGCGCTGGCCGCCGAGTGCGGCATCCCCGCCCGGTTCGTCACCGCCGACGTGTACGACGCCGTCGAGGCGCTCGGCGAGACGTACGACATCGTCTACACAGGCGTCGGCGCGCTCGTCTGGCTGCCCGACGTCACCCGCTGGGCCCGCGCGGTCGCCGCCCTGCTGCGGCCCGGCGGGTTCCTCTACCTGGCCGAGTTCCACCCGTTCGCCGACGTCCTGGACGAGGAGACCGGCACCACGGTCACCCACGACTACTTCGAGCGCGGCCCCCACGTCTGGGACGAGCCGTACACCTACACCGACGGCGCCGCGCTCGCGCACACGCGCACGATGCAGTTCCGGCACGGTCTGGGCGAGATCGTCACCGCGCTGGCGGCGGCCGGGCTGCGGCTGGAGTTCCTGCACGAGCACGACCACACGCTCTTCCGTCGCTACGGCACGCTCGTCGCCGGCGACGGCGGATACCGCCTCCCGTACGGCGCGCCGCGGCTGCCTCTCATGTTCTCGCTGAGAGCGTCAGCCGGTAGTGCATCTCCTCCAGCGGGGGATCCCCCAGGAGCTTCGTCCGCCCCGACGGAGTGAACCCGCGACGCTCGTAGAACCGCCTCGCGCGCGGGTTGTCCGTCAGCACCCACAGCCCGGTCTCCGTGCAGCCCGACGCGGCCATGTCCTGCGTGGTCGCCGTCATGAGCGCCCGTCCCATGCCGGTCGAGAAGTCGCCGGGCAGCACGTAGATGGCGTACACCTCCATGCCGGGGATGTCGTCGTCGCGGCTCGCGCCGTACAGGGTGAAGCCGTGGACCGAGCCGTCGCGCACGGCCACCACGCCCGACAGCCGCCCGCCGGCGACGGCTTCCGCGCGCTCCCGCACCAGCCGCGGCCGCACCTCCATGCCGTCCAGATACGCGTCCGGGACGACCCCGCGGTAGGCGACGCGCCAGCTCGCGATGCGGACCTCTTCGATCGCGGCCGAGTCCTCTGGTCCAGCGGATCGAATATCAAACGACATATCAGCATTGTGACAAAGGAGATCGCTGAAACAGGGCGCCTCGGTCTACGAGGGCGGCCACCGTAAGATTCAGTCCCGTGAAGTCTCCAGCATCGTTCAAGAAAGCCGCCGCCTGGGCCCTGCCGTACTGGACCCGAGGCCAGGCGGGCCGTGAGACGCCGCACGATCTGTTCAGGGTGCTCTACATCGGCTGGCTGGTGGCGTTCGCCCTCAAGGTCCTGGGCTCGGCGTGGGACGTCTCGTGGCACTTCAAGTGGCTGCGCGACGACCTCGCCCCGCCCCATCTGCTCAACTCCGTCGGCACGGTCATCGTCGTCGCGCTGACCATCATCCACGGCTACACCGGCTACGGCGTCGACAAGCTCGCGCTCCGGCTCATCCAGTGGGGCACGGGCGTCTTCCTCGTCGCGGTGCCGCTCGACCTGATCAACCACCGCGTCAACGGGCTCGACATCACCTCGTGGAGCCCGTCCCACATGATGCTCTACGCGGGAACGTTCTTCATGATCGCGGGGGTGATCCGCGGCTGGTTCACGGGGGCGCCGCCCGGGCGGGAGCGGGCGGTCGTGCTGGGGGCGTTCTTCGCGTTCTTCCTGGAGAACGTGCACTTCCCGGAGCAGCACCAGGAATACGGCATCCTGTCGCTCGGCGCGTGGGACAACAAGGTCGTCTACGCCGAGCAGATCCTGCTGCAGTTCGCGGCCGACCAGATGGGCCGGCCGGTCGACCGGACGATGATGGCCGGCTTCACGCTGCCCGTGCCCGACTACCTCTACCCGGTCTACGCCGTGGTCGTCGGCCTGTCGGTGCTGGTCGTGGCCCGGCTGCTGATCGGCAGGTTCGGCGCCGCGACGCTCGTGGCCGCCGCCTACGTCGGCTTCAGGACGCTGGCCTGGCCGCTGCTCACCTTCACCGGCTTCCCGCCCTCGGCGGTGCCGTTCTTCCTGGTCGTCGCCGGTCTGCTGGTCGACGTGGCGTTCCTGGTGCGCCTGCCCGCCGTGCGGGCGGTGCTGGGCGCCGCCGTGGTCACGGCCGGCGCGTACGCGGCGCTGGCGGCGCAGAGCGCGATCATGGGCCCGGTGTACGGCTGGATCAAGGCCCAGGAAGGCCTGCTCGGCGCGCCCCCGCTGGTCACGGCGTCGGCCGGCTGGGCCGGGCTCGGCCTGCTGGTCTGCTGGCTGGCCGCCGAGTGGATCGCGAGCCGGCGCCGGCCGCGCGAGGCAGCGCCCCCCGCGGTCCCCGCGCCCCCGGCGAGCGTCCCGGCCGCCGTCACGCCCTGAGCCGTCAGACGATCGACGACCGCGTGATCGCCACGGCCACTCCGTACGCCAGCCCCATCACGCTCACCTCGGCCACCGCCCAGCCCACCAGGGCGGTGGCCCGGCGCTGCCGGATGGCGGGCAGCAGCCGGAAGCGGATGTGGGCGGCCAGCGGCACCAGCAGCGCCACCAGCGCCGTCTTGACCACGACCAGCTGCCCGTAGGGGCTGGTCACGATCGCGCCGGGCAGCGTCGCGCCCGGCGTGAGCGCCATCGTGCTGAGCCCCGTGATGAGCCCCGACAGCCCCACGAGCAGCAGGCACACCGTGGCGATCTTCGAGAACTTGGGCAGCGCCACGGCCAGCAGCTCGCGGTGCGGGGCCACGAACGCCGCCATCGCGATCAGCCCGCCGGTCCACGCCGCGGCGCCCATGACGTGGATCTCCATCGAGATCATGATGGGGTCGTGCCAGACCGAGTCGACCGCGTGACCGGTGACCGGGATCGGCAGCAACCCGAACAACGCCACGATGATCCGCAGCTCGGCCGGCACCTTCTCGCCGAAGCGCACCGCCATCAGCCCGATGCCGGCCGCCGCGAGCGCGCACGCCGCGCTGAACAGCAGCCCCTGGCCGGTGCCGACGTCGTCGACGTAGGCGGCGATCATCCCGAACGTCGGCACGGACCCGGGGTTGAGCTCGGCGGTCTGGAACACGATGGTGAGCAGCGCGCAGATCGCCCACGCCCACGCGGCCGTCACCGCCAGCGGTCGCACCCGCAGCATGACGGGCTCGGTGCGCTCGGGGTCGTCGAAGCCGAGCAGCTTGGGCAGCAGGCTGAGCCCGACCACGGCGACGGCGGCCACGTCGAGCAGCACCCGCACGACCGGCAGCCCGTACGCCACCACGACGCCGGGCATGGGGACGCCGGGCACGGCGTCCTGCGCGGTGAGGGTGCTCGCCGCCACGGCCGCGAGCACCGCGCACACGCCGAACGCCCCGCCCACCACACGCCCGCCGATCCGGCGGGAGGACACGGAAGCAGCGGTGACGGTCACGCGCCCGTCCTCTCGCCCTGGGCCGCGGGGGAGGAGGAGCGGCGCAGGGCCACGGCGGTGCCGGCGGCGAGCAGGAGCAGCGCCCCCACGATCCACACCACGGCCATCCCCGCGCCGCCGTTGGCCGCCGCCTCGGCGGCCGCACCGGAGCTTCCGGCCCCGGCGCCGGTGGTCCCCGTGCTCACGCCGGAGGCGTCCGGCGCCAGGCTGAAGGTGATCTTGCCGGTGACCGGGTGGCCGTCGGCGGACAGGATGCGGTAGCCCACGACGTACGTGCCCCCGGCCGGCAACGGCTTGACCTTGATCGACACCCGCTCGGCCGCGACCTCGGCCACCCCGTCGGCCCACGCGGACCCGTCGGCCCCCGTCACGCCCACCTGCGCGTACCCCTGCCGCACGACCTGGTCGAACACGAGCGTCACCCGCTCCGGCGAGGCCGTCAGTGTCGCTCCGTCCTTGGGGTCGCTGCCGATCAGCACGTTGTGCGCCTGGGCCGGCGAGTGCGCCAGCCCGACCGTGGCGCAGGCGAGCAGCAGGACCGTGAGTAGCCGCCTCACAGAGCAAAACCTTCCATCGGACACGTCATGAACCCGTATATGGTCCCATCCATGGACGACCTGTTCGGCGGCGCGGCTCCCTACTACGCCCGCTACAGACCCCGCCACGCCGGTGCGGCGATCGAGCGGCTGGCGACGGCGTTCGGGCCCGACGCCACCGTGCTCGACCTCGGCTGCGGCCCCGGCACGATCGCGATCCCGCTGGCCCGCCACGTCCGCGAGGTGCTGGCCGTCGACCCCGACGCCGGCATGCTCGCCGAGGGCGAGCGCCTGGCGGCGGACGTGCCGAACATCCGCTGGATCAAGGGCGACTCCACGGCGCTGCGCGCGCTGCCGCCGTTCGGCCACGTCGTCATGGGGCGGTCGTTCCACTGGATGGACCGCCGCGCGGTGCTGGCGGACCTCGACGAGCTGCTGCCGCCCGGCGGCGTCGTGGCGCTCGCCGGGCCGTCCCGCCACGACGACTCCGAGGAGCCGTGGGAGCCGGCCATGCGGCGGCTGCGCGAGGAGTTCGGCGTCAACACGCTCACGGCCTCCGACTCCTACCAGGCGACCGGCGAGCACCACGACGACGTGCTGGTCACCTCGCCGTTCCGCGACCTCGAGGTGACGTGTTTCACCGAGCGCCTGACCTACGGGGTCGAGGAGATCGTGGGCCTGCAGCTGTCGTACTCCTACTCCACGCCCGCCCGGCTCGGCGACCGCCTGGCGGCCTTCACCGAGGCCGCCAGGCGGGAGCTGCTCGCGCTGAATCCCTCGGGCACGTGGCGGCTGCGGACGGTGACCGAGGTGCTGCTCGCCCGCAGGCCCGTCACAGAGCCTCCACCGAGATCCCCAGCTCGTACGACGCCGCGGTCCTGATGAGCCCGTTGACCCGGCGGCGCGAGAGCACCTTGGGGTGCAGGTGCGTCTGGACGGCCAGGCCGTCGATCAGGGCGAACAACCGCCACGACGTCGCGTCGGGGTCGGCGCAGGCGAACTGCCCGCAGTCGACGCCGGCCTCGATGATGCCCCGCATCAGCGCACGCCCCCGGGCGTCGATGCGGCGCGAGATCTCCTCCAGCTCGGCGCTGCGCATGGCCTCCGACCAGGCGTCGATCCACAACCGCCAGCCTTCGGTGGGGATCGCCGGCGAGCACATCCTGAGCAGGGAGCGCAGGCGGTCCAGAGGCGTGCCCCCGGAGTGTTCGAGACCGGTCAGGGCGTTCAGGTGCTGGCGGGCGGCATAGCCGAACGCCTGGGCGAACAGCCCCTCCTTGGTCTCGAAGTGGTAGAAGAGCAGCGCCTGGCTCACCCCGGCCGCTTTGGCGATGTCGATCGTCCTGGTGTGCCCGAACCCCTGCTCCGCGATCACCTCGCAGGCCGTTCTCAGCAAATCCTCACGCCGTAATCGGCTGAAACCTGTTGTCACAGCGGGTAACTCTAACTTCTGACTCATAGTTATTCGTAGGACAAACCGGGCATGCATCGATCCAGCACGCACCGGAATCCCGCTCGGGTTGATCATGGTAGCAGTTGGCGGAAATAGGGATCAGGAATCATTTTTTGGAATTCGCAGGACGAAACGGGCGCCCTTGTCGCAGTCCTCGATCCGCAGCGTGCCGCCGTGAGCGTGCGCGATCTCCCGCGCGATGGGCAGGCCGAGACCGGTGCCGCCGGCGTCGCGGTTGCGGGAGGCGTCCAGCCGGGTGAACCGCTGGAAGACGACCTCGCGGTGCTCCGGGGCGATGCCCGCGCCGTCGTCCTCCACCTCAAGCACCGCCTCCCCGCGGATCTGCCGCACGGAAACGATGATCGTGCTCTCGGCGTGCCGTTCGGCGTTGTCCAGCAGGTTCGTCAGCAGGCGGGCCAGCCGGAGCCGGTCGCCGATGACGATCACGCCGGGCTCCAGCGAGGTGACGATCTTCTTCTTGCACCGGGTCCGCTGCGCCTCCGACTTGACCAGCTCGGCCAGGTTCACCGGCTCCAGATGCCCCGGCGCCCCCGCGTCGAGCCTGGTCAGCATGAGCAGGTCGGTGACGATGTTCTGCAGCCGGTCGAGGCTGGTCAGCAGCCGGGCGCCGGTCGCGCGCCAGTCGGTCTCGTCGGCGGCCAGCAGGGCCTCCTCCAGCTCGGCGCGCATGGCGGTGAGCGGGCTGCGCAGGTCGTGGGAGGCGTCCGAGGCGAACCTGCGCTGCTGCTCGACCGCCTGCTCCAGCCGGGCGAGCGTCTGGTTGGCCGTCTCGGCGAGCGCCCTGATCTCGTCGGCGTTCTCCGGCACGGGCACGCGCATCCTGCCGTTGCCGGCGGTGATCTCGGCCAGCCGGTGGGTGATGTTGTCGACCGGCGCGAGCGTCTTCGCGACCATCCGGGAGGCGCCGAACCAGGCCAGCACCACGAGCGCCGCCGACGCTCCGGCCAGCAGCACGAGCGCGGAAGGGTTGACGTACCAGGGCGGCACGGGGCCGAAGGCGTAGACGATCCAGTGGCCGTCGTCGTCGTACACGCGGAAGGCGACCATGATCTGGCACTCGCCGTGGAACTGCGGCACGTCGCACACGGGGCCGATGCGGCTGACGGTGCCGGGGGAGGGTGTCAGGTTCGTCAGGCGCGGCGCGCTCCGCAGGTCGGGCGTGGCGGACACCACCCGGCCGCTCTGGTCGACGGCCTGCACGCTGTGCCCGTTCATCTCGATCACCGGCGGCGGCCCGTCGTGCTCCTTGATCAGGTGGACCACGCGCAGCGCGCTGCCGATGACCTCGTTCGTCCGGATGTCCACCAGTGCGCCCTGGGCCGACCACAGCAGCAGTGAGCTGGTGATGAGACAGAGCAGCGCCATGGCGATGCTGGCGAACAGCGCCAGTCGCGCACGGATGGAACGGCCCAGCCGTGTGATCACATCTCATCCCCCCGTGACCAGGTGATCACACTACGTACTTCCTGCCCGAATCAAGGGAGATTCCTCGACAAATCCGGCTAAAGACCTTCCAGAGCATTGCTCTGTACGCCTCCCGGGGCGCTGACTTAAGGTAAGTGAGCACTGATGCCGAGGAGTCGATGTGAACCTTGTCGAGTATCGCCGCGCGGCCAGAGCCTGGCTGCAGGAGAACGCTCCGTCGGACGACCACCCGGAGACCGACGCGATCGCCCGCGCCAAAGACTTCATGGCCCGGCTCCACGACGCCGGATACTCCGGCATCACCTGGCCGCGGCGCTGGGGCGGCCAGGGGCTGACCGAGGCGGAGGAGCGCGCGTTCGCCGCCGAGGCCCGCGACCACAGCCTCCCCACCTACGTCTTCTCGATCGGCCTCGGCATGACCGGGCCGACGATCCTCGACCGCGGCACCGACGCCCAGCGCGAACGGTTCCTGCGGCCGCTGCTGCGCGGCGAGGAGATCTGGTGCCAGCTGTTCTCCGAGCCCGGCGCGGGCAGCGACGTCGCCGCCCTGCAGACCAGGGCCGTACGCGACGGCGACCACTGGGTGGTCAACGGCCAGAAGGTGTGGACCTCCGTCGCCCACCACGCCGACTGGGGGCTGCTGCTGGCCCGCACCGACGTGGAGGTGCCCAAGCACAAGGGCCTGACCATGTTCGTGGTGGACATGCACCACCCGGGCGTGACCGTCAGGCCGCTGAAGGACATGTCGGGCAGGGCCAACTTCAACGAGGTCTTCTTCGACGACGTCACCATCCCCGACGAGCACCGCGTCGGGGAGGTCAACGACGGCTGGAGCGTCGCGGTCACGACGCTGCTGCACGAGCGGCTGTCGATCTCCTCGGGCGTCGGCATGGGCGGCCAGAAGGACAACCCGGCCGCGCTGGAGGCGCTGCGCACGATGGTCGACACGAGCGACCCGTACGTCCGTGACCAGCTCGTCGAGCTGCACATCCGCAGCCGCGCGCTGGCGCTGTTCAACCAGCGGCTGGCGCAGGAGACCGAGGCCGGCGTCTTCCCCGGCGCGCGCGGCAGCGCCGCCAAGCTGCTGCTCGCCGAGCTGACCCTCTTCCAGGCCGACCTCGCCACCCAGCTCGTCGGCCCTGAGGCGGTGCTGGCCGACCATCCCCTCTCCCGCGTGATCGCCACCGCCCCCGGCATGGCGCTCGGCGGCGGCACCAACGAGATCATGCGCAACATCGTCGGAGACCGCGTGCTCGGCCTGCCGCCGGAGCCGCGGATGGACAAGAACGTGCCGTTCAAGGATCTGAAGGTGGGGACCCAGGCGTGAAGCTCGTACTCAGCCCCGAACAGCGGGAGCTGCGCGAGGCCGTGCGCGGCTTCCTGCGCGACGCCTCGCCGCTGTCCAAGGTCCGCCAGGGCTACGACCCCCAGGTGTACGCCCGCCTCAACGGCGAGCTCGGCCTGTCCGGCCTGATCATCCCCGAGGAGTACGGCGGCTCGGGCGCCGGCATGGCCGAGCTGGCCGTCGCCCTGGAGGAGACCGGCGCGGCGCTGCTGCCCGGCCCGTTCCTGTCCACCGCGTTCACCGCCGTCGCCGCGACTCTGGTGCCCGACAAGGAGCTGCTGACCGGCATCGCCGAGGGCCGCGTCACGGCCACCCTCGACGAGACCGAGGTGCTCTTCGACGGCGCGTCCGCGCGCGGCACGCTGCCGCAGGTGCTCAGCGGCATGGAGGCCGACGTGCTGGTGGCGCCCGCCCGCACCGGCGACGGCCTGGTCATGGTCTGCGTCGAGCTGGCCGGCCCCGGCGTGGGCCGCGGCCCTCTGGAGACCCTCGACCTCACCCGCGGCCAGGCGAAGGTGGTGCTCGACGGCGCGCCGGCGCGGGCGCTCGGCCCGGCGCCGGAGTCGGGCATCGGCGACCGGCTGTGCGTGGCGCTGGCCGCCGAGCAGCTCGGCGTGATGCGGGCGGCGCTCGACGCCATCGTGGCCTACGCCAAGATCCGCGTCGCCTTCGGCCGCTACATCGGCTCCTACCAGGGCGTCAAGCACAAGCTCGCCGACATGCACGGCAAGCTCGAACAGGCCGAGTCGATCGTCCGCTACGCCGCCTGGGCCGCCGACGAGTCACCCGGCGAGCTGCCCGGCGCCGCCGCGCTCGCCCAGGCGTACGTCGGGCGGGCCTGCTTCGAGGTGGCCCGCGACCACCTGCTGCTGTACGGCGGCGTCGGCTACACCTGGGAGCACGACGCCCACCTGTTCTACAAGCGGGCCAAGGCCGACGAGGTGCTGCTCGGCCCGCCGCGCATCCACCGCGCCCGCCTCGCCGACCTGCTGGAGCTGTGATGGACGTCAGCGGGCTGCCCGGCTTCTACGCCATCGCCGCCGCCGACCCCGGCCGCCGCGCCGTGATCGACGCCGACGGGTCCGCGACCACGTACGGCGACCTGCTCGCCCGCGTCAACCAGGTCTCCCACGGGCTGCGCGCCCGCGGGCTGACCACCGGCGACGTGGTGGCGGGCGTGCTGCCCAACGGCCTCGACGCCGTCGTCATGCTCATGGCGACCGGCCAGATCGGGCTCTACTACGTGCCGATCAACTGGCACCTGACCGCCGCCGAGATCGCGTACATCGTGGCCGACTGCGACGCCAAGGTCGTGGTCGCCGGGCCCGAGTACGCCGCCGCCGTGCCGGGGGCCGAGGTCGGCACCGCCGGCCTGGCCGAGGGGCGGCCGGCGGACGCGCCCGCCGGCCGTACGTCGGGGGCCGTCATGTGGTACACCTCCGGCACCACCGGCTTTCCCAAGGGCGTGCAGCGCCCGCTGCCGGGCGCGGAGCCGGAGGCCGTCGTGCCGATGTACACCTGGTTCCTCGGCGAGGTCGTCGACCTCGCGCCCGGCGACGACGTGCACCTGGTCACCTCGCCGATGTACCACTCCGCGCCCTGCGCCCACACCCAGTTCGCGCTGCACCTCGGCCACACCGTGGTCATCGCGCCCCGGTTCGACCCGGTCGGCATCCTGGAGCTGATCGAACGCCACCGGGTGAACAACGCGATGATGGTGCCGACCATGTTCCACCGGATGTTGCAGCTGCCGGAGGAGGTCAAGGCCCGCTACGACGTGTCGAGCCTGCGCCACGTCATCCACACCGCCGCCGCCTGCCCGGTCGCGGTCAAGCAGAAGATCATGGACTGGTGGGGCCCGGTGCTGTACGAGTACTACGGCTCGACCGAGTCCACGATCGCGTTCTCCGTCAAACCGCACGACTGGCTGGCCAGGCCCGGCACGGTCGGCCGGCCCGCGCCCACGTTCGAGGCGAAGATCTGCGACGAGGCGGGCGAGCCGCTGCCGCCCGGCGAGCCCGGCATGATCTACGTCAAGTCGAGCCTCGGCACGTTCGAGTACCGCAAGGACCCGGCGAAGACGGCCGCCAGCATGCTGGGGGAGTGGTACGCCCCCGGCGACATCGGCTACCTCGACGAGGACGGCTACCTGTTCCTGTGCGACCGGCGCACCGACCTGATCATCTCCGGCGGGGTGAACATCTACCCCGCCGAGATCGAGGCCGCCCTGTTCGAACACCCCGCGGTCGCCGACGTGGCGGTCATCGGGGTGCCCGACGAGGAGTGGGGGCACAACGTCGTCGCGCTCGTGCAGCCCGCCGACGGGGTCAAGCCCGGCCCTGAGCTGACCGCCGAGCTGCTGGAGCACTGCGGGCCGCGCATCGCCCGGTTCAAGCACCCGAAGGTGATCGCATACCGCGACGAGCTCCCGCGCACCCCGACCGGCAAGTTGTCGCGGTCGCGGGTGCGGGAGGCCTACCTGGCCGAGGCGGGGAAGACCAGCTCCTCGGAGTAGCCCCGGCCGTCGCCCAGGTGGAAGCGGACCGACAGCGTGCGGTCGGCGGTGTCGAAGATCGTGCTCCACAACGTGCGGAACGGCAGGTCGGAGTCCTCGGCCTGCCGCACCGCGCGCTGGCTCTCGCGCAGGTCGTCGGCCGACATCGTGACGCCCTTGCTGCGCTCGTAGAGGGTGCGCAGCCGGCCGAAGGAGAAGAAGCTGCCCTCGGTGTCCTCGGGCAGGTCCATCGGGTCGGGGTGGCGGTGCAGCAGGTGGTTGGTGACGCAGAGCGGGCCGTCGCCGAACTCGATGATGTGCTCGCTGCCGTCACGGCCCCGCTCCCACACGAACGCGTTGCCGTTCGCGTCGGCGACCAGGTAGTGCAGGGGCACGCCGTGGTCGTACTGCTTGGCGCCCAGCAGCGCCTGCTTGGCCTGCTCGACGTTCTCGCACGTGTCCAGCAGGAACCGGGGCAGCTGCACGCTGCCCACCCCGACCTGCGGAGCGATCGTCTCCGGCGGCGCGGCGCTGGCGAAGTCGGCGACCAGCAGCATGACCGCGAGGCCGGCCGAGTTGACGCCGTCCATGCAGCCGTCCAGGTCGTTCATGGTGATCACGGTGGAGGCCAGGCCCTCGTCGGGCACGGTCGTGATGACGTACGGGCGCGAGGCCATGGGCAGCTCGTTCGGCCCGGGCGCGGCTCCCATGACCTCGCTGGTGGTCCACGGGAAGAAGTCGTAGTTGCGGCCCACGCGGCCGTGCCCGTCCGGGGCGGCCGACGGCGGGACCCACAGGGCCGAGCAGCCGGAGCCCTCGGGGATGTAGTTGAGGCCGTCGAGCGCCAGCTCGTCCTGGTCGGGGTCGAGTCCGAGGGCCGCCGCGGCGCCGTCCATGCGGGCGTGATGCTGCGGCCAGTGCCGTTCGAACCAGGTCCTGCGGGCGCGGTTGACGATCGGGTCGGCGGGCGTGGGCGCCCAGCCGAGCCGGCGGGCCTCCTCGGTGAGCGCCCGGCCGATCTCGACCTGGGAGCCGGTCAGGGTCAGGTGGGTGACCAGCTGGAAGTCGTCCTTGCCGCCTGCGACTTGCGTCATGTTCTGCATGGCCCGAGCATCGCCGGGGCCGCTGACGGCGGCCTTACCGGCGGCTGACCGCCCGGTGGAAGCGCTCGGCCAGCAGCCGTACCTGCTCGGTCAGCTCGGGCGAGTCCAGCACCTCGAAGTCCACCCCGAGGAACCCGATCCACACCGCCATCCCCTCGAGGTCGTCGCCGCCCAGCCGGGCCAGGCAGGTGGCGTCGTCCACCGGCTCGATCTCCACTCCGGTCCTCAGCGCCCGGATCCGCTCGGCCGGGGCGTGCAGCAGCACCGTCGCGCGGTGCCGCCACATCGCCGTGTTCACCCCCTTCTCCACGTACGCCGCCACGTCGCCGTCCGCCGGCAGCTCGCGCGGCGTGAACCGGGGACCGGACGGCGTGCGCGGGCTCACCCGGTCCACCCGGAACGTCCGCCAGCCGTCCCGCCCGACGTCGTAGCCCACGAGGTACCAGCGCCCGCGCCGGTGCACCAGCCGGTACGGCTCCACGTCGCGCACGCTCTGCCCGCCGTCGTGACCGCTGTAGTCGAAGCGCAGCCGTTCGCGGTCGCGGGCCGCGTTCGCGATCGCGGTCAGCACCTCGGGCGGGACGGACGGCGCCGGGCCCGGGATCTGCACGGTGTAGGCGTTGAGCGTGCTGACCCGCCGCCGCAGCCGCGCGGGCAGCACCTGCTCGAGCTTGGCCAGCGCGCGCACCGAGGTCTCCTCGATGCCCTCGACGCCGCCGCCCGCGGCCCGGCCGAGCCCCACCGCGACGGCGACGGCCTCCTCGTCGTCGAGCAGCAGCGGCGGCAGCGCCGCGCCCGCCCCGAGCCGGTAGCCGCCCGCCACCCCCGGCGTGGCGTGCACGGGGTAGCCGAGCGAGCGCAGGCGCTCGACGTCGTTGCGGATCGTCCTGGTCGAGACCCCGAGCCGGGTGGCCAGCTCGGGACCCGGCCAGTCGCGGTGCGCCTGCAGCAGCGACAACAGCTTGAGCAGACGGGCGGAGGTGTCCAGCATGGGCCCAGTGTGCCCGCTATCGCGGCAAGGTTCGTTCCGCGTCCGTCATCCCCTCAGATCGTGAGCCGGCGGGCGAACTCGGCGACGCGGGTGGGGCGGACGGCCGGGTAGCGGTCGTTGTCGAGCGGGTCGAGCTTGGCCTTTCCGCTGACCATGCCCCAGGTGTACTGGAGCGCGACGTACTCGGCCGGGTGGGTGGCCCTCGCCTGGCGGCGCTTGACCTCGGCAGGAACGGTGCGGTCATGACTCCGGTGAAGGCGCCGTTGAGCACCGATGTCACGGCGACCACGGCCGCGATCGCCGAGCTCGGCACGTGCGTCCGTGATGAGCCTCCCACTCCTGCCTGCGCCGGCGCGCTCCAGCGGCTGCGTGACGAGCGTGACCGGATCGACCGGCTCGTCGGCGGACTGCTCGCCTCCCGGGCCGCGCTGGACGCGGTCATCGCGCGCGGCGACGACCATCCGCATTCCCAGTCCGCAGTGGCCCCGGACGCCCTCTCACCGGGCACGCGTGAGAGCGCTACCGCGCCGTGATCCTGGTGCGGCATGATCGCTGGCCATGAAGAAGACGATCAGTGCTTTATCGGTGCTCGCCGCCGTTCTCCTGATATCCGCGCCGCCCGCCCAGGCGGCCGCCCCGGATCCCGTACGGTCGCTCAAGGCCAAGCTCGTTCCCGGGCACGGCGTGCGCTTCACCGAGGTGTCCACCTGGTCCGACGGCGTCTACACGGTGCAGGCCGACACCGCCGAAGGCGTTTTGCAGTTCAGCAAGAAGGGGGTCGCCGGCTACGACGTCAGGGGCGCCTCATGGGACGACGAGAAGTACCGCATCGTCTCCGCCGGCGACACCACGTACCGCTCCGGCAGCCTCTACGAGCTGCCGAAGGGCAAGACCTGGTACGCCTCCGGGGGCGGCGGCGTGCTGCCCACCATCTACGGGCAGATCCTCAACCCGGCCGAGCTCGCGACGCTTTCCGCGCTGGTGAAGAAGGGCACGAAGGCCGGCGACAAGATCACCGGAAAGATCACCTTCTCAGACCTGGCCAAGGTCTCGCCGTGGTTCGCCGGCACGGTCCTCACCGACTGGGCCGACGACACGGAGATCTCCTACACGCTGACGCTGAACTCGGCCGGCCTGGTCGCCAAGTTGTCGACCTCATACCGGGCCGAGGACGTCACGGACGACTTCTCCGAGTTCGAGGGCGGCATCATCTCCGTCGACACCCGCTACTCCGGATGGGGCGGCAAGGTGTCCGTCAAGGCCCCGAACCCCAAGACCGTGACCGACCGGCTCGCCGAATGAGTTCCGCGGGAACCGAGGCGTAGACGTTCGAGCACGAAGGTGGCGGCGGGCCTGCCCACCGCCACCTCGACCTCCCCGGCGGGCGGAACTCAACCTCCGAACAGCTGCTGAGCCTGCTGGATGACGACCAGGACGGTCAGCGTGCCGAAGAACCCGACCGACCAGATCAGCGCGCCCAGCCGGTAGGAGCGGACCTTGAGCGCGTCCGGCAGCGCCCGCCGGTTCAGGACGATCAGCAGGATCGAGTAGACGAACATCATCACGGCCGCGAAGCACGCCGAGAAGACCAGCAGGATGAGCGGCTGGTCGAAGCCCAGCAGCAGGATCCCCGTGCCGACCAGCGCCAGCCCCCAGACGATGAGGAAGTAGACGCGGTTGACGGTGATCGGCTTGTCGCGCAGGTAGACGGTCTTGATCGTGTCGGAGGCCAGGCGCGAGGTGTAGTCGACGATGCCCATCGCCGAGGCGAACAGGGCCAGCGCCCCGATCACCCAGAACAGCACCCCGAACCAGGTGCCGACGACGTCCATCAGCACCCGCCCCTCGACCTCCAGGAACGCGATGCTGTTCTCCAGGCCCGGCCGGCCGAACACGGTGGAGTAGGCCAGCATCGACATGAGCGCGATGGTCACGAACGCCACCACGGCGAACGTCGCCGCCTGCTCGATGTTGGCGAAACGCCACCACCGCTTCCAGCGGGCCAGGTTCGCCTCGGTCGGCGGGAACTGGTAGCCGGTGGCGGAGACCGCCTCCTCCTGGCCGGTCACCGGGCTGACCAGGCGGGGCAGGTACAGGCCCATGCCGAAGCCCTTGTCGCGGATCCAGTTGCTCTGGCACAGGTTCTGGCCGCCGCCGGCGCCCGCGTACGCGATGGCGCCCATCAGCACGGCGAAGTCGAGCGGCGGGACGGGGAACGCGGCGTCCACGGTCAGGCCCCGGCCGAGGTCGATCCAGCTCTCGGCGGTGATCGCGATGGCGATCGCCACCACGATCAGCGTGCCCACGAGTGCGATCTTCAGGAAGATCACGCGTTCGAGCGCCGTGTAGATGACCGGCGCGAGGGTGAGGCCGAGCGCGATCACGATCAGCATGCCGATGGCGATCCACCGTACGGACCCCTGACCTGTCCCGGTCAGGTAGGTCACCATGGTCGCCGACGTGGTCACCCAGCCGGGCCAGAGGTTCGAACAGAGCGTCATCAGCACGAAGACCAGGCCCCAGTGCTTCCACATTCTGCTGAACCCGGTCAGAGCGGTCTCGCCGGTGGCGAGCGTGTAGCGCTCGATCTCCATGTTGAGGAACCACTGGGTGATGATGCCGATCGCGGCGCCCCAGATGAAGACGAGGCCGACTTGCGAGGCGATGTACGGCCAGAGGATGAACTCGCCCGAGGCGAGGCCCACCCCGGCGCCGACCAGGCCGGGGCCGATGAAGCGCCAGGTCGAGCGGGGAGGTTCGGGCAGGTCGCGGACTTCGACGGGGGGTAGGACGCGCGCAGGAACGGTGGGGGTGAACTCCGCCATGCGGATCTCCTTGCTCTGCTTGCCTGCCGCCACATTACAGAGATCGGAAACCCGTGTGGAATAGCCGGTTAATAAGCACCGGATATTCTTCACATTTCCCGATGCAGCCGACATTCTAGCGGGTTCATCACCCCTGCGACCAGCGGTGATGACGATGTGTAACCGTTCGATCACGATGGCCGCGCCACGCGACGCAGGGCCATGGCAGCGTCACGGTCAGTAGTCATGATGGGTCCCGCCGTCCCACCCCGGGACGGTCGTTGACCAGGGAGGTCTCATGACGCACGTTCTGTCCGCCGGACGCAGGCTCGCCGCGCTCGGACTGTGCGCCGCCGCGGTCGTCGCGGCCCCGTTCGCCGCGCGTCCCGCCGACGCCGCGAGGTCGGGGGCGGAGCTCTACATCACCGTCACGCCCCGCGACGCCGTCGCACCACCGAGGTATCTGACCCACGACTGGCGCGCGCACTGGTCGCGCGTGCCCCGCACCTGGGGCTCTCACCTCACGCGGCTGCCCCGCTACAACGGCGTGCAGTCGCTCCGCCTGACCTGCGACCCGGACGGGGGTTACCACCCCCGTCCGTCCGAGGCCTGCGACGCGCTCCGCTCGGTCCACGGCCGCGTCCGCGCTCTGAACGTCGACCCCGGCCCCTGCATGCGCATCTACCGCCCGGTGACGGTCGAGGTGCGGGGCCGCTGGTACGGCACGCACTCCTACTACAAGCAGGAGTTCTCCAACTGGTGCGAGATGGAGCGCAGGCTCGGCCCGCTGGTCTAGCGGACCGCCTCGACCAGCGCACGCAGCAGGGCGGTGCGCCGGGGCATGTCGGCCACGATCACATGCTCGTGGTCGGCATGCGCCCCACCGCCCACCGCGCCCAGCCCGTCGAGCGTCGGGCAGCCGACGCCGGCGGTGAAGTTGCCGTCGGAGGCGCCGCCCACCGACGCCGACGGCAGCGTCCCGAGCCCGAGCTCCGCCGCCAGCTTCTGGGCCAGCCCGTAGAGCGACTCCGACATGGCGGCCTCCAGCGGCGGCCGGTTCGGGCCGCCGAGCACCTCCAGGCGCGTGCCCGGCACGACCGGCCGCAGCGCCCGGATCGCCGCGTCCACCCGCTCCTGCTCCGCCACCTCCGCGGCTCGTACGTCCACGCCCACCGAGGCGGCGGCCGGCACGGTGTTGAGCGACGTGCCGCCGGACACCACCGTCGGCGTGACGGTCGTCGCGCCCGAGCCCAGCGCCGCTATGCCGAGGATCTGGTGGGCCAGCTCGATGCCCGCGTTCGCGCCCTTCTCCGGCTCGAGGCCGGCGTGCGCGGCCCGGCCGTGCACGTTGAGCGTGTAGAGCGAGGTGCCCTTGCGCACCGTCTTCAGCGCCCCGCCGTCGGCGCTGGCCTCCATCACGAACGCCGCCGCCATGCCGCGCGCGCTGTCCTGGATGAGCGGCGCCGAGGTGAGCGAGCCGACCTCCTCGTCACCGGTCACCAGCAGCGTGATCCCGTCGAGCGAGCCCAGCCCGGCCAGCGCGTGGAACGTCTGCACCAGCCCCGCCTTCATGTCGAAGACGCCCGGCCCGCGCGCGATCCCGTCGGTCACCGACCACGGATGGGTGGCGAGCGTGCCGATCGGCCAGACGGTGTCGTGGTGGCCCAGCAGCAGCACCTTCGGCGTGCCGAACGTCCAGCGCAGGTGGGTGACGCCGTCGATCACCAGGAACTCCGGCGCCGTGCCCAGGTGGCGGGCGCCCATCGCCGCCACCACCCGCGCGCTGCGCGCCACGGCCGCGAGGTCGCTGGAGAACGACTCGCACACGACGAGCTCCTCCAGGTCCTCGAGCATGCGGTCGGTCCGCAGGTCGTTCACGCGAGCGTCTCCCCGAAGAAGCGGTGCACGTTGCCCCCGATGACCTGCATGACGTCCTTCTCCGGCCAGCCGCGCCCGAGCAGGCCCTCGGTCACCATGGGCAGCCCGGCCGGGCCCTCCAGCCCGGGGATGCACGCCTTGACGTCGACGCCTCTCGGCTGCAGGTCCTCGCAGCACGGCGGCGTCAGATCGTCCATCACCTCGCGGATGAAGTCGGGCCCGAGCCCCACGTGGTCGATGCCGGCCACGGACACGATGTGCTCGATGTGGTCGAGCAGCCGGTCGAGCGTCATGTCCGCGGGCTCCTCGGCGAGGAACGGCGCGAAGAAGTTGACGCAGATCACGCCGCCGGTCGCGGCCACGGCACGCAACTGGTCGTCGGTGAGGTTGCGGTGGTGGTCGCGCAGCGCGCGGGCGGAGGAGTGCGTCGCGATGAGCGGCCGCGTCGTCAGCTCCAGCACGTGGGCGACGCCGGAGGCGCCCAGGTGGGACACGTCGAACACGACGCCGAGGCGCTCCATCTCCTGCAGCGCGGCGACGCCGTGCGAGGTGAGGCCGCTGCCCGTGGCGTCCTCGCCGCTGCCGTCGGCCAGCGGCGTCCGGCCGAAGTGCGCGATCGACGCCACGCGCACGCCGAGGCGGTGCACGGTGGAGATCAGCTCGACGCTCTCGTCGATGCCCGGCATGCTCTCCATGGCCAGCACCAGCGCGATCTTGCCCTCGTCGATCGCCCGGTCGATCGCGGCGGCGTCGAGACACAGGCTGACGTGGTCGGGGTTGCCCTCGGCCAGCACGTGGGCGCACTCGATCATGCGCAGCGTCTGCCGCAGGGCGCCCTCGGGGCGGTACTGGTCGTCGATGAAGACGGGCAGCACCTGGAGGTTCACGCCGCCGTCGAGCAGCTGGGGCAGCCACCGCTCGCGGAAGAACGAGGCCCACATCTCCGGTGGCCGGGCGGAGACGGCCATGAGCAGGTCATTGTGGGTGTCGGCCACGACGGCGCGCTGGTGCAGGGTGAGCGTCATAGCTGGACGTTACCGCCCCGGACCCT
This sequence comes from Nonomuraea aridisoli, assembly GCF_003236395.1. Taxonomy (GTDB): domain Bacteria; phylum Actinomycetota; class Actinomycetes; order Streptosporangiales; family Streptosporangiaceae; genus Nonomuraea; species Nonomuraea aridisoli. The sequence goes on along the minus strand of NZ_POUD01000123.1, from coordinate 25 downwards.
CCCGGCGGCAGCCCGGTGTTCCCCC
>NZ_POUD01000122.1 GCF_003236395.1 Nonomuraea aridisoli | reverse complement strand
GCTGGACGGGGTGGCGGGACCGTGGGGTGGCGGTGCGTTTGGTCAGGGTTTTTCGGTGTGGTTGTCGGTGGGTTCGGGATTGGTCGCCTTCGCGTAGCGGGTGGCGAGGGTGCGAAGGTGGTCGAGCAGTTCGGGTGGGCCGGTGACGCGGAAGTCGGCATCGAGCAGGCCCAGGTGGACGGCCAGGCCCTCGATGGTGTCGGCGCCGGTGTGCAGGACGCAACTGCCGTCGTCGAGCGCCTCCACCGTGCCGACGGCCGGGCTGATCCGCTCCGCCACCACCGAAGCGGGCGCGTACACCGTGACGCTGGCCCGGTGACGCCAGGCGGCGGCCGACACCCGGCCCGAGACGAAGCCCGCCACGTCGTCGGGCAGGTCGCGGGGGGCGAAGCGCGGCCCGGGCGGCACGCGGGGCGTCAGCCGGTCCACGCGGAAGGTGCGCCAGGCGTCGCGGCCGAGGTCGAAGGCCAGCAGGTACCAGCGGCGCCCCCAGTTGACCAGCCGGTACGGCTCGACCTCGCGAGTGATGGCCTCACCCGTGTGGGTGGTGTAGTCGAACCGCAGCCGTTCGTGCGTACGGCACAGGGTGGCCACGGTCGTGAGGACCTGCGGGTCCACAACGGGTCCGGTACGGTCGCTCGGCACCGGCACCGTGACCGTGCGCATCGTGCTGACGCGGTGCCGCAGCCGGGACGGCATGACCTGCTCCAGCTTGGCCATCGCGCGCAGCGACGCCTCGGCGTTCCCGGCGATGGCGCCGTTCACGGCGGTGCCCAGCCCGACCGCGACCGCGACAGCCTCCTCGTCGTCCAGCAGCAGCGGCGGCAGGGACGCGCCCGCGCCGAGCCGGTAACCGCCCGCCGAGCCTCTGCCGGCCAGGACGGGGTAGCCGAGCGAACGCAGGCGTTCGACGTCGGCGCGGATCGTGCGACCGCTCACGCCGAGCCGTTCGGCCAGTTCGGAGCCGGCCCAGTCGCGAGGGGTCTGCAGAAGAGCGAGCAGGCGCAGCAGGCGCGCCGAGGTTTCCAACATGAGACCAAGCATGCCGCGCCATTAGGAACGAACCTCTCCTAATGGGCTGGAACAGTGAGATCCATGAGCGACATTCACGAGTTCCGCATCGACGTCCCGCAGGCCCACCTCGACGACCTCGCCGAGCGTCTGGCCCGTACCCGCTTCGCCGAGGAGCTGCCGATCGACGAGGTCACCGACGGCGTCCAGCGCGGTGCCGTCCAGCCCGGCTGGGAGTACGGCGTGCCGGGCTCCTTCGTAGGCGACCTCGTGGCCCGCTGGCGCGCCTTCGACTGGCGGGCCCGGGAAGCCGAGCTCAACGCGTACCCGCAGTTCACCACCGAGATCGACGGGCAGAACATCCACTTCGTCCACGTACGCTCCGAGCGCCCGGACGCGACCCCGCTGATCCTCACCCACGGCTGGCCCAACACCTTCGTGGAGTACCTGCACCTGGCCGGTCCGCTGTCCGAGGACTTCCACGTGGTGATCCCGTCACTGCCGGGCTTCGGCTTCTCCGGGCCCACCCGCACCAAGGGCTGGAACGCCGCCCGCGTCGCCGACGCCTGGGCCGAGCTCATGGGACGGCTCGGTTACGAGCGGTTCGGCGCGCACGGCAACGACGCGGGCGCCATCGTCAGCCCCGAGCTGGGCCGCCGCCACCCGGACCGCGTCATCGGCGTGCACGTCAACCAGATCTTCTCCTTCCCGTCCGGCGACCCCGCCGAGCTCGCCGGGCTCACCCCCGAGGAGCAGCAGTACCTGGGCTTCCTCGGCAGTTTCGTCGAGCACGCCGTCCACGACCGCCTCCAGCAGGCGCAGCCCCAGACCCTCGCGCACGCCCTCGCCGACTCACCGGCCGGCCAGATCGCCTGGATAGGCCAGCTGCTCGCGGGCGTCCCCGACCCCGACGTGATCCTCACCAACGCCACGATCTACTGGCTCACCAACACCGCGGCGTCCTCGGCCCGCTTCTACTACGAGAACCACCGCATGCCGTCGCCGACCGAACCGACCACCTTCCCCCTGGGGCTGGCCTCGTTCGCCTACGACTTCCGCCCGCTGCGGCGCTTCGCCGAGCGCGACCACAAGAACATCGTCTCCTGGAACGAGTACGACCGCGGCAGCCACTGGGCCAGCCACGACGCCCCCGACCTCCTGATCGACGACCTGCGCGCCTTCTTCCGCTGACGCGGGGGAGGACGTCGTACGAACAGCCCGGACACGGCCGGCACGGCGCCACGGCGCCGACCGGCCGGTGGCGACGGACTGTCCGCTCAGCTTCGGGCGCAGGCCCTCACCAGCTGCGGCACCAGCTCCGACAACAACTCCTGGTCTTCCTTCCGCGACGGCTCGTACTCCATGAGCCCGAGCCCGACCACCCTGAATCGTTCGGCCACGGCGGTGACCAGGGCGAGGAGTTCGCCGGGCCGCAACCCGCCGGGCGCGGGCGAACCGACGCCGGCGAACTCCTGCGGATCCAGCACGTCGAAGTCGATGTGCACGTACACCACAGGAGCCGGGGCGTCACCGGCCGCCTCGATCGCCTGCACCAACGCCGCAGCGTCCACGACAGGAGGAAGGTGCCGAATCCTCTGGTCCCGGACGAACGCCAGCTCACCGGGATCGAGCTCACGCACCCCGGCCAGCACGATCTGCCGGGGTGGCAAGGCCTCCTCGGGTACCAGTCGCTCGGGACCCTCGCCGGTCAGCGCCCGCAGGACCATCCCGTGATACGCGCCGGACGGAGACGAGGCCGGGCTGTTCATGTCCGCGTGAGCGTCGAACCAGACGACCACCAGCCGATCCCCGTACCGCTCGCGAGCCGCCGCCACCGGCTGCAACTCGACACCGCAGTCCCCACCCGCGGTCACGACGAGCCCTTCGAACGGCGGCCCGCCGAGGTCCGCGAGCGCAGCGCGGACCTTGGCCGACGTGCTCACGAGATCGTCGTCGACCTCGACCCGCACCCGCCGATCGGCACCCACCATGCCGGCGAGCAACCGCGCGCCTTCGCGCAGCCGCTCCGACGTGGGAGCCGCGGAGCCCCGCCACTGGGGCACCTCCACCACCGTCACCTCGGTCAACGCACTCCTCCTCGATACGTCCCCCGCCAGCGTGGCAACGGGCCCCTCCCGTGTCCACCCTCCTCGGTCACGCGAGCCCGCCGGACGTCCGGTGGCGACAGGCCCATAGGGGACGCACGGCCACGAATGAATCGCCGGTTCACTGTTCGTTACCGAACAGGATGGGGACAAATGGTCGCCAACTTGACGCTCCGTGGTGCGGCTCCCGCCGTCATCCGGGTCATCTTTCGAGAACCGCATGTCAGGGCGGCGTGCCCGGATAACATCGAGTGTCCTCGGCCCCGGCAAGTGATGAGAGTGGCAGAAGATCGATGAGTTCGGTGACCGTACGTGTGCCCGCGAAGGTCAACGTGCAGCTTTCTGTCGGCCCGCTCCGGGAAGACGGCTACCACGACCTGGTCAACGTCTTCCACGCCGTGTCGATCTTCGATGAGGTGGTGGCGAAGGAGTCCGAGTCGATCACCGTTCAGGTGAACGGCAAGTGGTCCGACCAGGTGCCGACCGACGACGGCAACCTGGCGATCAGGGCCGCTCGCGCCCTCGCCAAGCACGCCGGCCGCACCTACGGCGCCGACCTGGTCATCCAGAAGGAGATCCCCGTCGCGGGCGGGATGGCGGGTGGCAGCGCCGACGCCGCCGGCGCCCTCGTGGCGTGCAACGAGCTGTGGGGGCTGGGGCTGCCGTTCGAGGACCTCATGGAGATCGCCGGCGACCTCGGCAGCGACGTCCCGTTCTCGTTGCTCGGCGGCACGGCGGTCGGCACCGGGCGGGGTGAGCAGTTGTGCGAGCTGCCCACGGGCGGCACGTTCCACTGGGTGTTCGCGCTGGCTGACGGCGGGCTCTCCACGGCCAGCGTGTACGCCGAGTGCGACCGGCTCAGGGCCGCCTCCGGAGCCGAGGTGCCCTGGCCGCAGCTGAACGACTCGCTGATGGAGGCCCTCGGCACCGGCGACGCGTACGCGCTCGGCGCCCATCTGAGCAACGACCTCCAGGCCGCCGCCCTCAATCTCCGCCCCGAACTCGCCCCGACCCTCGACTCGGGCCGCCAGCACGGCGCCCTGGGCGCGATCGTGTCCGGCTCGGGCCCGACCTGCGCGTTCCTCGCGATCGACGCCACTCACGCCCGCGACCTGGCGCTCAGCCTGACCACGACAGGAGCGGCCCACACGGCGGTGGCCGCCCACGGCCCCGTCCAGGGCGCCACCCTGGTCTGATCGCCGCCACCGCGGGCGGGCGGGGGGTGGGTGGGGAGCCGATACCCTGGGATGGCGATGAATCTGGTCAATCTTGAGTCGGTCTCCCACGCCTACGGGCCCAAGCCGCTCCTCAGCGACGTCTCCCTCGGGGTGGAGGAGGGCGAGCGCATCGGCGTCGTCGGGCGCAACGGCGGGGGCAAGACGACCCTGCTGTCCGTCCTCGCCGGAGCCGTGCGCCCTGACAGCGGGCGCGTCACCCACACCCGTGGCCTGCGCGTCGGCTTCCTGTCGCAGCAGGACACCCTCGATCCCGGCGCCAGCGTGCGCGAGATCGTCCTCGGCGCCAGGGCGGAGCACGAGTGGGCCGGTGACCAGCGGGTTCGCGAGATCCTGGAAAACCTGATCGGCGACCTCGACCTCGACTCCAAGGCCGGCGACCTGTCCGGCGGCGAGCGCAGGCGCACGGCGCTGGCCCGGCTGCTCATCGACGACCACGACCTGATCATGCTCGACGAGCCCACCAACCACCTCGACATCGAGGCCATCGCGTGGCTCGCCGCCCATCTGGCCGGGCGCAAGAGCGCGCTGGTCGTCGTGACGCACGACCGGTGGTTCCTCGACGCCGTGTCCACCCGTACGTGGGAGGTCGTGGACGGCCGCGTCGAGCGGTACGAAGGCGGATATGCCGCATATGTGCTGGCCAAGGCCGAGCGCGCGCGGATCGCCCAGGCCGCCGAAGAGCGTCGCCAGAATCTCATGCGCAAGGAGATCGCCTGGCTGCGGCGCGGCCCGCCCGCCCGTACGTCCAAGCCGAAGTTCCGCATCGAGGCCGCGCAGGCCCTGATCGCGAACGAGCCTCCGCCCCGTGAGACCGTCGAGCTGATGCGCTTCGCCGCCGCCCGGCTCGGCAAGACCGTCTACGACCTCGACGACGTCACCCTGCACGCGGGCGGTCCCGGCGCGGGGCCGCTGGTGCTCGACCACCTCACGTGGCAGTTCGGCCCGGGCGACCGGATCGGGCTGATCGGCGTCAACGGGTCCGGCAAGTCGTCGGTGCTGCGGCTGCTCGCGGGCACGGTCCAGCCCGACTCGGGGCGCGTGGTCAGGGGCAAGACCGTGCGCCTGGCCCACCTGTCCCAGGAGCTGGCCGAGCTCGACCCGACCCGGCGGGTGCTGGAGTCGGTCGAGGAGGTGCGCAAGTACCTGCAGCTCGGCAAGAGGGAGTGGACGGCGTCCCAGCTGCTCGAACGCCTCGGCTTCCGGGGTGACGCGCAGTGGAAGGTGATCGGTGACCTGTCGGGTGGCGAGCGGCGGCGGCTGCAGCTGCTGCGTCTGCTGATGGACGACCCCAACGTCCTGCTCCTCGACGAGCCCACCAACGACCTCGACATCGAGACGCTCAACGAGCTCGAGGACCTGCTCGACGGCTGGCCCGGCACGCTGATCCTGGTCAGCCACGACCGCTACTTCCTGGAGCGGGTGACCGACCGGTGCGTCGCGCTGCTCGGTGACGGCAGGCTGTCGCTGCTGCCCGGCGGGGTGGACGAATACCTCGAACGCCGCGCGGCGGGCACGGCGGTCACCGCCCGCCTCGGCTCCGGCGAGACCGTCTCCAGCCAGGTCGAGGCCGCCCCGGGTGAGGCCACCGGCGAGACGAAGGGCGGGCTGTCGGCCAAGGAGGAACGCGAGCTGCGCAAGGAGCTCAACCGCCTCGAACGCCAGCTCGACAAGCTGAGCGACCAGGAGGCCCGGCTCCATGCCGCCATGGCGGAGGCCGCCAGCGACTACGCCAAGCTCGGCACGCTCGACGCCCAGCTCCGCGACATCCTGGCCCAGAAGGAGACGATCGAGGCCGAGTGGCTGGACGTGGCCGACCGCCTCGGCGAGTGACCAACTGAGCGCGTGACGCCTGGACGCTCAGGAGGGGGAGTCGAAGGGGGTGAGCAGGGCGCGCAGCAGGGTGGCCAGCGTGCGCTGGTCCTCGGCGCTGAGGCTCGACAGCAGCTCCTGCTCCCGCCGCAGCAGCCCCTCGAACGCCGCGTCCACCCGCTCCAGCCCCGTCTCCGTGAGCGACACCAGCACGCCCCGCCGGTCCTCCGGGTCGGGGCGCCGGCGCACGAGGCCGGCCTGAGCCAGCCGGTCGATGCGGTTGGTCATCGTGCCGGAGGTCACCAGGGTGGCGCGCAGCAGCGCCCCCGGGCTCAGCTCGTACGGCCGGCCGGCCCGCCGCAGGGCCGTGAGGACGTCGAACTCCCACGGCTCCAGATCGTGCTCGGCGAACGACGCCCGTCGCGCCCTGTCGAGATGCTTGGCCAGCCGTGACACCCTGGAGAGCACTTGGAGCGGCTCGACGTCGAGGTCGGGGCGCTCCGCCCGCCAGGCTGCGACGAGGCGATCGACCTCGTCTCTAGCGTCCTCCGTCATGACACAAGAGTGTACTGTCTTGACATCGAGATATACCTCTCGATATCAATTATCTTCATGTCAAGAGATATCTGGGACCCGGTGACCTACGCGGTCTTCGCCGACGAGCGTTCCCGTCCTTTCGTCGAGCTGGTCTCCAGGGTGGGGGCGGTCGATCCCGACTACGTCGTCGACGCCGGCTGCGGCAGCGGCGATCTCACCGTCGAGCTGGCCCATCGCTGGCCGAACGCCACCATCGAGGGCTTCGACGCCTCGCCCGCGATGATCACCAAGGCCCGCGCGCTGGGGTCGAAGGTGAGGTTCGCGGTCGCCGACGTGACCACTTGGCGGCCCGACCGGCCCGTGGACGTCATCGTCTCCAACGCCGTCCTGCAGTGGGTGCCCGAGAACCGCGCCGTGCTGGAGCACTGGATGGAGGAGCTGGCCCCGGGCGGCTGGCTGGCCTTCCAGGTGCCGGGCAACTTCGAGGCGCCCAGCCACGTGGCCATCCGCGAGCTGTGCGCGTCGCGCGCGTGGTCCGACAAGCTGAGCGACGTCGTCCGCATCCACCCGGTGGCCGACACCCTCGAGTACGTCGACCTGCTCAACCAGGGCGGCTCCCAGGTGGACGCCTGGGAGACCACGTACGTGCACGTCCTGCAGGGCGAGGACCCCGTGCTCAAGTGGGTCTCCGGCACCGCGCTGCGCCCGATCCTCGACCGGCTCGGCCCGGAGGAGCAGCGGCGTTTCAAGCAGGACCTGGGCCGGCTGCTCGCCGAGGCGTACCCGGCCAAGAGCTACGGGACGCCCTTCCCCTTCCGGCGGATCTTCGTGGTGGCGCAGAAATGACGGTCAAGGCGCTGCACCACGTCCAGCTCGCCGCGCCGCCGGGCAGCGAGCCGCTGCTGCGCGCTTTCTACACGGGTGTGCTCGGGCTGCGCGAGGTGCCCAAGCCGCCCGAGCTGGCCGCGCGCGGGGGCGCCTGGTTCCGGGGCGACGGCGTGGAGCTGCACCTCGGCATCGAGGAGGACTTCCGGCCCGCCCGCAAGGCCCATCCCGCCTTACTGGTGGACGACCTCGACGCGTACGCCGCCCGGCTGCCCGACGCCGTGCCCGACGACCTCTTCCCCGGCTACCGGCGCGTCTACGTCTCCGACCCGGTGGGCAACAGGATCGAGCTGCTGCAGGCCGTGTGATGTTCACCTCGCGATGGCATCATGGTCACAAACCGGACAATTGCGAGGTGTAGTGGGCATCGAGATCGAGGACAAATTCGACGTTCCTCCCGACTACGCGATCCCGGATCTGACCGGCCTGGCCACCGTGGAGGGCCCGAAGAGCCACCAGCTCGTGGCGCTGTACTACGACACCCCCGACCTGCGGCTGGCCGCCCGCGGCGTCACGCTCAGACGGCGGCGGGGAGGCGCCGATCCCGGCTGGCACCTGAAGCTGCCCAAGGCCAAGGGCGTCCGCCAGGAGATCACCCATCCGCTCACCCGCAGCACCAAGGTGGTGCCCGCGGAGCTCGCCGAACTCGTCCGCGCCTACACCCGCGGCGCCGAGCTGGGCGTGGTCGCCGAGCTCGACACCCGCAGGAACGTCACCGTCCTGCTCGACGGCGAGGCCCGGCTGGTGGAGATCGCCGATGACCGCGTCAAGGGCACGGTGTACGGCGAGGAGCGCAAGGTGGTGCGGTGGCGCGAGGTCGAGGCCGAGCTGCTCGACGGCGGCACCCGCGCGATGCTGGCCAAGGTCGGCAAACGGCTCAAGAAGGCGGGCGCCACGCCATCCGGCGCCGCCAGCAAGCTCGCCAAACTGCTCGAACCCGCCCCGCCCGTGGTGGCCGCCACCAAGCCGGGATCGGCCGGCGAGGCGGTCGTCGCCTACCTGGCCGGTCAGGTGACCGCGCTGCTCGCGCAGGATCCCCGGGTCCGCAGGGCCGAGGAGGACGCGGTGCACCAGATGCGGGTCGCCTCGCGGCGGCTGCGCAGCGCGCTCAAGGCGTTCAAGAGCGTGGTGATGGACACCGGACACGTGCAGGACGAGCTGCGCTGGCTCGCCGCGGTGCTCGGCGAGGCCCGTGACCTGGAGGTGATCAGGGAGAGGTTCGCCGGGGAGCTGCGCGCTCTCGCCCCTGAGCTGGTCGTCGGCCCCATCCAGGCCCGGCTCGGCTCCGACCTGCACGAACGCGAGCGGCAGGCGTACGTGCGGATCAAGGAGACGTTGAGCGGCGAGCGCTACTACCGCCTCCTCGACGCGCTGGACGAGCTGGTGGCCGCCCCCACCCTGGGCAAGTCCGCGGAGAGGCCGGCGCAGGAGAAGCTGCGCGACGTCGCCGCCGCCAACTGGGGCCGGGTGACGAAGGCGTACGACCTGGCCATGGCCATCGACGACCTCGAGCGTCGGGAGATCGCCCTGCACGACGTGCGCAAGTCGGCCAAGCGCGCCCGTTACACCGCGGAGGCGCTGCGGCCCACGCTCGGCGCGGACATGTCCGCCCTGGCCAAGCTGGCCGCCGGCATCCAGGAGGTGCTGGGGACGTACCAGGACGGCGTGATCGCGCAGGAGACGCTGGTCAAGGAGGCCGGCAGCGCCCGCCGGGCCGGCGAGGACACCTTCACCTACGGCCTGCTCGTCGGCATCGAGCGCGCCAGGGGCGAGCGCGCCCAGGCCGCGTTCCCCCGCGTGTGGCAGGAGACGGTCGAGGCGGTGCGGAAAGTCCTTCAGGAGGTGTAGCGCTCGACGCTGACCACGTAGCGCCCTCTGCGGTGCAGGACGGCGAAGGCGCCCTTGCGCAGGTGCACCCGCGTGCCGCTCAGCGACTCGATCAGCGCGGGCAGCACCTTGCCGTGGCTGCTCACGGCCGCCGGCACCGTGATGTCGCCGACAAGGACGGGCGTCTTCTGCGGGTCCTGGCTCTCCTCGCTGAGCAGCGGCTCGGTCCTGATCTCGGCCCCGGCCCGCACGGCGTACGGCTCCAGCGTCTGCACGCACCGCCTGCTCGGCGAGCTCATCAGCAGCTCGGGCCGGTACGCGGGCAGCGCCGTGGCCACGACGGCCGCCTGGGAGAGGCCGTCGGCGTCGAGCGGCCGCAGCGCGTCGTCGCCCGTCCACTCGGCGCGCGACCCGGCCGAGGCGTGCCGGACGAGCACGAGCGGCACGGTCTCGAGCGCCGCGGCCCGCAGCGCGCGCAACAGCCCCACGTCCCACTCGTACGTCAGCAGCAGCCTGGCCTCGCGCGGCGGCAGCCAGCGCAACTCGTCCACCTCCTCGCCGGGCTCGAACCCGTCGTCGGCGACCGCCCGCGCCGTCCAGTAGTCGACCCGCTTGAGCCGGCGATCGCTCAGGTAGTGGACGGGCGGCAGCGCGCGGCCGAGCGCCACCGTCATGCCGGTCTCCTCGCGCACCTCGCGCAGGGCGGCGGCGATGACGTGCTCGCCGGACTTGAGCTTGCCCTTGGGGAACGTCCAGTCGTCGTAGCGGGGGCGGTGGATGACCGCCACCTCGGGGTCGCTCTCTGCGCCGCGCCAGACCACGGCTCCGGCGGCGCGGAGCGGGTCAGTCATCAACGGTTCTCCAGCGGCGGGCGCTGATGAGACGGCTCTGCAGGTCCTCGCCGGGATGGTGGGTCCAGGTGCCGTCGGGGTTGAGCCACCAGGTGTTCGTGGAGTCGGCCATGACCTGGTCCATCAGCTCGATGAGGTACGCCTTGTGCTGCTGCGCGGTCACCTTGACCAGGGCCTCGACGCGGCGGTCCAGGTTGCGGCGCATCAGGTCGGCGCTGCCGATCCAGATCTCGGGCCGCCGTCCGAGGCCGAACTCGTACACCCGGGAGTGCTCCAGAAAACGCCCCAGGACCGAACGTACGCGGATATTTTCGGACAAGTCCGGGATGCCGGGACGCAGGATGCAGACCCCGCGCACCCACAGGTCCACCGGGACGCCGGCCCGCGAGGCGCGGTAGAGGGCGTCGATGATCGGCTCGTCCACCAGCGAGTTGGTCTTGATCCTGATCCGGGCCGGGCGGCCGGCCTCCTGGTGGGCGATCTCGCGTTCGATCCTGGCCAGCAGGCCGCTGCGCATCGAGTGGGGCGCGACCAGCAGCCGCCGGTAGGCGGAGTGGTGGGAGTAGCCGGTCAGGTGGATGAACAGGTCGGTCACGTCCTCGCCGACCAGCGGATCGGCGGTGAGCAGGCCGAAGTCCTCGTACTGACGGGCGGTCTTGGGGTTGTAGTTGCCGGTGCCGATGTGGCAGTAGCGGCGCAGCTCGCCGGAGGGCTCCTGGCGGACGACGAGGGCGAGCTTGCAGTGGGTCTTCAGCCCGACCACGCCGTAGACGACGTGGCAGCCGGCCCGCTCCAGCTTGCGGGCCCAGGAGATGTTGGCGTGCTCGTCGAAGCGGGCCTTGATCTCCACGACCACCACGACCTGCTTGCCCGCCTCGGCCGCGTCGATCAGCGCGTTGACGATCGGGGAGTCGCCGCTGGTGCGGTAGAGGGTCTGCTTGATCGCCAGTACCCTGGGGTCGTTCGCGGCGTCCTCGATGAAGCGCTGCACGCTGGTGCTGAAGGAGTCGTACGGGTGGTGCAGCAGCACGTCTCGCTCGCGCAGCACCGTGAAGATGTCGTCCTCGGCGTTGATCACCTCGGCGGGCACGAACGGCCGGTAGCTCAGCTCGCCCCGGTCGAGGTCGGCGATGGCGTGCAGGCCCGTCAGGTCGAGCGGCCCGGGCAGCCGGTAGATCTCGTGCGGCGCCAGCTCCAGCTCCTCGACCAGCGGCGCGAGCACCTCCGGCGTGATGGTCTCCTCGACCTCCAGCCGCACGGGCGGGCCGAAGCGCCGCTTGAGCAGCTCCTTCTCCAGGGCCTGCATGAGGTTCTCGGTGACGTCCTCGTCGACGTCGAGGTCCTCGTTCCTGGTGACGCGGAAGACGTGGTGCTGGACGATCTCCATGCCCTTGAACAGCTGGCCGAGATGCGCCGCGATGACGTCCTCCATCGGGACGAACCGGTTCTTCGACGCCGCCACGAACCTGGGCAGCTGCGAGGGCACCTTGACCCGGGCGAACACCGTGTGGTCGGTCGCCGGATTGCGGACGAGCACCGCCAGGTTCAGGCTGAGCCCGGAGATGTAGGGGAAGGGGTGGGCGGGGTCGACGGCCAGCGGCGTGAGCACCGGCCTGATCCGCTCCCTGAACAACTTGCGCAGCTCCGTGCGCTCCTCACGGCCGAGGTCGTCCCACCGGACGATCTCGATGCCCTCGGAGGCGAGCTGCGGGCAGATCTTGTCGTGGAAGACGGCGGCGTGCCTGCGGGCCAGCTCGTCGGCGATGGTCGCGATCCTGACCAGCTCTTCGCTCGGCTTGAGCCCGCTCTTGGTGCGCAGCAGCAGGCCGGTCGCCATGCGCCGCTTGAGCCCGGCCACCCGGACCCGGAAGAACTCGTCGAGGTTGCTGGCGAAGATGGCCAGGAACCGAACGCGTTCCAGCAGCGGCACCGACGCGTCCTCGGCCAGTTCGAGCACCCGCTGGTTGAACTGGAGCCAGCTTTCCTCGCGGTTGAGGAACCGCTCCTGCGGAAGTGGGAGGTCGCCGGGAGGCTGGAACGGTTCTGCGGACATATGGCGTATATTGCCCCGTTTGGTTGAACAGCACGTTAACGACACCGCAACGGCTCACCCTCAGGGGTCAGCCCTGCTCACCCCCATGGTCACCCCGCGGGAGTCACGCGTACAAGACTCACTCAGGATGATCTACCTGTTCCAGGCGGGCCGCGCGCTCGGCCAGCCTGGCCTCCCGCTGGCGGATCTTCTCCTCGCGCTCGCGTGCCTTTTCGGCCTCCTTGAGCAGCCGCTCGCGCTCCTTCTCCGCCTCTTTCAGCAGGCGCTCCCGCTCTTTCAGCTCGCGTACGCGCGCCTTCTCGGCCTCCTTCAGCTCGCGCTGGCGGAGTTTCTCGGCCTCTCTGAGCTCTTTCTCCTTGGCCTTCTCGAACTCGCGCAGTTTGTCGGCGGCGGCCTTGTCGGCGGCGGTCGCGCGCGGCCTGGCCGGGAGGTCACGGGTGGCGGCGGTGATCGACGGGTTGGGGTTGAGCCCGGTCAGGCCGTTCCAGGCCAGGTTGACCAGGTGGGCCGCGACCTCCTCGCGGCCCGGCTTGCGCACGTCGAGCCACCACTGCCCGGTCAGCGCGACCATGCCGACGAGCATCTGGGCGTACATCGGCGCCAGCTTGGGGTCGTAGCCGCGCGAGGCGAACTCGTCGGCCAGCACGTCCTCGACCTGACTGGCGATCTCGCTGATCAGGCTCGCGAACGTGCCGGTGCCCGAGGCGGCGTGCGAGTCGCGGACCAGGATGCGAAAGCCCTCGCTGCTCTCCTCGATGTACTGGAGCAGGGCCAGGGCGGCCCGCTCCAGCTTGATCAGGGAATGGGTGGCGGCGAGGGCCTCGGTGATCATGCCGAGGAGTTTTTGCATCTCGCGGTCCACGACGACCGCGTAGACGCCTTCCTTGCCGCCGAAATGCTCGTACACCACGGGTTTCGACACCTGTGCGGTGGCGGCGATCTCCTCGATAGAGGTCCCGTCGAACCCCTTTTCCGCGAAGAGCGTGCGGCTGATGCGGATCAGCTGCTCGCGTCGCTCGCTACCGGACATGCGCCTGCGAGATCGGGGTTCGGTCACGGTTCCCATAATGACGGCCACGCCTCCATGACCGTTCACCGGATGATCCTCGGCGAGGTCAGGCAACGCGCTTCGCCGCCAGCCGCTCCGGCGTCGGCCAGCGGACGTCGTACGCCCAGCCCAGCTTCTCGAAGATGCGGATGAGTCCGGCGCTCAGGTCGATCTGGCCTTTAAGCGCGCCGTGGCGGGCGCAGGTCGGGTCGGAGTGGTGCAGGTTGTGCCAGGACTCGCCGAAGGACGGGATGGCCAGCCACCACACGTTGCGCGACTTGTCGCGGACCTGGAAGGACTCCTCGCCGAAGACGTGGCAGATCGAGTTGATCGACCAGGTCACGTGGTGCAGCAGTCCGATGCGGACGAGCGAGCCCCAGAAGAGGGCGGTCAGAGCGCCCTGCCAGGACCAGGTGAACAGGAAGCCGAGCACGCCCGGCAGCAGGATCGAGGTGAGCGCCATGGCGCCGAACCACTTGTGCATCTTCAGGACGTCCTCGTCCTTGCACAGGTCGGGGGCGTACTTCTCGCGGTTGGTGCGCTCGCTCTCGAACAGCCAGCCCATGTGGGCGTAGAGCAGGCCCTTGGCCATGTTCTTGAAGCCGGGGCCGAAGCGCCACGGCGAGTGCGGGTCGCCCTCCTTGTCGGAGAACTTGTGGTGCTTGCGGTGGGTGGCGACCCAGTCGAGCACGGACATCTCCAGCGACAGGCTGCCGGCGATGCCGAGGGCGATCTTGAGCGGACGCTTGGCCTTGAACGAGTGGTGCGTGAAGTAGCGGTGCAGGCCCACCGTGACGCCCAGGCCGGAGACGACGTAGAAGACGAACGCGATCGCGATGTCCGTCCAGCCGAGGCCCCATCCCCACGCGAGCGGCACCGCGGCCGCGATCGCGACCAGGGGCAGACCGACGACCAGGCTGAAGGTGACCAGCTCCGCCTTGGACTTGGGCTCGGGCTCGAATTCGGGCTTCGGTGTGGGTGCGGAACGCTCGGTGAGAACGGTCATGGGCGACCTCCAACGACATGTATGGGGACGAATGTCCTGTCTACGCAACCGTAACCTACGCCAGCGTAAGTAAGGAAGACCTAAGCCGTGAATGGGGGGAACGTGACGGCGTGCCGCCCGCGGTTGCGTGGGTTTCGTGTCTTGCGCCACTTCGCCGGCTCTGTTATGGAACGGCTGCTCTTCGGTTGTGCGAGCGACCAGGCTCAGGAGCCCCGTTCCCCGTGAGACCGGGGTTAGGCGCAATTACCGGCACGCGGCCGGGCGCGGGGTCGGTATCGTAGGGACTGTCGGACGTCGCCTGTCCGATCTGTCCCGGATCGTCTAATCGGCAGGACAAGTGGTTTTGGTCCACTTTGTAGGGGTTCGAGTCCTCTTCCGGGAGCTCTGAGGTGCTCCCCAGCGCCAACGCGCGAGGGGAGGACAGGTATCCTCACGGTGTCGGGGGGATGACCGTGCAGTTGCCGATCATCCTGATCCGTTCCATCACAGGGAGCCTCAGTCCGTGAGTGTGCCGCGCCCGGCAGCCGTGATCGTCCTCGCCGCCGGCGAGGGCACCCGTATGAAGAGCCAGACCCCGAAAGTCCTGCACGAGCTGTGCGGCCGTGCGCTCGTCGACCACATGCTCGCCTCGGCCCGCGACCTGGGCCCCGAGCAGCTGATCGTCGTCGTCGGCCACGCCCTGGAGCGGGTCTCCGGCCACCTGGCCGCCACCAGTCCCGACGCGCGCGCCGTCGTCCAGCGCGAGCAGCGCGGCACCGGCCACGCCGTCCGCACCGTGCTCGAAGAGGTCGGCACGATCTCCGGCACCGTCCTGGTGACCTACGGCGACGTGCCCCTGCTGCGCACCGAGACCATGGCCGAGCTGCTCGAGCGCCACGCCCTCGAGGGCAACGCGGTCACCGTGCTGACCGCCGAGGTGCCCGACCCGACGGGCTACGGCCGCATCATCCGCGACGAGAGCGGCGCCGTGCTCGCCATCGTCGAGGAGAAGGACGCGAGCCCCGAGCAGCGCGCGATCAAGGAGATGAACTCCGGCATCTACGCCTTCGACGGTGACCTGCTCGCCGACGCCGTCAAGCGCGTCTCCACCGACAACGCCCAGGGCGAGGAGTACCTCACCGACGTCCTCGGCATCCTGCGCGGCGACGGCCACCGCGTCGGCGCCTGCGTGGCCGCCGACTTCGTCGAGGTCGAGGGCGTCAACGACCGGGTCCAGCTGGCCGCCGTACGCAAGCTGCTCAACCGCCGCCTGCTGGAGCGCCACATGCGCGCCGGCGTCACCGTCGTCGACCCCGACAGCACGTGGATCGACGTCGGGGTGCGCATCGAGCCCGACGCGATCGTCCACCCCGGCACCCAGCTCCACGGCGACACCGTGATCGAGACCGGAGCCGAGGTCGGCCCCGCCACCACCCTCACCGACACCTTCGTGGGCGAGGGCGCGGTCGTGCGCAACGCCGTCTGCGACGGCGCCCGGATCGGCCCGCAGGTCAGCGTCGGCCCGTACGCCTACCTGCGTCCCGGCACCGTGCTCGGCCAGGGGGCCAAGGCCGGCACCTTCGTCGAGATGAAGAACGCCAAGGTGGGTGAGCGGTCCAAGGTGCCCCACCTGTCCTACGTCGGCGACGCCACCCTCGGCGCCGACGTCAACATCGGCGCCTCCACCGTCTTCGTCAACTACGACGGAGTGGAGAAGAACCACACGACCGTGGGCGACGGCGCGTTCGTCGGCTGCGACACCATGCTCGTCGCCCCCGTGACCGTCAACCCGGGCGCCTACACGGCGGCCGGCTCCGTGATCACGGATCAGGTGCCCCCGGGCGCGATCGGGGTGGCGCGGGCGCGGCAGCGCAACATCGAGAAATGGGTCTTGCGCAGGCGCGCGGGCACGAAATCGGCCGCGGCCGCCCAGCGGGCGCTGGCCGAGCAAGAGCAGCAGGAGAAGAACCAGTGACCAGCATCAAGCAGCCGGGCGAGAAGAACCTCATGCTCTTCTCCGGCCGTGCCCATCCGGAGCTGGCCGAGGAGGTTGCCGAGCACGTCGGCGTCTCCCTCACCCCCACCAAGCTCATCGACTTCGCCAACGGCGAGATCTACGCCCGCTACCTCGAGTCCGTGCGCGGTTGTGACGCCTTCGTCATCCAGAGCCACACCGGGCCCATCAACAAGTGGATCATGGAACAGCTCATCATGGTCGACGCGCTGAAGCGGGCCTCCGCCAAGCGCATCACCGCGGTGATGCCGTTCTTCGGCTACGCGCGCCAGGACAAGAAGGGCCGCGGCCGCGAGCCCATCACCGCGCGCCTGATGGCCGACATGTTCAAGACCGCGGGCGCCGACCGGCTCATGTCGATCGACCTGCACACCTCGCAGATCCAGGGCTTCTTCGACGGCCCTGTCGACCACCTGTTCGCCATGCCGGTCCTGGAGAGCTACCTCAAGGGCAGGCTCGACATCGCCAACACCACGGTCGTCTCGCCCGACACCGGCCGCGTGCGCCTGTCGGAGCGCTGGGCCGACACACTCGGCACGCCGCTGGCGTTCATCCACAAGCGGCGCGACCTCGACGTGGCCAACTCCGTCAAGGTCAACGAGGTCGTCGGCACGGTCCGCGGCCGCACGTGCGTGCTGATCGACGACATGATCGACACCGCCGGCACCATCTGCAAGGCGGCCGACGCCCTCTACGAGCAGGGCGCCACCAACGTCATCGTCGCCGCCACCCACGCGGTCTTCTCCGACCCCGCGGTCGACCGGCTGAAGAACTCCCGGATCTCCGAGGTGGTCGTCACCAACACGCTGCCGCTGTCGCAGGAGGGCCGCTTCGACAAGCTCACCGTGCTGTCGATCGCGCCGCTCATCGCCCGCGCCATCACCGAGGTCTTCCAGGACGGCTCCGTCACGAGCTTGTTCGAGGGAGACACCTGAGCCTATAGACTTCATGGGTTGCGCTCGTAACGCCTTCCGCTAGGGCGGGTGAGGGGGAGCGCTCAACAATCCGCCGATGCATCCCTAGGAGATGTCGTGTCTGAAGTACGTATCGCCGCCGAACCGCGCACCGTGTTCGGCAAGGGCGCCGCTCGCAAGATCCGCCGCGCCGACAAGGTGCCCGCCGTTCTCTACGGGCACGGCATCGACCCCAAGCACCTCACCCTGCCCGGTCACGAGGTCCTCCTCGCGCTGCGCACGCCCAACGTGCTGATCCGCCTCCAGGGCGACGGCGTCGACGAGCTGGCCCTGCCCAAGGGCGTCCAGCGCGACCCGATCAAGGGCTTCGTCGAGCACGTCGACCTGCTGCTGGTCAAGCGCGGCGAGAAGGTCACGGTCGAGATCCCGGTCACCACGGCCGGCGACGTCCACCCCGACGGCCTGCTCGACCAGCAGCTCGTCCAGATCGCCGTCGAGGCCGAGGCCACCCACATCCCGACCGGCATCGAGGTCGACGTCGAGGGCCTGGAGGTCGGCACCGCGATCACCGCCGGCCAGCTGCCGCTGCCGCAGGGCACCACGCTGTCCGCCGACCCCGAGACCGTCGTCCTGCAGGTCATCAACAAGCCGGTCGAGGTCACGGAGGAGGCCGAGGAGGGCGAGGCCGCCGAGGCTCCCGCCGCCGAGGGCGAGACCGCCGAGGCCCCTGCCGAGTAACACGTTTTCCCGCGAACGGGGCGGCCCTGCGACGGCCGTCCCGTTCCGCCGTCCCAAGGGGAGCACATGGACCGCTGGCTGATCGCCGGGCTGGGCAATCCGGGGCCCGAATACGCGGGCAACCGCCACAATGCGGGCTTCATGGTCCTCGACGAGCTGGCGGCCAGGGCCGGCGGGCGGTTCAAGGCCCACAAGAGCCGGGCCGAGGTGTGCGAGACGAGCCCTGCCGTGCTGGCCAAGCCCCTGACGTACATGAACCTGTCCGGAGGGCCCGTCAAGGCGCTCTGCGACTTCTACAAGATCGGGCCCGAGCGGCTGATCGTCGTCCACGACGAGCTCGACGTGCCCTACGGCGCGCTGCGCGCCAAGCTGGGCGGCGGCGACAACGGCCACAACGGCCTGAAGTCGATCACCAAGGTGCTCGGCACCCGCGACTACCTGCGCGTCCGCTTCGGCATCGGGCGCCCGCCCGGCCGCATGGACCCGGCCTCCTTCGTGCTGCGCGACTTCGCCACCATGGAGCGCAAGGATCTGCCCTTCCTCGTCGACCGGGCGGCCGACGTGGTGGAATCGCTGATGAGCCGTGGCCTGGAGGCCACCCAGAACGACTTCCACCGGGCTGATCTGCACATTTCCGGCCCTCCACGCTGATCCCCGCAATGAACCGTTCGCCGGTTCTTGTCGGCCCACGCGGCTACGATCTGTGACTGTCCGTACAGGATTGGTCACCTGGAGGCGCGTGTGCGCGGTGGAGCCCGCGATGAAGGACTCATCACCGTGGTGCGGCCGGGCACCCCTGTCACGGTCCCCGGCACGCCTTCGTGGGTCCGCCTCTATCGCCTGGGGGCCGTGCTCGGCGACCTGTGCGGGGCCGGCATCGCCGCGGCGGCCGCGTTCTCGCTGCGGTTCGGCGGGCTCACCCCCTACGTGCTGCCCTACCTGCTGGTCAGCCTGGCGCTGCCGCTCGTGTGGTGCGGCGCGGTGGCGCTGGCCCGGGCCTACGAGGCGCGCATGCTCGGCGTCGGCTCCGAGGAGTTCCGGCGGGTGGTGCAGGCGGGCGTGGCGCTGACCGCCGCCACCGCCATCGGCTCCTACGTCACCAAGGCCGACGTCGCCCGCGGCTACGTCGTGCTGGCGCTGCCCCTCGTCACCCTCTGCTCACTGCTGTTCCGCTACGCCCTGCGCCGCTCGCTGCACCGCCGCCGGGCCGCGGGCGCGTGCATGCGCCGCGTGGTCGCGGTCGGCCACGCCGCCTCGATCGCCGAGATCGTCGGCCTGTTCCGCAAGGAGAGCCACCACGGCATGCAGGTCGTGGCCGCCTGCCTGCCCGGCGGGCGCGCCGGCGAGCGGATCGACGAGGTGCCCGTCGCCGGCGACCTCAGCGACGTGCCGATCGCCGTCGACCACTACCGCGCCGACACGGTGGCCGTGCTGGCCTGCCCCGAGATGGACGGCCAGGCGCTGCGCCGGCTGGCCTGGCGGCTGGAGCGCACCCACACCGAGCTGGTGGTCGCACCTGCCCTGATGGACGTCGCCGGCCCGCGCATCATGATCAGACCGGTCGCCGGGCTGCCGCTGCTGCACGTGGAGCATCCCGAGCTGACCGGCATCCGCCAGCTCGTCAAGAACGTCTTCGACCGCCTGGTGGCCGCCGCCCTGCTGGTGCTGCTGGCGCCGCTGCTCGCGGGCCTGGCGGTGGCCGTGCGCACGACCAGCCCCGGGCCGGCGCTCTTCCGGCAGACGCGGGTCGGCAAGGACGGCCGGCTCTTCACGATCCTGAAGTTCCGTACGATGCGGCGGGGCTCCGAGCAGCAGAAGATCACGCTGGTCAGCGACCGCGACGGCGTGCTGTTCAAGCTCCGCAACGATCCGCGGGTCACGCCGCTCGGCGCGTTCATGCGCCGCCACTCCCTCGACGAGCTGCCCCAGCTGCTCAACGTCGTGCTCGGCCACATGTCGCTCGTCGGGCCGCGTCCGCCGCTTCCCGAGGAGGTGGCACGCTACGGTGACGACGTGCGCAGACGCCTTCTCGTACGCCCCGGGCTGACCGGGCTGTGGCAGGTCAGTGGTAGATCTGACCTATCGTGGGAGGAATCCGTACGTCTAGACCTGCGCTACGTGGAAAATTGGTCCCTGACCCTTGACCTTCAGATCCTGTGGAAGACTTGGTCGGCCGTCGCCCGCGGGCAAGGAGCATATTGATGACGATTCGCGACGATCACGCCCTCGCCGCCGACCTGGCGACCGAGGCAGGCGAGCTGCTGCTGCGCATTCGCGAGCGCGTGGGGTTCGCCGATCCCAAGGCGCTGAAGGCCGAGGGCGACCGCGGGTCGCACGTCCATCTCATGGAGGCGCTGGCGCGGTTGCGCCCGAGCGACAGCGTGCTGTCGGAGGAGGCCACGCGCGAGGAGCGGCTCGACCCGCGCCGGCTGCGCGCCGAGCGGGTGTGGATCGTCGACCCCCTCGACGGCACGCGTGAGTTCTCCGAGGAGGGCAGGTCCGACTGGGCCGTCCACGTGGCCCTGTGGGAGGGCGGCCGGCTGGCCGCGGGCGCCGTGGCGCTGCCCGCCCAGGGCCGCACGCTGACGACCGCCGACCCGCCCAAGCTGCCGGCCCACCACGACGGCCGTTTCCGCATCGCGGTGAGCCGCACCCGGCCGCCGGAGTTCGTCCAGAAGCTGGCCGCCCAGGCCGGCGCCGTCCTCGTTCCCATCGGGTCCGCCGGGGCGAAGATCTCGGCCGTGCTCACCGGCGAGGTCGAGGCGTACGTCCACGCGGGCGGCCAGTACGAGTGGGATTCCGCCGCGCCGGTCGCCGTCGCGCTGGCCGCCGGGGCCCACGCGAGCCGCATCGACGGGTCGGAGCTGGCGTACAACCAAGCCGATCCGTCACTACCCGATATTCTGGTTTCCCTACCGGAGCTGGCGGCATCCCTGCTCGCCGGCATCCGGGACCTGCACCGCTGAACCGCCGGAGGAAGCTCCCATGCTCCAGCGCGACTACACGACGTCGCAGCTCGACGTGCTCGAGGCAGAGGCCATCCACATCATGCGCGAGGTGGCCGCCGAGTTCGAGCGCCCATGTCTGCTCTTCTCCGGAGGCAAAGACTCGATCGTCATGCTCCGCATCGCGGAGAAGGCGTTCTGGCCCGCGCCCATCCCGTTCCCGCTCATGCACGTCGACACGGGCCACAACTTCGACGAGGTCATCGAGTTCCGTGACCGCCGCTCCGCCGAGCTCGGCGCGCGGCTGATCGTGGCCAGCGTGCAGGACTCCATCGACCAGGGCAGGGTCGTGGAGGAGACCGGCCGGCGCGCCTCGCGCAACCGGCTGCAGACCACCACGCTGCTCGACGCGATCGAGGAGCACGCGTTCGACGCGGTCTTCGGCGGCGCCCGGCGCGACGAGGAGAAGGCCAGGGCCAAGGAGCGGGTGTTCTCCTTCCGCGACGAGTTCGGCCAGTGGGACCCGAAGAACCAGCGTCCCGAGCTGTGGAACCTCTACAACGCCCGCATCCGCAAGGGCGAGCACATCCGGGTCTTCCCGCTGTCCAACTGGACCGAGCTCGACGTCTGGGACTACATCAGGCGCGAGGGCATCGAGATCCCGTCCATCTACTTCGCCCACACCCGCAAGGTGTTCGAACGCGACGGCATGCTGCTGCCCGACGCCGACGTCGTGCAGCGCGGCGACGACGAGCCGCTGTTCGAGGCCGTCGTCCGCTACCGCACCGTGGGCGACATGACCTGCACCGGCGCCGTGCAGTCCACGGCCGCCACGGTCGAGGAGATCATCGAGGAGATCGCGGCCACCCGGATCACCGAGCGCGGGGCCACCAGGGCCGACGACCGCTCGTCCGAGGCCGCCATGGAGGACCGCAAGCGAGAGGGCTACTTCTAAGATGGACATTCTTCGCTTTGCCACCGCGGGAAGCGTCGACGACGGCAAGTCCACCCTCATCGGACGGTTGCTCTTCGACTCCAAGGCGATCTTCGAGGACCAGCTCGAAGCGGTCGAGCGCACCTCGCGCGACCGCGGCACCGAATACACCGACCTGTCGCTGCTCACCGACGGCCTGCGGGCCGAGCGCGAGCAGGGCATCACGATCGACGTGGCGTACCGCTACTTCGCGACGCCGCGGCGGAAGTTCATCATCGCCGACACGCCCGGGCACATCCAGTACACCCGCAACATGGTCACCGGCGCCTCCACGGCCGACCTGGCGATCATCCTCATCGACGCGCGCAAGGGCGTGCTGGAGCAGTCGCGCCGGCACGCGTTCCTGACGTCGCTGCTGCGGGTGCCCCACCTGGTGCTGGCGGTCAACAAGATGGACCTCGTCGACTACTCCGAGGAGCGCTTCGAGGAGATCAGGGAGGAGTTCTCGGCGTTCGCCTCCAAGCTCAACGTCGGCGACCTCACCTTCATCCCGATCTCCGCGCTCAACGGCGACAACGTGGTCTCGCGCTCCGAGAACATGCCGTGGTACCTCGGCACCTCGCTGCTGCACCACCTGGAGAACGTGCACATCGCGTCCGACCGCAACCTGACCGACGTGCGCTTCCCCGTCCAGTACGTCATCCGCCCGCAGCGGGCCACCGACCACGCCTTCCACGACTACCGCGGCTACGCCGGCCAGGTGGCGGGCGGCGTGCTGAAGCCCGGTGACGAGGTCGTCCACCTGCCCTCGGGGCTCACCACGCGCATCTCCTCGATCGACACCTACGACGGGCCGGTGGAGGAGGCGTTCGCGCCCATGTCGGTGACGCTGCGCTTCGAGGACGACATCGACATCTCGCGCGGCGACATGATCGCCCGGCCCAACAACCAGCCGCAGGCCGCGCAGGAGCTGGAGGCGATGGTCTGCTGGATGACCGACATCCGCAAGCTGACGCCGCGCTCCAAGCTGACGATCAAGCACACCACCCGCACCGCGCGGGCGCTGGTGCGCGACCTGCACTACCGGCTCGACGTCAACACCCTGCACCGCGACGAGGAGGCGACCTCGCTCTCCCTCAACGAGATCGGCCGGGTGTCGCTGCGGGTCACGCAGCCGCTGTTCGTCGACGACTACTCCCGCAACCGGCTCACCGGCGGCTTCATCCTCATCGACGAGGCCACCAACAGCACGGTCGGCGCCGGCATGATCCTGGACGCCAGCTGAGGTAGATCTTTTAGGGTTCCGTTTACCCTCCGATTACCCTCAGTGCTAGGGTTGTCGCGTTCCGTGTAAGCGACCGCGATGGGCCCTGTCCTGTGACTGACCGCTCGCCCGTACGGGTGATCTATCTGGGCGGCCTCGGCCGCAGCGGCACCACGCTGCTCGAACGGCTCCTCGGCGAGCTGCCGGGCGTGGTGGCGCTCGGCGAGGTCGTCCATCTGTGGGAGCGCGGGGTCATCGCGGAGGAGCTCTGCGGGTGCGGCCGTCCCTTTCCCGCCTGCCCCTTCTGGCGGCAGGTCGGGCAGAGGGCGTTCGGGGGGTGGACACGCGGGCATGCCGAGCGCGTCCTGACGCTGCGGCGCAGGATCGACCGCACCCGCAGAATCGCCCGCATCGACCATCCCGACCTGGCCGAATACGCGCGGGCCTACCGATCCCTCTACGAGGCGGTCGGCTCCGCGGTCGTCGTCGACTCCAGCAAACACGCCTCGCTGGCCTGCTGCCTGGTCGCGAGCGGGGTCGACATCCGCGTCGTCCACGTCGTCCGGGACCCGCGCGCGGTCGCCCACTCCTGGGGCAGGCTCGTGCCGCGCCCCGAGGACGGCCGGCCGATGACCCGCTGGGGTCCCGCCCGCACGGCCCTGCACTGGTGGGCCCAGAACGCCGCCCTTGAGCTCCTTCCCGGCCGCGGCGCCCGCGTGACCAGAGTCCGGTACGAAGACCTCGCCGCCGCCCCCGCCGCCACCCTCAAGGATCTTGCCGAACGCCTGGAGCTGGCTGATCCCGACCTGTCCTTCATCGAAGGCCACACCGCCTGGCTCGGCCCCTCCCACACGGCCTCCGGCAATCCGATGCGCTTCCATGTCGGGCGGGTCGAGCTGCAGCGCGACGACTCCTGGCGGTCGGGGCTGCCCGGCGGCGACCGCCGCGTGGTCACCGCCCTCACCTGGCCGCTGCGGGCCCGTTACGGCTATGTCGGGGTGGCGGCGTGAGGCGGATGATCGTCGCGACGTGCGGTGACGGTCCCGCGCGGGGCCCCGAGGTGGCGGGATGAGCGGCCCGCCCTCGGTCGGCGTCGTCGTCCCGACGTGTGGTGACCGTCCCGAGCTGCTGCGGGAGGCCGTGGCGGGCGTGCTGGCGCAGGAATACGCCGGTGAGCTGTCGGTGGTCGTGGTGGCCGACGCGCCGCCGCCTCGGGGCGGGCAGCGGTGCGCGAGCCCGGCGGCGGTGGCGGCGCGGGTCGCGGGGGCGCTCGCCGGGCCGCGCGTGCGCGTGGTGGCCAACGCGCTGAGCCCCGGGCTGCCGGGCGCGCGCAACACCGGCATCGCCGCCTGCGACACCGACCTGGTCGCCTTCTGTGACGACGACGACCTGTGGCTGCCGGGCAAGATCACCGCCCAGGTGCGGGCGCTTCGGGAGGGCGGGGAGTTCGCCAGTTGCGGCATCGAGGTCGAGCACGGCCGCCGCCTGGTGCCCCGGCTGGCCGGCGCTTCCCGCGTGACCGCGGCCGACCTGGTGCGTTCGCGGATGGTGATGGTGCACTCATCGACGTTCGTGTTCGAACGCGGGCTGCTCTGGGTCGACGAGAGCGCGCCCGGCGGCCAGAACGAAGACTGGGACCTGGCGCTGCGTGCCGCCAAGCGGCGTCCGCTCGTCCACGTCGATCAGCCGCTCGTACGCGTGCGCTGGGCCGGTTCCCACTACGCCGCCCGCTGGGCGGACCGCATCGCCGGGCTGGAGTGGATGCTCGCCCGGCACCCCGAACTGGCCGTGGACCCGCGCGGCGCGGCGCGGGTCTACGGCCAGCTGGCCTTCGCCCACGCCGCGCTCGGGCGCCGGCGCGCGGCCGCCCGCTGGGCGGCCCGTACGTTCGCGGCCCGGCTGGGTGAGCCGCGTGCGCCGATCGCGCTGGCGGTGGCGGCCGGCCTCGTCTCCGCGCCCACCGTGCTCTCCGCCCTCCACCACCGGGGAC
>NZ_POUD01000121.1 GCF_003236395.1 Nonomuraea aridisoli | reverse complement strand
CCCGGCATCGGCCCCGGCTTCCACACTCCCCCGTCGTGCACCTCGACGACCAGATCCCCACTGGTCGTCCACGTCCGCATGGAGGCCGTGTCGGCCCCGTGGGTGACGGCGTTGGTGGCGACCTCGTTGACGGCGATGACGAAGTCGCCGATCGCGTCCTCGGGCATGCCGGCCTGGCGGGCCTCGTGCTCGGCGAACTGCCGGACCCGAGGCAGGTCCGGCAGCGCGAAGCGGAGCTGTTTCACGGGCGCGCCGGGCGGCGGGCTCACGAAGCCCGCTTCAGGCTCTGCGCCTTCGTTCACCCGGCGACCGCCCTCGTCAGCCGACCAGCTCGGAGCGTAGCTGGTCGAGAACCTTGCGAAGGATACGTGAGACATGCATCTGTGAGATTCCAAACTCGGCCGCGATCTCGGCCTGCGTCATGTTGCCGAAGAAGCGCAGCAGCAGGATGTGCTTCTCGCGCGACGGGAGCGCGTCGATGAGCGGTTTGACGGCCTCCCGGTCGACCATGGTGCTCAGCGTGTCGTCGTCCTCGGGGATGACGTCGCCGAGCGAGGCGGCGTCGTCGTCGGTGCCGAGCGGCGCGTCGAGCGACAGGGTGCTGTACGCGGCCGAGGCGTCGAGCGTCAGCAGGACGTCCTCCTCGCTGATGTTCATCTTGGCGGCCAGCTCCGCCACCGTCGGGGACCTGCCGAGATCCTGGCTGAGGTCGGCGACGAGCCTGTTGAGCTCGGAGCGGCGCTCCTGGTAGAGGCGGGGCACCCGGATGGCCCAGGTGCGGTCGCGGAAGTGCCGCTTGACCTCGCCGGTCATCGTCACGACCGCGTAGCCCCTGAACGCGTGGCCGAGGGTCGGGTCGAAGCCGTTGACGGCTTTCATCAGGCCAACATACGCGGCTTGGAGGAGATCCTCCAAAGGTTCGCCGCGGTAGCGGTAGCGTCGGGCGATCTCCATGGCGAGCGGCCGGTGCATCTCGACGATGCGCTCGCGCAGGCGTTCCTTCAGGCTGTCGGGGGTCTCCTCCCTGACCATCTCGGCCAGGAGTTCTTCCGCGGTCATGTCCTCGAGGATGTATTCCTGCACAGCCATCGCTGCTCCTCATATGGGATTCGCAGGCGGCCTCCCCAAGCGAAAAAGCCCAGGCAGAGGCACGCCTCGCTCTACTCTCGAGACCAAAGCCCTCTGCTGGACCTCGGATCCAGTGTCCCCCCTCCCGCGGGAAGTATTCCTCGGTCGCGTGGTGACAGTAGGGTTGCTCCGTGACAATGCCGGAGAACGGCGAGGGGCCTGTGGCGGCCCTGAGCCTCACGTCGTCAACCGTGGACGAGATCACGGTGATCCGTGTCGACGGCGTGCTCGACGCCACGACGCGGGAGCAGTTCGCCGACTACCTGGCGATGGCCGGCGCCGACCTGGTCCTGGACCTCGCCGGGGTGACCTTCATGGACTCGCGGGCGCTGGGGCTGATCGTGCACCACTGGCAGACGAGCCTCACCTCGGGATCCAAGTTCGCGCTGATCGGCGTCGAGTACACGAAGTCCAAGGTGATGTGGATCACGGGGCTGGCCCAGCGCCTGCCCATCTACGACACCCTGGACGACGCGCTCGCGGCGCTCAAGAGGTAGCCGCCCACGAGGTAGGGACTCGCCAGGCGGACGCTCAAGAGGTGGGGCGCCGCGCCGACTTGCGCTGATGCTCGTCGACCAGTCTCCTCGCCAGGTCGGCCACCTTGACCTGATGGTGCTGGGAGATCCGGCGCAGCTCGTCGAAGGCGGCCTCGGCGGTGCATCCGCTGGTCTGCATGATGATGCCCTTGGCCTGGTCGATCACCGACCGTCCGGCGAGGGCCTCCTGCAGCTGGGCGGCGTCGGTGCGCACCTCCTCGAACTCCCACATGTTCGACATGGCCACGCCGACCTGCTCGGTCAGCATGTCGGCGAGCGCGTGGGCCCCCTGCGGAGAGAACGCCCCGGGCCGTACGGAGTAGAGGCCGACGACGAGCAGGGCGGGCGGCACCTCGATGGGCACGACCAGCGCCGAGCGCACGCCCCAGCGGGTCGCGAGGGCGTCGTAGCGGGGCCAGCGGGTCTCTTTGAGCACGTCGGTCACGGTGGCGCGGCCGCCGCTCTGCCGGGCCTCGATGGAGGGGCCCTCGCCCAGCTCGCGTTCGCCTTCGACGAGCATGATCAGCTCGCTGTGGGAGCCGGAGACCAGCACGCGGTGCTCGCGCCAGTGCTCGGCGGAGGCTCCCGAACATCCCGGGACCCCCGCGGTCAGCGCCGTGGTCAGGCCGCGGAGCACGCTCTCGGTCGAGGTGTCCTCTCCCAGTCGGCCGAGTGCGGCCAGGTCACGGGCCAGCCCAGGAGTGATCATCGCGGTCGATTCCATAGCAATAAGCTTCTACCCCTTATGGCTAGCATTATCCCGAGTGGCGTAGCGTCAGACCATGACGATGCCGGACCTCGAACACGCGCTGGACGCGCTCGCCGGACGCGTGTCCTCGTTGCGCGAGGCGAGGACCGCCTACCCCGGTGACCTTGCGCCTATCCTCGACGCCGCGCTCGCCGAGCTCGACACGGCCGCCGAGCTGCTGGCCGAGGCACGCGAGGCGCTGCGCAAGGCGCCCAAGCGGGCGGGCGGCAGGAAGGACGGCGCACAACGCGAGCTGAAGCTGCTGCGCCAGGTGTTCCGGGCCTTCCCCGTGCCCGTCGTCGTGCTCGACGGCGGCGGCGTCGTCCGGCGGATCAACCCCGAGACCTCCCGCATGCTGGGCAGCCCGGACGGCTACCTGGTGGGCCGGTCGTTCCCGCTGCTGGTGGACGTGTCGCGGCGGGCGGCGTTCCGCTCGCACCTGACGTCGGTGCTGCAGACGGGGCAGCCGTCGGCGTTCGAGACCCGGCTGGCGCACCAGGGGCGCACACACGTGGTGCAGCTGGCGCTGACCCGGCTGACGATGCCGGGCGAGCCGCAGCAGATGGTGGCGGCGGTGGCGCTGCCGACCGAGGTGCAGCTGCCCGAGCCGGGCACGCGCCGGCCCGAGCAGTCCGACGGCGCGCTGCTGCTGGCCGCGGCCCGGCGGCAGGACCTGCTGGCCAAGATGGCCGCGCTGCTGCTGGACGAGGAGGCGCTGCTGCGCCCGGTCGCGCTGCACCGCGCGACGCGGCTGCTGGCCGCCGAATGGGCGGACTGGGTGATCGCCGACGTCGTACGCGACGGGGTGCCGCGCCGTTCGGTCGTCATGGCGCCGAAGAACCACCCGCTGGGCGACCTGGTCCGGCAGGTCGAGTCCGCCGACCCGGCGGGCAGCCAGGTCGTCGCGCAGGTGCTGGAGCGCGGCTCGGGCGTGGTGCAGGAGATGGTGGACGACGAGACGCTGCTCGGCTTCTGCGCCGACGGCCCGGTGCTGACGGCGATGGGCGCGGGCTCGCTGCTGAGCGTCCCGATCGGCCGCGGCGACGGGGTGCTGACGCTGGTGCGCTCGCACGACAAGCAGCCGTACGCGCTGGCGGACCTGGCGGTGATGCAGGAGGTGGGCCTGCAGCTCGGGCTGGCGGTGCGGGCGCAGACGAGCTACCAGAGCCGTTCGCGGGCGGCGGAGTCGTTGTCGGCGAGCGTCGCGCCGCGCAACCTGCCCGACGTGCCGGGCTACGAGGCGGCGGCGGTCTACCACCCGGGCTCGTCGGTGGGGGCCGAGTTCTACGACGTGTTCCCGGTCTCGGGCGGGTGGGGGTTCGCGCTGGGCGGCGCGGCCGGCAAGGGCGAGGAGGCCGCCTCCGTCAGCGCCATGGTGCGCGGCGGGCTGCGGGTGCTCAGCGTCTGGGAGTCCGACCCCGACCTGGTGATGCGCAAGGTCAACGACGCTCTGGTGGCGCAGGGCACCGGCATGTTCGTGATGGCGGTGGCCGGGTTCGTCAAGGGCCGCGACATCCGCCTGTCGTCGGCCGGCCACCACCCCGCCGCGCTGCTGCAGCCCGACGGCGGCGTGCGCTTCGCCGCGGGCGGCGGCGTGCCGCTGGGCATCTCCCCCGAGGCCGAGACCGGCGTGGAGGCGCTGACGGTCGCGCCCGGCGAGACGCTGGTGCTCTACTCCGAGGGGCTCATCTCCTCCAGGAACGAACGCGGCGAGCCGTACGGCGAGGAACGGCTGGCCGACGCGCTCAGCCGGTGCGCTGGCCAGTCGCCGTCCACCGTGGTCAAGGCGGTGGAGGCGGACCGGCACGCGTTCTCGGGCGGCCAGGTTTGGGATGAGATCGTGGTGTTCGCCTTGCGTGGCGTCTGATCTGCGAGGGTTTGCGAATCAGCCGAACCTGGGTATGGTCAAAGGCGTAGTACGACGTGCCTAAGACGCAGGCACACCCTTCAGGCTTTTTCACGCTGCAGAGGTGTGCCATGAACATTGCGATCGTCGCTTCCGCCAACGGCAAGCAGCGCCAGCGGATCCTGTCCGTCGCACGGGAGCTGGGGCGCGAGCACCACGTCACCATCTACTCCCGCCGTGACAACGCCGAGGACAAGCCCAAGACGCGGGTGGCCCCCGGAGTCACGTTGGAGCACATCGACGTGGGGCCGGCCAAGGAGCTGGCGCCCGACGACGTGGCGCCGTACCTGAACGACGTCGGCGACCATTTGATGCGGCGGTGGAGCCAGCACCGGCCGGACGTGATCCACGCGCACTCGTGGACGGGCGGCCTGGCCGCCGTGGCGGGCGCGAAGGGTTTGGGGGTGCCGGTCACCCAGACGTTCCACACGGTTGACAGCACGCACATCGAGGTGGAGCGGGCGCTCGGCCGCCGGGCCAACGCGGTGATCGCCGGCTCGGGCGACGAGGAGTCGGCCCTGATCCGCCTGGGCGTGCCGCGCAACAACATCGCGGTGGTGCCGTACGGCGTGGACACCGAGCGTTTCCAGCGCCGGGGCGCGGTGGCCTCGAAGGGCAGCCGCAAGCGCCTGCTGCACGTGGGCCCGCTGACGATCGAACGCGGCGCGCACACCATCGTGCGGGCGCTGCAGGGGCTGGGCGACGTCGAGCTGGTCATCGCGGGCGGCCCGGAGCCCCAGGAGCTGGAGCAGGACCGGGACGCGCGCCGCCTGCGCGCGCTGGCCGAGCAGCTCGGCGTGGCCGACCGGGTGACGCTGCTGGGCCAGGTCAAGCGCTCGGCGGTGCCGAAGCTGATGCGCAGCGCGGACGCCGTGGTGTCGGTGCCGCGCGAGGCCGTGACGGGGATCGTCGCGCTGGAGGCGATGGCGTGCGGCGTGCCGGTGATCGCCTCGGCCGTGGGCGCGCACCTCGACTCGATCGTCGACGGCGTCACCGGGTTGCTGGTGCCGCCGGACCGGCCGGCCCGTACCGCGCGGATGGCCCGCGAGCTGCTGACCGACCCGACACTGCGGACGGCGCTCGGGTACGCGGCCGCCGACCGGGCGCGCTCGCGCTACTCGTGGGAGCGGGTCAGCCAGGAACTGGTCCGGGTCTACGAGGCGGCCTGCGCCTGAGAAGACTCGCCATGACGAGGGGCCCGGGAGTCCGGGCCCCTTCTCATGCGCCGGGGAGCAGCCGGGCGGCCTTGAGGCCCAGGTGCAGCGCCAGGCGGTCGTCGCCGTCGCCCAGGTCGCGGTGGGTGAGGCGCTCGGCCTTGCCCAGCCGGTAGTAGAGCGTCTGGCGGTGGATGCCGAGCTCGGCGGCGGTCCGCTGGACGTGGCCGCCCCGGTCGAGGTAGATCTCCAGCGTCTGGGCCAGCTCGGCGTCGAGCGCCGCGGTGTCGGCGGCCAGCTCGCGCAGGTCGGCCTGGCTGAGCCGGGCCAGCAGGCGGTGCACGCCGAGGTCCTCCCAGTGCGCGACCGGCGCGTGGCGGGGGAAGTGCTCGGCGATGCGCAGCGCCTGGCGGGCCTCGCGCCAGCTCAGCCAGGCGTCCGCGGGGTCGTCCCTCGGGCCGCCGACGCCGGCCGCGGTGCCGTACGCGCTCTGGACGGTCTGCGCCACCTCGGCCGCCAGGTGGGCGGGGCTGAGCAGGGCGACCGGTTGGCCGGGGCGGGCCAGGACGCCGCGCGGGAGCGTCCAGAGGGCGGCCAGGCGCTCCTCGGACTCGCGTACGGCGATGGCGGTGACCGGGCCGGGCAGCTCCACGGAGGCGTTCGCGCGCTCCTCGGGGTCGGCGGACAGCAGCGCGCGCAGCTCGCGCCCGAGGTCCTGGCGGCTCCTGGCCTCCTGGGCGAGCGCGGCGGCGGCCGTGGCGACGAGCGGCGCGGCCGTGCGCAGCCGTTCGTCGGTCAGCTCCCCGGAGTCGAGCAGCCACAGGTAGCCGTAGGTGACGTCGCCGTGCCGCAGCGGCCAGCAGACCCGGGCCAGGACCTTGAGCTCGGCGTCGGCGGGGATGCGGACGGGGGCGTTCGCCCGGGCGATGCCGTAGCGCTCGAAGTATTCGCGCACCTCCCCCGTGGCGCGCCGGCGCAGGATGGACTCCTGGCGGACCGTGTCGATGTCGCCGTGCTGCGCCCCGTAGGCCAGCAGCCGGAACGAACGGTCCTCCAGCGTCGCGGACGCCCCCAGCCGGGCGGCGATCTCGTCGACGATCTCTTGTAGGTCGGCGGAATTGTGCATTTGTACGACAGCGTGCCACACTGCGCGTTACGCGCGTCGATGGCCCCCTTTGACCTGGCTTTTTAGACTTGAATCATGCTGGGTCAACTGCTGCTCGCCGCTTCCAACAGCGGCGTCGTACGCCGCGCCGTGTCGGGCTTTCCACTCACCAAGAAGGTCGTGGACCGGTTCGTGGCGGGCGAAAGCGTCGAGGAGGCCCGCAACGCCGTCGAACGGCTGTGTGACGCCAAGCTCGCCGTGACCGTCGACCACCTCGGCGAGGAGACGCGCGACGCGCGCGCCGCCGAGGCCACCGCGAACGCCTACATCACGCTGCTGGAGGCGCTGAAGCCGCTGCGGCTGGGCACCAGGGGCGAGGTGTCGGTGAAGTTGTCGGCCGTCGGGCAGCGGCTCGACGACGCCATGGCCCTGGAGCACGCCCGCGAGATCTGCGCCGCCGCCGCGGCCGTGGGCGCCACCGTCACGCTCGACATGGAGGACCACACCACCGTCGACTCCACGCTGGGCATCCTGCGCAAGCTGCGCGAGGACCACCCGTCGACGGGCGTGGCCATCCAGGCGTACCTGTTCCGCAGCGAGGAGGACTGCCGCGACCTGTCGGCCGAGGGCTCCCGCGTCCGGCTGGTCAAGGGGGCCTACCGTGAGCCGGCCTCCGTCGCCCACCAGGGCCGGGCCGCCGTCGACAAGGCGTACGTGCGATGCCTGCGGATCCTCATGGCGGGGAAGGGTTACCCCATGGTGGCGACGCACGACGATCGCATGATCGCGATCACCGAGCTGCTCGCCGACCGGTTCGGGCGGACGATCGGCGACCACGAGTTCCAGATGCTCTACGGAATCAGGACGGACCTGCAGGAGTCCCTCGCCGGGGCCGGCCACACGGTCCGCGTCTACGTCCCCTACGGCGACGACTGGTACGGCTATTTCATGCGCCGCCTGGCGGAGCGCCCGGCCAACGTCGCCTTCTTCCTTCGTGCCCTTGGGGGTAAGTAAATGGATGCCATCAGCAACGTCCCCGTGCCCGAGAACGAGCGCGTGTACGGCTACGCTCCCGGCAGCCCCGAGCGGGCCGCGCTGGAGAACCGCATCAAGGAGCTGGCCGGGGCGTCGATCGACCTGACCATGACCATCGGCGGCGAGCAGCGTCTGGGCGGCGGGGCCGCCATCGACGTGGTGCAGCCGCACAACCATGCCTCCGTCCTGGGCCGGACCAACGACGCTTCGGCCCGGGACGTGCAGGACGCCATCGACAGCGCGCTGCGGGCGGCGCCGGCCTGGCGGGCGCTGCCGTTCGACGAGCGGGCGGCGATCTTCCTGAAGGCGGCCGACCTGCTGTCGGGCCCGTGGCGGGCGACGCTGAACGCGGCGACCATGCTGGGCCAGTCGAAGTCGGCGCAGCAGGCGGAGATCGACGCGGCCTGTGAGCTCATCGACTTCCTGCGCTTCAACGTGGCCTACGCGCGCCGGCTCTATGCCGACCAGCCGAACTCGTCGCCGGGCGTGTGGAACAGGATGGAGTACCGGCCGCTCGAGGGCTTCGTGCTGGCGATCACGCCGTTCAACTTCACCGCCATTTCCGGAAATTTGCCGACTTCGGCGGCTTTGATGGGGAACGTCGTCGTCTGGAAGCCGTCCCCGACGCAGCAGTTCGCCGCGCACTTCACCATGCGGCTGCTGGAGGAGGCCGGGCTGCCGCCGGGCGTGATCAACCTGGTCACCGGCAACGGGCAGGCCATCTCCGAGGTGGCGCTGACCCACCCGGCGCTGGCCGGCATCCACTTCACCGGCTCGACCGCCACGTTCCAGCACCTGTGGCGCACGGTCGGCGAGAACATCGCCTCCTACCACGGCTACCCGCGCCTGGTCGGCGAGACCGGCGGCAAGGACTTCGTGCTGGCCCACCCGTCCGCCGACCCGGCGGTGCTGTCCACGGCGCTGATCAGGGGCGCGTTCGAGTACCAGGGCCAGAAGTGCTCGGCCGCCTCGCGCGCGTACGTGCCGCGCTCGGTCTGGAACCGCATGCGTGACGACTTCGTCGCCACCGCCGAGTCGCTGACCGTGGGCGACGTGACCGCCGACCTGTCGACGTTCATGGGCGCGGTCATCGACGGCCGGGCGTTCGCCAAGCACAAGGAGGCGATCGACCGGGCGCGCGCCGCGGCGAACATCGACGTCCTCACCGGCTCCTACGACGACTCCGTGGGCTACTTCGTCAAGCCGACGATCCTGGAGTGCGCCGACCCGACCGACGAGATCTTCGTCAAGGAGTACTTCGGGCCGATCCTCGGCGTGCACGTCTACGACGACGGCGACTACGACGCCGTGCTCGACCAGATGGAGGGCATCGCCCCGTACGCGCTGACCGGCTCGATCATCGCCCAGGACCGGTACGCGATCAACGCCGCGTCCGAGCGGCTGCGCTTCGCGGCGGGCAACTTCTACGTCAACGACAAGCCGACCGGCGCGGTCGTCGGCCAGCAGCCGTTCGGCGGCGGGCGCGCCTCGGGCACCAACGACAAGGCCGGCTCGATCTTCAACCTGACGCGGTGGGTGAGCGCCCGCGCGATCAAGGAGACCTTCGTGCCGCCGACCGACCACCGTTACCCGCACATGGGCTGATCTTCGCGCCCATTGTCACCAGAAGCCCCCGGGTCCTGCCCCCGGGGGCTTCTGGCGTAATGTGCAAGATTCGTGTCGTTGACGCCATGACGCGCCCGCGACAAGCATGGAAGGCATGCAGCGGCGGGTCCTGATCGTCGTCTTCCCCGGCTTCCAGCTCCTCGACATGGCGGGGCCGGCCGACGTGTTCGGCCTGGTCGCCCTGCTCTCCCCCGGCGACTGCTACCGGGTGGAGGTCGTGGCCGTGCGCGCGGGCGGGGTGAGCGCGGGCAACGGCGTCACGGTCACCGCGTCGGCGATCTCGGAGGTCACCGGGCCGGTCGACACGCTCATGGTGGCCGGCGGGATGTCCGTACCGGACCACGTGGCCGACCGGGAGCTGGTCGCGGGCATCGCGGCGCTGGCCGGGCGCGCCCGGCGGGTGGCCTCGGTCTGCAACGGCGCGTTCCTGCTGGCGCAGGCCGGGCTGCTGGAGGGCCGGCGGGCGACCACGCACTGGCTGGCCGCCGACGAGCTGAGCCGCCGCTACGCGGGCGTCGAGGTGGACGCCGACCCGCTCTACATCGAGGACGGCCACGTCTGGACCTCCGCGGGCGTGCTGTCCGGCGTGGACCTGTCGCTGGCGCTGGTGGCCAGGGACCACGGCCACGCGCTCGCCCGCAAGGTCGCCCGCGGCCTCGTCGTCTACCTGCACCGGCCGGGCGGCCAGAGCCAGTTCAGCACCCCCATGCGGGCCCTGACGCCGCGCAGCGAGCCGCTCAGGGAGCTGCAGGCCTACATCGAGGCCAACCCGGCCGCCGACCTCAGCGTGCCCGCGCTCGCCGCGCGGGCCCGGATGAGCGAGCGCCACTTCTCACGCGTCTTCACCGAGCAGACGGGCATGTCACCCGGCCGGTACGTCGAACGCAGCCGCGCCGAGGTCGCCAGACGGCTCCTGGAGGTGACGGGCCTGCCGCTGGACACCGTGGCCAGGGAGTCGGGGCTCGGCTCCCCGGAGACGCTCTACCGCGTCTTCCGTCGCCATTGGCGCGTCACCCCCGGCGACCATCGCCGCCGGTTCCAGTCGAAGGAGAGATGACCCGTGCACGCCGTCATACCGCTCTATCCCCGGTTCACCGCGCTCGACGCCGTGGGACCGTACACCGTGCTGGCCTTCGCGCCGGGCTGGACGGTCACGTTCGCCGCCGCGCAGGCGGGGCCGGTGACCGACGACAGGGGCTCGCTCACGCTGGCCGCCACGGCCTCGTACGCGGACGTGCCCGCGCCGGACGTCATCGTGGTCCCCGGCGGGCCCGGCACCCTGGACGTCATGGAGGACGAGGCCCTGGTCGGCTGGATCCGGCGCGCGCACGAGCACGCCCGGTGGACGACGTCGGTCTGCAGCGGCTCGCTGCTGCTCGGCGCGGCCGGGCTGCTCGGCGGGCGGAGGGCCACCACGCACTGGGCGCTGCTCGACCTCCTCAGGACCTTCGGCGCCGAGCCGGTCAGCGAGCGCGTGGTGGAACAGGGCGACATCGTGACGGCCGCCGGGGTGTCGGCGGGCATCGACATGGCGCTGACCCTGCTGGCGCGGGCGGCCGACCCGATGACCGCGCAGAGCGTGCAGCTCGCCATCGAGTACGACCCGCAGCCGCCGTTCCACGCCGGCTCCCCCGCCACCGCCCCCGAGGGCCTGGCCGAGCGCGCCCTCGCCCTCATCACCTGACCGTCAGCCCTCCTGGGCGGCGCCGAGGGGGAGGACGTCGAAGTGCACGACCACGTGCGCGACGTCCTCCCCCTCGCCGTGCGCGTCTTCCCTGCCGTCCGAGACGGCCCGGAAGCGGTCCAGCACCGCGAGCACCTCGTCGCGCATCCGCTCCGTCTCGGCCACGGTGAGCCGCAGCGACCGCCGCCCGTACACGCTCGCCTCCACCCACTCCCGCGGCGCCTGATCCGCCGCGCGCCGCCAGCGGGCCAGCTCCGCGCCGCGCCGGCTCACGAGGTCGTCGAGGAGGCGCTCCATCGCGCTCACCGCCTCGGGATCGCCGGCGGGCGGCTCGCCGTAGGAGAAGCCGCCAGGCGTGACGCGCCAGTACTTCTCCTTGCCCCGCCCCATCCCGGGCACGATCTCGATCATGCCGTGCCGGGCCAGCTCACGCAGGTGGTAGCTGGTCGCGCCGGTGTTCTGCCCCAGGAGGCCGGCGAGGCGGGTGGCGGTGGAGGGGCCGTGCTCGTCGAGCAGGTCGTACATCCGCAGCCGCAGCGGATGGGCGAACGCCTTCAGGGCTGCCGCGTCGAGCGTCCGGCCGGAGTAGCTCTTGTGTGCCATAGTGTGCAAGCTTATCTATGCAAAGAAATCTGTGCACACTTGGGAGTGAACCCGTGGGACGTTCGTTCGGTTACCTGTGGTGGTCCACGGGCGCGTCCAATCTGGCCGACGGCGTCCTGAAGGTCGGCGCGCCGCTGCTCGCCGTCTCCATGACGCGCTCGCCCGGCCTCGTGTCCCTGGTGGCCGCCGCGGGCACGCTGCCCTGGCTGGCGCTGGCCCTGCACGCGGGCGCGCTGGCCGACCGGGCCGACCGGAGACGGATCATGGTCGCCGCCAACCTGGCCAGGAGCGTCGTGCTCGCCGCCGCCGCGCTGGGCGCCTGCCTCGGCCTGCTGAACCTGTGGCTGCTGGTGGCGGCCGTGCTGCTGGCCGGCGTGTGCGAGGTCTTCGCCGACCTGACGGCGCAGTCCGTCCTGCCCATGACCGTCGCCCGGCAGGACCTGACGAGGGCGAACGGCCGGGTGTCCACCGCCCAGATGATCGGCAACGACTTCGTCGGCGCCCCCGTGGCGGGCCTGCTCGTCGTGGCCCTGCCCGCCGCCGTCTTCGGCGCTCCGGCCCTGCTGTACGCCGCCGCGGGCCTGCTGCTGCTCGGCATGCGGGGCACGTACCGAGCGGGAGGCCCGGCTTCGGCACGGCGGCCGCTGCGCCGGGAGATCGCCGAAGCGCTGCGCTACCTGTGGTCGCACCGCGTCCTGCGCAGCCTCGCGATCACGGCCGGCCTGCTCAACCTGGCCAACTCCGCGTACTTCGCGGTATTCGTGTTGTGGGCGGTCGGCGACGGGTCGCCCATGGGGCTGGAACCGGGCCGGTACGGCCTGATGACCGTGGCCTTCGCCGCCGGCGCGGTGCTCGGCTCGCTGCTGTCCGGGCGGGCCTGCGCCCTGTTCGGCGAGGTCAGGACGCTCATCGGGGCCTGGCTCGCGTCCAGCCTGCTGCTCCTGGTGCCCGTAGCCGTGCCGTCGGCGTGGGCGCTCTACCCGGTCGCCGTCCTGTGGGGGATCACCGGCGCGGCGGGCAACGTGCTGGTGATCTCGACCCGGCAGCGGCTCATCCCGGACGCGCTGCTGGGCCGGGTCAACTCGGCGTACCGGCTGGTGGGGATGGGCGGGATGCCGCTCGGCGCGGCGCTCGGCGGTCTCGTGGCCGAGGTGGCCGGGATCGGGGCCGTGCTGGTGGGCGCGACGGCGGTGTGCCTGGCCGCGGTGGCGCTGGTGTGGCGCGCCCTGTCGGATCGAATTTCCGGCGCGCTGACCAGCGAGCCCACACTTTCTGACATATCCAGATCACGTTAGGCACGCATGGAAGTGCGGCGAAGTGACATGATTATCCCCGAGCATGAGGGGATGGTATGCGGAAGATCGGCGGACGGTACCTCCTGCACGAGGAGGCCGGTCGTGGGGGTATGGGAGTCGTCTGGCGCGCCTTCGATCAGCTCCTCCACCGTA
This sequence comes from Nonomuraea aridisoli, assembly GCF_003236395.1. Taxonomy (GTDB): domain Bacteria; phylum Actinomycetota; class Actinomycetes; order Streptosporangiales; family Streptosporangiaceae; genus Nonomuraea; species Nonomuraea aridisoli. The sequence continues at coordinate 12,234 of NZ_POUD01000121.1, read as the reverse complement.
CGGTGGCGCTGAAGGAGCTGACCTTGGCCGGGGAGGCCGAGATGGTGCGTCGCCGGGTGCTGCGCGAAGCCCGGATGGCCGCGGGGCTGACGCATCCCAACATCATCACGGTGCACGACCTGATCGAGGAGGGCGGCAAGCTCTGGATCGTCATGGAGTACCTCGACGGGCTGTCCTTGCATCAACTGCTCTCGCAGGTGGGCACGCTGCCCGCGCAGTCGGTGGCGGCCATCGGCCAGCACCTGCTCGCGGCGCTGCGCACGGCCCACCAGGCGAGCGTGCTGCATCGTGACGTGAAGCCTGCCAATGTCATGCTGACCGGCGACCGGGTGGTGCTCACGGACTTCGGCATCGCGACGGCCGAGGGCGACATCCGGATGACGACGTCGCGGCGGCTGCGGGGCACGCCAGCGTTCATGGCGCCCGAGCGGCTGCACGGGGGGCCGGCCTCCAAGGAGGCCGACATGTGGTCCTTCGGCGCGACGCTCTACAGCGCCATCGAGGGCCAGCCGCCCTATCCGGGTCAGGACGCGGCGACGGTGCTCGCCATGGCGCGCAGCGGGCCGTACCCGCCGCCGCGGCGGGCCGGGGTGTTGCGGCCGCTGATCGAGGGCCTGCTCCACCACGACCCGGTGCGCAGGTTCACACCGGAGCAGACGGCGACGCTGCTGGCGGGCATGCGGGCGAGCGCGTACCAGGCGGCCATCTGAGACAGGGGCGGGCCGGGCCCGCCCCTGTCTCTCAGTCGTCCTGCCGGCTCGCCCGGGCCTCGGCCTCGGCGGCGTCCATCGCGGCGGCCTCCTCCGGGGTCGGCGCGCTGCCGCCGAGGTGGGCCGGCTGCCACCACACGCCGGGCGGCACCTCCGGGTACGTGCGCTGCGCCCGGTCGACCAGCTCCGACAGCCGGGTGTGCAGGTCGGTGGTGTGGTCGTTGACGTTCTCGCCACGCTTGGGGTACATCGGCTCGCCCACCAGGATGGTGAGCGGCACGTGCCGCTGCAGGAGCTTGCGCGGCCGGCCCTTGGTCCACAGCCGCTGGCCGCCCCACAACGCCACCGGGATGACCGGGGTGCCGGTGGCCTGGGCCATGCGGATGGCGCCGCTCTTGATCTCCTTGACCGTGAACGACCGGCTGATCGTGGCCTCGGCGAACACGCCCACCACCTCGCCCGCCTTCAGCATGCGCAGCGCCGTGGCGTACGAGCCGGCGCCCGCGCCGCGGTCGACGGGGATGTGGTGCATGCCGCGCATGAGCGGCCCGGAGACGCGGTGCTTGAACACGTCCTCCTTGGCCATGAAGCGCACCAGGCGCTTCGACGGCAACGCGGCGAAACCCGCGAAGATGAAGTCGAGGTAGCTGATGTGGTTGCTCACCAGCACCGCTCCCCCGGACCTCGGCACGTGCTCGGTGCCCTCCATGTGGAAACGCAGGTCGAGCACGCGAAACAGGGTCCGCGCGGCGGCGATCACCGGCGGGTACACGATCTCAGCCATGACCAGAAGGTAGCAGTCCGTCAGGACTGCCCCCATCCCCCCAGCGCACGCTTGCGCAGTCGGGAAAGAGGGCAGATGTTCAGACCATGAAGAAGCTCATCAACACGGCAGAATCCGTCGTTGAGGACGCGCTGAACGGCATGGCCGCCGCCCACCCGTCGCTGCGGGTCCGCGACCGGGTGGTCTACCGGGCCGAGGGTCCCCGCCCGGGCAAGGTGGGCGTGGTCTCGGGCGGCGGCTCGGGTCACGAGCCGCTGCACGCCGGATTCGTCGGGTACGGCATGCTCGACGCCGCCTGCCCCGGCGAGATCTTCACCTCACCCGTCCCCGACCAGATCGTGGAGGCGACCCAGGCGGTCGACGGCGGCGCCGGCGTGCTCCACATCGTCAAGAACTACACCGGCGACGTGCTCAACTTCGAGATGGCCGCCGAACTCGTCGAGGACGTCGAGGTCGCCAGTGTGCTGGTCGACGACGACGTCGCCGTCCAGGACTCCCTCTACACCGCGGGCCGCCGCGGCACCGGCGCCACGCTGTTCGTGGAGAAGATCGCCGGCGCGCTGGCCGAGGAGGACGCCCCGCTCGCCGAGGTCGCCGCCGTGGCGCGCGAGGTGGACGAGCGCAGCCGCTCGTTCGGCGTCGCCCTGACCTCCTGTACGACCCCCGCGGCCGGCAAGCCCATGTTCGACCTGCCGGAGACGGACGTCGAGCTGGGCATCGGCATCCACGGCGAGCCGGGCAGGGCGCGGGTGCCGATGCGCCCGGCCCGCGAGCTGGCCGTCCTGGCGATGGAGGCGATCCACGCCGACCTGCCGCTGCGCGACGACCTGCTCGTCATGGTCAACGGCATGGGCGGCACCCCGCTCATGGAGCTGTACGTCGTCTACGCCGAGGTGGCGGCGTTCGCCCGCGGCAAGGGGGCGCGGGTGACGCGCTCGCTGGTCGGCAACTACGTGACGAGCCTCGACATGCAGGGCTTCTCCGTGTCGGTCTGCCGCCTCGACGAGCGGCTGACCCGGCTGTGGGACGCGGCCGTCGAGACGCCAGCGCTGCGCTGGGGGCGCTGATGAACGCCTCCCTGTGCGTGGCCTGGTTCGAGGAGGCGGCCCGGCTCGTGCACCGTGACCGCGACCGTCTGACGAGGCTCGACGCGGAGATCGGCGACGGCGACCACGGCACCAACCTCGACCGCGGCCTGACCGAGGTCCGCAAGGCGCTGGCCGAGTCCCCGCCCGGCTCCCCCGCCGAGGTGCTGACGCTCGCCGGCACGACGCTGATCCGCCGCGTCGGCGGCGCCTCCGGCCCGCTGTACGGGTCGGTGTTCCGCCAGATGGGCAAGACGCTGCAGTCCCCGGTGACGCTGGCCGCGTTCTCGGCGGCGTTCGAGGAGGGCGTCGTGGCGGTCGAGCGGCTGGGCAAGGCGGCGCTGGGCGACAAGACCATGGTGGACGCCCTGGCCCCGGCCTCGCGGGCGCTGGCGCTGGCCGTACGCGACGGGGTGGGCGTGCGGGAGGCGATCGAGCAGGCGGCCCGCGCGGCGGCCGAGGGCGCCGAGGCGACGATCCCCATGCGCGCCCGCAAGGGGCGCGCCAGCTACCTCGGCGAGCGCAGTGTCGGCCACATGGACCCGGGGGCGGCCTCGTCGGCGCTGTTCATGGAGGCGCTGGCCACCGTGGTGCGCGAGGCGGCGTGATGGTGGGACTGGTCCTGGTCTCCCACAGCGCCGGGCTGGCGGCGGAGACGGCGGCGCTGGCCCGGGGCATCGCGGGGGCGCAGACGCCGGTGGCGGCGGCCGGCGGCACGGCGGACGGCGGCCTGGGCACGAGCACCGACCTCATCGAGGAGGCGATGCGCAGCGTCGACCAGGGCGACGGCGTGGTGCTCATCCCCGACCTCGGCAGCTCCGTGCTGTCCGCCCGGCTGCTGGAGGAGGAGGGGCGCGTGGTGATCGCCGACGTGCCGTTCGTGGAAGGGGCGATCTCGGCGGCGGTGGCGGCGGGCGCGGGCATGCCGCTGGCCGACGTGCTCGCCGCCGCCGAGGAGGCCCGCGCCTTCCGCAAGCTCTGACGGCTCAGTGGCCCTTGAACGCCTCCTCCAGCCACCAGGAGCCGCGCTCGCTCGTCACCTTGGCGTGCACCAGGAGGGGGCCGTCCAGCGGTCCGCGCGCCCACTCCCCGACCGCGGACAGGTCCTCCGGGCGGGTGACCGGTCACGGCGGGGATGCCGTGTCCCCGGGCGATGGCGGCCAGGTCGGCCGGGGGGAACCTGACCGTGTCGAGCGGGTGGTCGTGCGGGCCGAAGTGATGCACCTCGGCGCCGTACGCCTCGTCGTCGTAGACCACGATCATCATGGGCAGGCGCAGGCGGACGACCGTCTCCAGCTCCGACAGGCCCATGAACGCGCCGCCGTCGCCGAGGGCGGCCACCGGGACGCGGTCGGGGCGGGCCAGCGCCGCGCCGATCGCCGTCGCGAGGCCCAGCCCGACCGACTGGAACGCCTGCGTGAAGCAGAACCCGCCCTCGTCAGGGACGTCCAGGAACATCGACGGATATCCCATGAAATTTCCGGAGTCGACGGCGATGATGCGTTCCGGGGGCAGGACGTCGTCCAGGCCGATGGTGAGCGTCCGCGGGTCGATCCGGCCGCCGCCGCTCTCGTCCTCGTACGGCACCGCCCGCCAGCGTCCCTCGGCCTCGATGCGCCGGGCGAGCTCCGGCGTGCGGTATCCCTGCCCTTGGGTCAGCCGGCCGGCCACCGCCCGGGCCACGTCCGCCACGTCGCCCGTCACGCCGAGGCCGGCGGGCACGTGCGTCTTGAACGCGGCGGGGTCGAGGTCGACCTTCACCACCTTCGTCCCCGGCGAGACGAGGGAGCCGTGCCGGGTGGTCCACATGTTGAGGGCGCAGCCCCAGGCCACGACGAGGTCGGCGCCGCGGATCAGCTCGGCGGCCAGGGGCGTGGCGAAGCCGCCGGAGACGTCGAGGTCCCACGGGCTGCCGCGGAAGAGCCCCTTGGCCACCGCGGACGTCGCCAGCAGCGCGCCCGTGAGCTCGCCGAGCTCCTCCAGCTCCCGCCGTGCCCTCCTGGCGCCGCGCCCGGCGATGAACACCGGCCGCCGCGCCGCCGCCAGCGCCCGCGCCAGCTCGTCGGCCTCACCGGTGTCCACGGTGACGGCCGCCGGAGCGAGCGCGGGCACCTCGATCGGCCCGTCGTAGGGCGCGGACTGGACGTCGAGCGGCAGGTTCAGCAGTACCGTCCGCCGCTCCTCCAGCGCCATCCGGTACGCCTCGGCCGCCTGCGCCACCGGGCTGCGCGCGGCGTCGAGCCGCATCGGCACCGCCCCGACCGCCGTGGCCAGCGCGGCCTGGTCGATGTGGAAGTTGGAGGTGACCTCGGTCGCCTCGGCAGCCAGGACGATCAGCGGCGTACGGCTCTTGGCCGCCTCGGTGACGCCCGTCATCGCGTTGGTGAGCCCCGGCCCCTGGTGCACCGACACGAGGGCGACGCCGTCCGTCATGCGGGCGTAGGCGTCGGCCATCGTGGCGGCCCCGGCCTCGTGACGCGCCGCGATGAAGTGGGAGCCGCCGGCGAGCAGGGCGTTGGTGACGTGGAAGTTGCCGCTGCCGACCACCCCGAAGGTCATCTCGGCGCCGCACGCGGCCAGCGCGCGGCCGACGGCCTCGGCGAAGATCACCGTTCCACCAGGGCCAGGACGCGGACCGGGCTGCCGGAGCCGTGCACGATGGGCAGCGGCGGGGCGACCACGACGGCGCCGGTCACCGGCAGCCGGTCGATGTTGCGCAGCTGGGTGAGGCCGTACTTGCCGGCGCCCAGGAGGAAGGAGTGGCACGGGAAGGCCGGGTCGAAGGAGTGGGCGGCGCCCGCGTCGGTGCCGACGGTCTCGACGCCGAGGCCGAGGATCGGCGTCTCGGAGGCCAGCCACGAGGCGCACTCCACCGAGATGCCCGGCGTGTGCGGGCCGCTCTCGTCGGCGTTGATGAAGGACGCCTGGTCGGCGGAGCGGGCGTCCCAGCCGGTGCGGTAGAGCAGCCAGCCGCCCTCGGGCAGCGGGCCGTTGGCCCGCTCCCACTCCTTCACGTGGTCGATCTGGAGGAGGAAGTCGGGGTCCTTGGACGCCTCGGCGGAGAAGTCGAGCACGACGGCGGGCGCGATGAGGCTGCGCACGGGCACCTGCGAGACGTCCTCGCCGTCGCGGCCGGTCACCCAGTGGACGGGGGCGTCGAAATGCGTCCCCGTGTGCTCGCCCGTGTGGATGTCGTTCCAGTACCAGGCCGGGCCGCGGTCGTCGTAGCGGCTGATCTCCTCCAGCCGGAACGGGATCGTGTTGCCGAACGGCTCGGGCAGCTGCAGGATCGGCGTCTCCGCCGTGAGGGGCGCGGTCAGGTCGACCACCTCGATCGCACCGTTGCGCACACTGTCCACGAAGCTCTGCAACACCGACATGTCGTCCTCCTTGTTTGGGCGTGAGCGCATCCTCCTACGCTGTCCCCGGCCGTGCCAACAGCTCACACCCTGGTCCACTCGGCGCAACCGCCGGTGTGGAACTCCTTGTCCGCGGGCTGGACGGTGACGCTCGCCGGGCCCGCGGGCATGCCGCTGGCGATCACGCCGCCGGTGGCGTTCATCCTGACCCAGTAGCACATGGTGAACCCGGCCACGGGGCCGGTCGTGCGGTAGGTGCCGGGCTGGATGTCCGTGCCGACCTCGAAGGTCCGCAGCAGGCCGGACGCGGGGTCGATGGCCGGGCCGGTGGGGAGCGTCTCGCCGAGACCCGGCTGCCCGGGCGCGGTCTGCTCCGGCGGGAGCACCCCGGGCGGGGTCTGGCTCGGCACGGTCTGACCCGGTGGCGTCTGGGCGGGTGGTGTTTGAGCTGGTGGCGTCTGGGCTGGTGGGGTGGCCTCCGGCGGCGTTCCCAGGGTGTCCTGCGGGGCGGGTTCGCTCTCGGTGACCGTCACGGTGACCCGGGGCGCGGACGAGTCGGGCTCCGCGCCGGCGCCGAAGCCCACGAACACCCCCAGCAGGAACCCCAGCAGGGCCGCGAGTCCCGACACCAGCAGGATGATCGGCGGACTGCTCGTCGCCCTCGGGTACTCGGGGACCGGGGCGTATTCGGGAGGGGGCGGCCCGTACATCACGGGACCAAGCGTCCCATCCCTGTCAACGGTGCAGGTAGTCGACCAGGGACGCCTTCTCGGTCTCCAGCTCCTCGATGGCGCTCTTGACCACGTCGCCGATGCTCACGATGCCGACGAGCCGGCCGTCCTCCACGACGGGCAGGTGCCGGAAACGCTGGGTGGTCATGGTGCGCCGCAGCGAGTCGACGTTCTCGGCGGGTGTGACCGTGTGGACCTCGGTGGTCATGATGGCCGACACCGGCCCGTCCAGGATCGCCGGGCCGCGGTCGTGCAGGCGTCGCACGACGTCGCGTTCGGACACGATGCCCTGGATGGTGACGCCGTCGGAGGACACCACGACGGCGCCGATGTTTCGTTCGGCGAGCTTGGCGAGCAACTCCCGCACGGTCGCCCCTGGGGCGACGGTCGTGACGTCGGCGCCCTTGGCGCGAAGGATCGTCCCGATGAGCATGTGCACCACCCCTTCGCCCTCAGTGTTCCAAGCCAGCACGCGGGCAAACAACCCCGTGGGGGTGCGGCGTGCGTACTCCCGTAGGCTGCATTCGCTACGGAATGCCGTACAAATGCTGAAATATCACCCCAGGGACACGCGAGATGACCGAGCCGCTCAACACCGGAAGTCACGACCTGCCCATCACCGAGGAGCTCGCCGCGTTCATGCGCACCGGCTGGGCCGGCGCCCGGGCCTCCGAGGTCACCGCGCGGCCGAGCGCGCCGTGGGCGGCCAAGCGCCGCGCCGCGCTCGCGCAGCGGTTCCCCGGCGAGCGGCTGGTGATCCCGGCCGGCACCCTGAAGGTGCGCAGCAACGACACCGACTACCGGTTCCGGCCGCACAGCGCGTACGCGTACCTGACGGGGGCCGGCGAGTCGGACGACGTGCTGGTGATCGAGCCGTCCGGCGAGGCGGTCCTGTACGTACGGCCCCGCGCGCCACGCGAGGAGGGCCAGGAGTTCTACCGCGACCGCCGCTACGGCGAGTTCTGGGCGGGTCCGCGCCCCGACCTGGCGGAGGCCGCAGAGATGTACCAGATCGAGTGCGCGCACATCCGCGACCTCGACCTGAGAAGGCCGGCGCGGGTGCTGCGCGGCGTGGACGCCAAGGTGGACGCGCGGGCGCCGCGCGGCGACGGCGACGCGGAGCTGGAGTCGTTCCTGTCGGAGATGCGGCTGGTCAAGGACGAGTGGGAGGTCGGCGAGCTGCAGGCGGCCGTCGACTCGACCGCGCGCGGCTTCGAGGACGTCGTGCGCGCGCTGCCCCAGGCGATCGCCCACCCGCGCGGCGAGCGGTACGTGGAGGGCGTCTTCGGCCTGCGGGCGCGGCTGGAGGGCAACGCGACCGGCTACGACAGCATCGCGGCGTCCGGGTCGCACGCGTGCGTGCTGCACTGGATCCGCAACGACGGCGCCCTGAACCCGTCCGACCTGCTGCTCCTCGACGCCGGCGTCGAGACCGACACCCTCTACACCGCCGACGTCACACGCACGTTCCCGCTGTCGGGGCGCTTCAGCCCGGTGCAGCGGCAGGCGTACGAGCTGGTGTACGAGGCGCAGAACGCGGCCATCGCCGCCCTCCGGCCGGGCGCCCGCTTCCGCGACTTCCACCTGGCGGCCATGCGCGTCATCTGCGACGGGCTGCGCGACTGGGGGCTGCTGAAGGAGTCGACCGACACGCTCATGGAGACCGGCCTGTACCGCCGCTACACGCTGTGCAGCAGCGGCCACATGCTCGGCCTGGACGTGCACGACTGCGCCAGGGCGCGGGCCGAGGTCTACCTCGACGGCGTGCTGGAGGAGGGTCACGTGCTCACCGTGGAGCCCGGCCTGTACTTCCAGCCCGACGACCTGACGCTGCCCGAGGAGCTGCGCGGCATCGGCATCCGCATCGAGGACGACCTCGTCGTCACCGCCGGCGGGGCCCGGCTGATGTCCTCGGCCCTCCCACGCCACCCGGACGAGATCGAGTCCTGGATGTCGGCCCTGCGGTGAGGGCGCCGTCCTAGGATCGTCGTGTCAACGGCAGGCGGTGCCCCCGCGGGCACACGAGCGACCGAGGAACGACCATAGGCCCCCTGGCGATGGGCGGGCGCCCCGAGCAGGTGCGCGCCCCGGACGACTGGCTCACCGACGTGGAGCGGGAACGGGCCGGGCGCTTCCGGTTCGAGGAGGACCGCGAGACCTTCGTGGCCGCCCACCTCCTCGTGCGCGTCTGCGCCGCCGCCGTCCTCGGCGCCGACCCGGCGGAGCTGACGCTGCGCCAGTACTGCGAGCTGCACGGCCACGGCCACGGCAGGCCGTACGTCGAGCAGGCCCCCGAGCTGGGCGTCAGCCTCAGTCACACGCGCGGCTACGTGTGCGCGGCGGCCGGGCCCGGCAAGGTCGGCGTGGACGCCGAGCGCGTGCCGAGGGGGCCGCTGGACCCGGGGCTGGCCGACCGCGTGCTCACGCCGCGCGAGCGCGCGCTGGTCACCGGCAACGACGAGCTGATCAGGCACTGGACCCGCAAGGAGGCGCTGGTCAAGCGGGGCGAGCTGGCGCTCGGCAGGCTGACCACGGGCGGCGACGACCTCACCGGCCGTCACCTGCTGGAGTGGAGCGCCGGGCCGGACATCAGAGTCGCGGTCGTCACCGACGCCCCCGCGAGGAGGGTCCCCATCCCCGGCTAGGGTGGGGGCATGTTCTACCGGAAGCCTCTCGAGGAGCGGATCGCCGACCGCGTCGCCAAGCGCAGGCCGCTCGAAGAGGGCAAGACCTTCGAGCACGGTCCGGCGAAGTTCGTGTTCCTCTCGCTGATCGTCGCGGTCGTGCTCATGCACGTCGTCGGCGTCGCGATCGTCATGGCGTTCACCTGATCCCGTCGCCGTGCGCGGGGTGCAGGAAGACCTGGACGATCCCGGGGAAGGCCTCCCGCAGGCGCCGGTCGAGCTCGTCGCAGGCCGCCTCCACCCCCGCGGCGCCGACCTCGTCCCTGAAGGCGACCTTCGCGGCGACCAGGACGGCGCCGGGGCCGATCATCATCGTCAGCAGCTCCACCACGTCCTCGACCTCGCGCTGGGCGATCAGCACGGCACGGATGCCGGTCTGGATGTGCGGCGGCGCGGCCTGGCCGACGAGCAGCGACAGGTTCGACTGGATGAGAGTCAGCGCGACGACGAGCAGGAGCACGCCGATCGCGACCGAGGCGGCTCCGTCCCAGACCGGCGAGCCGGTCAGCTGCGAGCCGGCCAGGCCGGCGCCGGCGATCAGCAGCCCGATCAGGGCGGCCGTGTCCTCGAACACCACGGCCTTGAGCGCGGTGTCGGACGTCAGCCGCACCAGCCGCACGGGGCCGAGCCCCACCATGGCCGCCTGCCGGCGCAGCTGTGAGTACCCCTTGGCGAACGACAGGCTCTCCATGACGAACGAGACGGCCAGCACGACGTACGCCGGGGTGAGGTTCGCCAGTTCCTCGCCGTGGCCTATCTCGTGCAGGCCGTGCGTGACGGAGAACCCTGCCCCGCCCACCAGGGTCGCCACGGCCGCCATCATCGCCCACACGAACCCGGCCTTGCCGTGGCCGAACGGGTGCCGCCGGTCGGCGGGCCGCCCCGCGCGGCGCACCGCCACCAGCAGGAGGATCTCGGTCACGGTGTCGGCGGCGGAGTGGGCCGACTCCGACAACATCGCCGCCGAGCCGCTCATGAGCCCGGCGACGAGCTTCGCCAGCGCGATCGCGAGGTTCGCCGCACCCGCCACCAGCACGGTGGCCAGGCTGTCCCCCGACTTGCCGCCCATAGGGCATCACCCTACGTGCGCTAGATTGGGATCATGAGCCCGCCTCGCTGGCTATCTCCCGCCGAACAGCGTGCCTGGCGTACGCACCTGGTGCTGCACAAGTTGCTCATGCACCGGCTCGACCGCGAGCTGCAGGAGCACTCTCTGTCGTTGAACGACTACGAGATCCTGGTCAACCTCTCCGAGAGCCCCGAGCGCCGCATGCGGATGAGCGACCTCGCCGACGCCACGATCCAGTCGCGCAGCCGGCTGTCGCACCAGATCTCCCGCATGGAGGCCAAGGGGCTGGTGCGGCGGGAAGACTGCCGCGACGACCGGCGCGGCACGTTCGCGGTGCTGACCGACGAGGGCTGGGAGACGATCCAGCGGCTGGCGCCCGCTCACGTGGCGGGCGTGCGCGAACACTTCGTCGACCGGCTCACCGACGACCAGCTCGAGGCGATCGAGTCGTGGTTCGCGCCCATCGTGGAGCACCTGAAGAAGCTGCGCTGACACCCAACCGATATCGTGCGCGGCGCACGGACTGTCGCCGGCGCTCGCTACGATCCGCTCATGCTCAGAAAGCTACTGATCGTGGCGGTCCTCGCGCTGACGGCGGCGTGCTCGTCCGGCGGCGCCGGGGAGGAGCTGCCCGCCGGGCCGGAGCTGATGAAGAAGGCCTCCGAGGCCATGAAGGCCGTCAAGACGGCCGCCTTCTCGATCGCGACGGAGGGCGAGCCCAACGTGCCGGTCAAGACGGCCGACGGCAGGCTCACGGCGCAGGGCGACGCCGACGGCACGATCACGATCGAGGTGCTGGGCACCTTGCAGGAGCTCACGTTCGCCGTGGTCGGCGACACGGTCCACTTCAAGGGGCCGACGGGCGGCTTCCAGAAGATGACCCGTGAGCAGCTCGCCCAGGTCTACGACCCGTCGGTGATCCTCGAGCCGACCAAGGGCATCGCCCAGCTGCTCGCCTCGGCCACCGGCCCGCGGGTGGAGGGCGTGGAGGGCGAGTCGTACCGCGTGGCCGCGACCTTCCCCGGCCAGGTGCTCGGCCAGATCGTCCCCGGCGTCACCGAGGGAGTCACCGGCACGCTCTGGATCGACCGGGCCACCGGCCGGCTCGCCAAGGCCGGCATCCCGCTGCAGGGCGGCACGGTGACGGTGTCGTTCAGCGACTACGACGCGCCGGTCACGATCACCGCGCCCGCCGCCGGATGAGGCGCGCCCGCCGGGTCGCGCTCGGCGCGGGCGGCGCCGTGGTGCTGCTCGCCGCGCTCGACGCGTACGTCGTGGTGACGGTCCTCGCCGCCGTCGCCGAAGACGTCGGCATCCCGCTCAACCGCCTGGAGCGGGCCACCCCCATCGTCACGGGCTTCCTGCTGGGGTACGTCGCCGCGATGCCCCTGCTCGGCCAGCTCTCCGACCGCTACGGCCGGCGGCCCCTCATCCACGCCTGCCTGGCGGTGTTCGCGCTGGGCTCGGTGCTGACGGCGCTGGCGGCCGGGGAGCCGATGGTTGTGGCCGGGCGTACCGTCCAGGGCGTGGCGGGGGGCGCGCTGCTGCCGATCACGATGGCGCTCATCGGCGACCTGTGGGACGAACGCGAGCGCCCGGTGGCGCTGGGCGCGGTCGGCGCGGCCCAGGAGCTCGGCAGCGCCCTCGGCCCGCTGTACGGCGGCTTGCTGGCGCTGGTGCCGAGCACGGTGGTGGCGGGCGTCGAGCTGGGCGGCTGGCACGCCATCTTCTGGATCAACGTCCCCCTTGCAGCCCTCGCCGCCCTGGCCATCCACATATCAATCCCACCCCGCCCCTACACCACCGCAACCT
>NZ_POUD01000120.1 GCF_003236395.1 Nonomuraea aridisoli | reverse complement strand
GCTGAGCGGGGTGGGCCGGCGGATGCCGTGGGTGTGCGCGGCGGCCGTGCTCGCGGGCGCGTCGATGGCCGGGCTGCCGCCGCTGGCCGGGTTCGTCGCCAAGGAGGCGGCGCTGGAGGCGTTCCTGGAGGATCCGTTCGCGCTGGCGGGCGTGGTGGCGGGGTCGGCGCTGACCGCGGCGTACACGCTGCGGTTCCTGTGGGGGGCGTTCGCCGCGAAGCCGGGCGTGGCGGCGCGCGAGGTGCACGGGACGCCGGCCGTCATGCACGCGCCGACGGCGCTGCTGTCGGTGCTGGGGCTGCTGCTCGCGCCCCTGGCCTCCTGGTATGCGGGCGCGATGTCCGGCTACACGGGCACCTTCCGCGACCCGGGCCACGAGACGCACCTGGTGCTCTGGGCCGGGTTCTCGCTCCCGCTGCTGCTGTCGGCGGTGGCGCTGGCCGCCGGGGCGCTGCTGTTCCTGGCCGGGGAGCCGCTGGCGCGGGTCGGGGCGGCGCTGCACGCGGTGGACTCCTCCCGGCTGTTCTGGGCGGCCGTACGGCGGCTGGACCGGTTCGCGGTCCAGGCCACCGGGTTCGTCCAGCGCGGCTCGCTGCCCGACTACCTGGTGCTCGCGCTGGCGACCACGGTCGGGGTGGGCCTGTTCTCCGTCGCGTACGGCGGCGCGCCGCACCTGGCACTGCCGGTCGTGGCCTGGCAGCGGCTGGAGCAGCCCATCGTGGCCGTGCTGCTGATCGCGGCGGCGGTGCTGGCGCTGTTCACCCGGGCCTACATCGCGCTCGCCGTCGTCGTCGGCATGACCGGGTACGGCGCCGCGCTGCTGTTCCTCGCCCACGGCTCCCCCGACCTGGCGCTGACCCAGTTCCTGGCCGAGACGCTGAGCCTCGTGATGTTCGCGCTGGTCCTGCGGCGGCTGCCGATCGAACCGCCGAGGGGACGGCTGCGCTTCCGGTTCCGCCTGGCGCTCGGGCTGGCGGTCGGCGTGGTGGCGACGGGCGGGGCCATGCTGGCGATGAGCGCGCGGACGACGCGGCCGGTCGGCGAGTTCATGGGGGCGGCGGCCGAGCGGCAGGGCATCAGCAACATCGTCAGCGCGATCATCCTGGACATCCGCGCCTGGGACACGATGGGCGAGAGCGCGGTGCTGGTCGTGCTCACGCTGGGCGTGACGAGCCTGGTGTTCCTGCGGCGCACGACGTACCGGATCGAGCGGGCCGGGACGCGGGCGCGGCGGGACCGGGGGCCGCACTGGCTGGCCTCCACGCTTCCGCGCGGGCAGTGGGCGCTGGCGTTCGAGGTGGTGGCCACGCTGACGTTCCACACGGTGCTGGTGTTGTCGGTGTTCCTGCTGTTCATCGGGCACAGCGGGGTCGGCGGCGGGTTCGCGGGCGGCATCGTGGCCGGTCTGGCGATCACCGTGCGGTACCTGGCGGGCGGCAGGAACGAGCTGGCCGCGGCCGTGCCGATGCACGCGGGCGTGCTCATGGGGGTGGGGCTGACGCTGTCGACGGCGACCGCGCTGGCCGGGCTGCTGTTCGGCCGCGCGGCCCTGGAGATGCTGGCCACGGACGTGACCGTGCCGCTCGTCGGTCACCTGCACCTGTCCACCAACCTGATCTTCGACCTCGGCGTGTACGTCTCCGTGGTCGGCATGGTGCAGGACGTGCTGCGCGGCCTCGGCGCCGAGCTGGACCGGCAGATCGACGCAGAGGGCGAGTCGTGAGCATCTCCCTGCTGCCCTTCCTGGCCTGCGGCGCGCTGATCGCCGCGGGCGTGACCCTGCTGCTCGAACGGAGCCTGGTGCGGGTGCTGACCGGCGTCATCATGCTGAGCAACGGGGTCAACCTGCTCATCGTCACCTCCGCCGGCGACGCCGGCCGGCCGCCCTTCGTGGGCACGGCGGGCATGGCCGACCCGCTGCCGCAGGCCATGGTGCTCACCGCCATCGTCATCACCCTCGGCGTGACGGCGTTCCTGCTGGCGCTGGTCCACCGCACGTGGCAGCTGTCCGGCACCGACGAGGTCCAGGACGACACCGAGGACCGCCGGATCCGGCTGCGCTCGCGGCGCGGCGAGCTGAGCGACGCCGTACGCGCCCGCCGCGACGCCTACCGGCGGCTGGTGGCCGAGCAGCGGGCCGAGCTGGCGCATCTGGAGGCCGAGCAGGCCGAGCGGGAGCGGCTGCAGGAGGCCGACCTGGAGCAGCGCATCTCCCGCGTGCACACCGAGCTGGAGGAGTGGTCGCGCGGGCTGCGCGAGGAGGGCGTGCCGGAGGAGGAGCTGCACCGCCGCCTGGAGGAGGCCGGGCTACGCGCGGAGCAGGCCGCCATGGACAACGAGGAGCGCATCGAGCAGCTGCGCAAGGAGCACACGCGCGGCCGGGAGGAGCAGGCGGCCAGGGAACGGGACCTGCGCAGGCGGCTCAAGGCCCGCCAGCGGGAGGCGCGCCGTCAGATGCGGGCGGCGATCAGGGAGGAGCGGGAGCGGCAGGCCCTGGCGCAGGATCCTGAGCTGGAAGGCGAGGACTGACCCCGTGTCGCTGGAGAGCCTGATCTGTGTGCCCGTGCTGCTGCCGCTGCTGGCGGCCGGGGTGAAGCTGGCGATCGGGGGGCGGCTGCGCCACCTGCAGGCGTTCATCAGCCTCGGCGCGCTCTGCGTGACGCTGGCGGTGTCGGTGGTGCTGCTGGTCGCGGCCGACAGGAACGGGCCGCTGGTGACGGAGATCGGCGGCTGGGCCGCTCCGGTCGGGATCAGCCTGGTGGCCGACCGGCTGTCCACGCTGGTGCTGGTGGTCTCGCAGGCGGTGACGCTGTGCGTGATGGCGTACTCGGTGGCCAACGCCTACGACCGGCAGGAGCACGACGCTCCCATGGCGATCTTCCATCCGGCGTTCCTCGTGATGGTGGCGGGGGTGAGCGACGCGTTCCTGTCGGGCGACCTGTTCAACCTGTTCGTGGCGTTCGAGCTGCTGCTGAGCGGCTCGTACGTGCTGCTGACGTTCGGCGGCACGGAGTCGCGGATCCGGGCGGGGGCGACGTACACGCTGATGGCGCTGGCCTCGTCGATGTTGTTCCTGATCGCGCTGGCCATCACGTACGCCGCCACGGGGACGTTGTCGATGGCGCAGCTCGCCGTGCGCTTCGGCGGCCTGCCGGAGCAGGTGAAGCTGCTGGTGGAGCTGACGCTGCTGCTGGTGTTCGCGATCAAGGCGGCGATCTTCCCGCTGTCGGCGTGGCTGCCCGACTCCTACCCGACGGCGCCGGCCCCGGCGACGGCGGTGTTCGCCGGGCTGCTCACCAAGGTCGGCGTCTACTCGATCATCCGGCTGGAGGCGCTGCTGTTCCCGGGCGGGCCGGTGGCGGGGCTGCTGATGTGGGTGGCGCTGGCCACGATGCTGGTCGGGGTGCTGGGCGCGGTCGCGCAGACCGACATGAAACGAATGATCTCCTTCACGCTGGTCAGCCACATCGGCTACATGGTGTTCGGCGTCGCGCTGTCCACGGTGGCGGGCCTGGCGGGGGCCATCTTCTACGTGGTGCACCACATCACCGTGCAGACGACCCTGTTCCTGGTGGCGGGCATGATCGAACGGCGCACCGGCACGACGTCGGTGAACCGGCTGGGCGGGCTGATGAAGGCGACGCCGCTGATCGCCGTGCTGTTCTTCGTGCCCGCGATGAACCTGTCCGGCATCCCGCCCCTGTCGGGGTTCCTGGGCAAGCTCATGCTCGTGCAGGCCGGGCTGGGCGCCGGCGGCTGGCACGCGTTCACGCTGGTGGCCGGGAGCCTGGTGACGAGCCTGCTGACGCTGTACGCGGTCGCGAAGACGTGGGGCAAGGCGTTCTGGCGTCTCCCGCGCGAGGACCGGGTGGGCACGGTGGTGGAGAGCGAGGAGGCCACCGGTGAGGAGCCGACCGTGACGACGGTCGCGCTGCCGGCGGCGCTGCCGCTGTCGGTGACGGCCCTGGTCGCGCTCGGGCTGACGTTCACGGTGCTGGCGGGGCCGCTGTCGGGGCTGGCGCAGCGCGCGGCCGGCGAGCTGATGGCGCGCGATCCGTACATCTCGGCCGTCATGGGGAGGCAGGAGTGAACCCTGAGCGGCTGGCGCCGCGGTTGTTCGGCCGGCGGGTGCCGCTGGTGCTGGTGGCCTGGCTGGCGGCGGTGTGGGTGACGTTGTGGGGAGACCTGTCGGTGGGCAACGTGCTCGGCGGGCTGGTGGCCGGGCTCGTGGTGACGTGGCTGCTGCCGATGCCGGTGCTGGACCCGGGGCTGCGGCTGCGGCCGGTCGCGCTCGTGGTGTTCCTGGTGTGGTTCGCCTGGGACCTCGTGCTCTCGACCGCGCGGGTGGTGTTCTGGGTGGCGCACCCGGGCCGGCCGCCGTCGCAGATCGTCCGCACGCCGCTGCGGACGACGTCCGACTCCATGGTGGTGCTGATCCTGGTCGCGCTGAGCACGGTGCCCGGCACGCTCGTCCTGGAGGTGGACGAGCGGGAGCTGGTGGTGCACGTCCTGGGCCGGCGGGAGGACGCGACGGAGATCGCGCGGGCGGACGTGGCGGAGCTGGAGTCGCGGATCGTGCGGGCGTTCGGCACCCGCCGCGACCGGGAGGAGCTCGGATGACGGCGGTGTACGTGGTGACGCTCGTGCTGCTGGCGTGCGGGGCGGCGGCCTCGCTCTACCGGCTGGCGCGCGGGCCGTCGATGCTGGACCGGGCGGTGGCGCTCGACGTGCTGACGGCGTTGTCGATGTGCGGCGTCGGGGCGTTCGCCGTGGCCAGGGACGACTACTCCGACCTGCCGATCCTGCTGGTGCTGTCGCTGCTGGGGTTCGTCGGCGCGGTGTCGCTGGCGCGGTTCTACTCGGGGAGATCCCGGTGAGCGCGTTCGACGTGGCTGCGGCGGTGTGCCTGCTGACCGGGGCGGCGCTCGCGCTGACGGCGGGCGTCGGGCTGATGCGCTTCGGCACCACCCTGGACCGCATGCACGCCGGGACGAAGCCGCAGGTCCTCGGCGTGCTGATGGTGCTGCTGGCGATGTGGCTGCACCGGCCCTCCTGGGTCTACGCCGGGCCGCTGCTGCTGGTGGGGGCCGCGCAGGTGGTCACCGTGTCGGTGGCGGCGTACATGGTGGCGCGGGCCGACCACCGCGGTCAGTCCGCCGGCGACGACGGCTCGCCGGACGAGTGATCCGAGCGGTTGAGCGCCGCCTGCCCGAACCACGTCCACAACGACAGCGCGGCGAGCGCGCCCGCGGTGATCCAGGCGAGCACCGCGTCGAACAGGTAGTCGATCACGAACATGGTGGACGTCGTCATCGACACCGCCAGGGCCAGCGCGCCGAAGATGCCGTAGAAGTTGGAGCGGCGTACCAGGGTCTCCTTGCGGCCCTGGCGGAACAGCACGCGGTGCTGCGCGGTCGGCGCGATGTAGCAGATCGACGCGACCGCGGCGCTGACCAGCGCCGCGTAGTACAACCACCGGTCCGTCTGGTCGAGCCGGGCGAACGCGGAGGAGAACGGCACCGTCAGCAGGAACGCGAACAGCACCTGCACCCCGGTCACCGCGACGCGCGCGCCCTGCAGTAATTCGACGAAGTTCCGGTCCGCGCGCTCCTCGTGCGACTCGTTCTTCACGTGTCCCGCCTCCCGCCTGCCAACGAGAGACTTCTTCTTCCTTGCCGAGGAAGGCTAAAACATCAAGATCTTGCCCGGCGTGATGGGAAGTTCGCGCACGCGGTGACCGGTGGCGTGGTAGACCGCGTTGCCGATGGCGGCGGCCGTGCCGACGATGCCGATCTCGCCGATGCCCTTGCTGGCCATCGGGTTGAGCTCGGAGTCGCGCTCGTCGAGCCAGACCGCCTCCACGTCCAGCACGTCGGCGCAGGCGGGCACGTGGTACTGGGCGAGGTCGCGGCGCAGGAAGCCGCCGAACTCCTCGTCGGTGAGCGTCTCCTCCATCAGCCCCATGCCCATGCCCATCGTCATGCCGCCGATGAACTGCGACCTGGCCAGCTTGGCGTCCACGATCCGGCCGGCGGCGAAGACGCCGAGCAGGCGCGAGACGCGCACCTCGCCGGTGACGGAGCTGACCCGCACCTCGGCGAACTGGGCGCCGAACGCGTGCCGGGAGAACGCGGCGTCCCCCTGAACCTCCTCCGTGGTGTCGGCGGTGCCCTCCCTGCCGTCGCTCTTGAGCTCCTCGCAGGCGCGCACGACCGCCGACCCCCACGACGCGGTGCCCATGGAGCCGCCCGCGACGGGCGCCTCGGGCAGGTCGCTGTCGCCCAGCTCCACGTGCACCCGCTCCGGGGCGAGGCCCAGCGCCTCCGCCGCGATCCTGGTCAGCGCCGTGCGCGCGCCGGTGCCGATGTCGGCGGCGGCCACCTGGACGAGGACGTCGCCGTCGTCCTGGACCACGGCCCTGGCCTTCGACGGGCTGCGCCGGGCCGGGTAGGTGGAGGCGGCCACGCCGGTGCCGATCAGCCACTCCCCCTCGCGCCGGACGCCCGGCGCCGGGTCGCGCTGCTCCCAGCCGAAGCGGTGGGCGCCCTCGCGCAGGCAGCCCACCAGGTTGCGGGAGCTGAACGGCAGCCCTCTGTCGGGCTCGGTCTCCGGCTCGTTGACGATCCGCAGCTCGACCGGGTCCATGCCGAGGGCGTAGGCCAGCTCGTCCAGCGCGGACTCCAGCGCGTACATGCCGGGGCACTCGCCGGGGGCGCGCATCCACGACGGGGTGGCGACGTCCAGCCGGACCAGGCGGTGCGCGGTGCGCAGCGCGGGCGCGGCGTACATGATGCGGGTCGGGGTGGCGGTCTGCTCCGCGAACTCCTCCAGGGTGGAGGTCTGCTCGTAGGCGACGTGCTCCAGCGCCGTCAGCCGGCCCTCGGCGTCCGCGCCGATGCGCAGCCGCTGGATCGTGGGCGTGCGGTAGCCGGTGACGTCGTACATCTGCTGCCTGGTCAGCACGAGCTTGACCGGGCGGCCGACAGCTCTGGCGGCCATCGCGGCCAGCACCGCCTGCGGCCGGGTGGTGCCCTTGGAGCCGAATCCGCCGCCGACGTGCCGGGACACCACGCGCACCCGCTCCTTCGGCAGGCCGAACACCTTGGCCAGGGTGTTCCGGCTCAACGTGGTGCCCTGCGCGGTGTCGTACACCAGGAGCCGGCCCTCGTCGTCCCAGGAGGCCAGGGCCGCGTGCGGCTCCATCGGGTTGTTGTGCAGGACGGGCGTCTCGTAGGTGACGTCGACGACGGCGGCCGCCCGCGCCAGGCCGGCCTCGATGTCGCCCTTCTCGGTGTCGGTCGGGTAGGCGGGGTTGACGTGGTCCGGCTTGTAGAGGCCGGGGTGGTCGGCGCGCAGGCTCACGTCGTGGTCGTCGGGGTCGTAGTCGACGCGGACGACCGCGGCGGCGGCCCGGGCGTTCTCGTAGGTGTCGGCGACCACGGCGGCGACGATCTGGCCGCGGTAGGCGACCTCGCGACTCTGGAACAGCGCCAGCTCGCCGGCGCCGGAGGCGAGCGGCGGCGGGTCCTCTCCGGACAACACGGTGAGCACACCCGGCATGGCGAGCGCGGCCTGGGCGTCCACGTGCCGGACGCGGCCCTTGGCGATCTGCGACTGCACGGGGAAGGCGTAGGTGACGTTCTCGACCGGGTACTCCGCCGCGTACGTCGCCAGGCCGGTGACCTTGACGCGGCCCTCGATGCGGTTCACGATGCCAGCCCCTCCAGCGTGGAGACGATCAGGTTGCGCGTCAGCGGCACCTTGTAGGCGTTGCGTGGCAGCGGACCGGCCTGTTCGAGCTCGGCCTCGGCGGCCCGCAGGAACGCCTCCCCGGTCGCGGGCCCGCCGATCAGGGCCTGCTCGGCGCGCTCGGCCCGCCAGGGCGCGTGCGCCACGCCGCCGAGGGCGATGCGGCAGCCGGCGACCACGCCGTCTTCGCCGACGTCCAGCACCGCGGCGATGGACACCAGCGCGAACGCGAACGACGCCCGCTCGCGGACCTTGCGGTAGACGGTGGCGCCGGTGGGCGGGGGCGGCAGCTCCACCGCGGTGATGAGGTCGCCGGGTTCGAGGACGGTGTCGCGTTCCGGCTCCTCGCCGGGCAGGCGGTGCAGCCCCGGCATCGGGATGATGCGGTCGCCGCCCGGCCCGGTGACGTGCACCTCGGCCTCGAGCGCGGCCAGGGCCACCGCCATGTCGGACGGGTGGGTCGCCACGCACGCCTCCGAGGCGCCGAAGATGGCGAGGTTGGTGTGGTCGCCGGCGATCGCCGGGCAGCCGGAGCCTGGGCGGCGCTTGTTGCACGGCCTCGTCACGTCCTGGAAGTACGCGCAGCGGGTGCGCTGCAGCAGGTTGCCGGCCACCGTGGCGACGTTGCGCACCTGCCCGGACGCCCCGGTCAACACCGCCCTGGCCAGCATGGGGTAGCGGGCGCGGATCATCGGGTCGACCGCCAGGTCGGTGTTGCGCACGGCCGCGCCGACGCGGACGCGGTCGCGTACGGACTCGATCGTGTCGAGCGGCAGGCGGCTGACGTCGACCAGCCGGTCGGGCTCGGCCACGCCCAGCCGCATGAGGTCGACCAGGTTGGTGCCGCCGCCGAGGTACATGGTGCCGGGGGCGTACTCGCGCACGGCCTGGGCCGCGCTGGCGGCGCGGGTGTAGTCGAAGGGCTTCACCGGGCCACCTCGGAGATCGCGGTGACGATGTTGACGTACGCGCCGCACCGGCACAGGTTGCCGCTCATGCGCTCCCTGATCTCCTCGGGCGTCAGGCCGGGATCGACGAGGAGGTCCTCGGTGACGGCGCTCGGGCCGGGCTCGCCCAGCATCCCGGCCGCCGAGCAGAGCTGGCCCGGCGTGCAGTAGCCGCACTGGAAGGCGTCGTGCTCGATGAAGGCGGCCTGCAGGGGGTGCAACTCGTCGCCGTCGGCCAGCCCCTCGACGGTGGTGACCTCGGAGCCGTCCACCGCCACGCCCAGCGCCAGGCACGACAGGGCGCGCCGACCGTCGATCAGGACCGTGCAGGCGCCGCACTGCCCGTGGTCGCAGCCCTTCTTGGCGCCGATGAGCCCGAGGCGTTCGCGGAGCAGGTCCAGCAGCGACATCCGCGGGTCGACGTCCACCGTGCGTGGTCTGCCGTTCACCTGCAGGGTGATTTCCATAGGCGCACGACTACCCGAGGGGCAGAGGGGACAACCCCTGACCCCGGTAAAGCCGATGGTTCCGGACGTTCCAGGCGTTCGTTTCGCCGGGACGCCGGCGGGTAGCCGGGCGGCATGGGCTGGGCAGCGGGCGAGGAGATGAGTGAGCCGGCGGCGATCCTCACGGTCAACGCGGGCTCGTCGAGCCTGCGCCTCGACCTCGTCCAGGGCGGGTGCGTGCTGGACAGCGCGCGCAGCGAGCGGGCGGCCGAGCCCGGCTCGGCCCGGGAGGATCTGGCGTCGTTCCTCGGCGGCCACTTCGACCGTGACGTCCGCGCGGTGGCGCACCGCGTGGTGCACGGCGGCGACCTGGTGCGGCAGCCCACTGTCGCGGACGACGAGACGGCGGACGCCCTGCGCGGCCTGATCCGCCTGGCCCCGCTGCACCTGCCGCCCTCGCTGGCCCTGCTGCAGGCGGCCCGCGAGCAGTTGCCGGCCGTCCCGCACGTGATCTGCCCCGACACCGCCTTCCACGCCGGCCTGCCGGACGCCGCCGCCACGTACGCGCTGCCGCGCGAGTGGCGTGAGCGGCACGGCCTGCGCCGTTACGGCTTCCACGGCGTGTCGTACGCCTGGGCCGCCGACCGGGCCTGCGAGCTGCTCGGCCGTCCGGCGGACGAGCTGAGCCTCGTGCTGGCGCACCTGGGCGGCGGCTGCTCGGTGTGCGCGGTCTCCGGCGGACGCAGCCTGGACACCTCGATGGGCTTCACGCCGCTGGACGGGCTGCCCATGAGCAAGCGTTCGGGCAGTGTGGACCCGGGGATGCTGGTGTGGCTGCTGTCGGAAGGCCACCTGTCGGTCGAGGAGCTGGCCGAGGGGCTGCAACGCCGTTCCGGACTGCTCGGCCTGTCGGACGGGCGCTCCGGCGACACCCGCGATCTGGTCGCGGCCGAACGGGACGGCGACGAGGCCGCCGCGCTGGCGCTGCGCGTGTTCGCCCACCGGGTGAGCCGGGAGATCGCCGCCGCGGCCACCTCGCTCGGCCGGATCGACGCGCTGGTGTTCACCGGCGAGATCGGCTGGAACCAGCCCGAGGTGCGCGAGGCCGTGTGCCGCCGCCTCGGCCTGCTCGGCGTCGAGCCGCCCGTGCTCGGCAACCGCACCGACGACGGGGCGGTCAGCGCGGAGGGCGCCGCCGTGCCCGTCCTGGTGGTGCAGGTGCGTGAGGAGCTGCAGCTCGCCCGCGAATGCCTGCGGGTCCTCGCGGAGGAGGACGCGGCATGACGGACCTCGCGGAGATACGCCGCGCGGCGCTCCCGCTCATGGCTGCGCAGGACCTCGGCCCGCTGGTCGAACGGGTCGGCGAGGCCACGTTCGTGCTGATCGGCGAGGCCAGCCACGGCACCCACGAGTTCTACGCCTGGCGGGCCGAGCTGACCCGCCGGTTGATCGCCGAGAAGGGGTTCGGCTTCGTCGCGGTCGAGGGCGACTGGCCCGACTGCCGGCGCGTGCACCACGCGGTCACCACCGGCGCCGACCCCTTCGAGGCCCTGTACTCCTTCGAACGCTGGCCGACGTTCATGTGGGCCAACGAGGAGGTCGTGGACTTCTGCCGCTGGCTGCGGCGCTGGAACGCCGGCCGGCCGCCCGGGGAGCGCTGCGGCTTCCACGGCCTGGACGTCTACAGCCTGTGGGACTCGCTGCACGCCGTCCGCCGCTACGCCGCCGCCCACCTGCCGGAGCAGATGGAGACGGTGATGGAGGCCATGCGCTGCTTCGAGTCCTACGGCCACGACGCGGAGCGGTACGGGCTGGAGACCCGCCTGGTGCCGGACAGCTGCGAGGACGAGGTGGTGAGCATGCTGGCCGGGGTGGCCGGCACCGCGCCGGGCGGCGAGGGCGGCCTCGGGGTGCGGCAGAACGCCGAGGTCGTCGCGGGGGCCGAACGCTACTACCGGGCCATGGTGCGCGGCGGGCCCGACTCCTGGAACATCCGCGACGTCCACATGGCCGACACCCTCGACCGGCTGGCCGACTTCCACGGGACCAGGGGCGTGGTGTGGGCGCACAACACGCACGTCGGCGACGCCCGCGCCACCGACATGGCCGCCGCCGGGCTGACCAGCCTCGGGCAGCTGGTCCGCGAACGGCACCGCGAGGACGTCGTGCTCATCGGTTTCGGCACCCACCGGGGCACGGTCATGGCCGGCGAGCGGTGGGGCGCCCCGCACCGGAGGATGCCGGTGCCGCCGGCGCGCTCGGCGTCGCTGGAGGCGCTGCTGCACGAGGCGCTGCGCGGCCACGACGCCCTGTTCCTGGTGCCGCCCGCCGGGCTGCGGGCCGAGTGGTACGACGAGCCGATGGCGCACCGGGCGATCGGCGTCGTCTACCGGCCGGAGCGGGAGCGGTGGGGCAACTACGTGCCGACCATCGTGGGCCGCCGCTACGACGCCTTCCTGTGGGTGGACGAGACCACCGCCGTGCGCCCGCTGCACGGCGAGCCCGCCGCCGACGCCGAGCCGGAGACGTACCCGACGGCCATGTGAGCGGGTTGGTCGGTGCCGGATCTGTCGGTGCGGGGTGGTTGGATCGGTGCCGTGGAGGCTTCGGTCGAGCAGCTCGTCTACGTCCGCGACGACGCGTACACCGTGGCGCGCATGAGCGCCGACGGCGTGCCCGGCTTCGTGGCGACCGGGCGGGCGCTGGCCGGCGTGCAGCCGGGTGAGACGCTGCGGCTGTTCGGCGACTGGAGCACGCACGCGCGTCACGGCAGGCGCTTCGCCGTCACCGGGTGCGAGCGGGTCACGCCGTCGTCGGTGCGGGCGATCCGCGTCTACCTGGGGTCGGGGCTGATCCGGGGCATCGGGCCGCGCCTGGCGTACGCGATCGTCGACCACTTCGGGGAGAACACCCTCAAGGTCATCGACGCCGAGCCCGAGCGGCTCACCGAGGTGGTCAACATCGGGCCGCTGCGGCAGGCGCAGATCGTGCAGGCGTGGCAGGAGCAGAAGGCCATCGCCGCGCTGATGGTGACGCTGCAGGGGCTCGGCGTCAGCCCGCTGCTGGCGGCGAAGATCTACCAGGCGTTCGGCTCCGACGCCGACGAGGTGCTCGCCACCGACCCCTACCGCCTCATCGGGCGGGTCAGGGGCGTCGCGTTCCGCGTCGCCGACCGGATCGCGCTGCAGGCGGGGGTGCCCGAGCGCAGCCCCCAGCGGGTCAAGGCTGCGCTGCTCGACCGGCTGGAGGCGGCCGGCAGCCGCGACGGCCACTGCTACGTTCCGGTGTCGGCGCTGGTCAGGCAGGCGGCCGAGCTGATCGAGCAGGACCAGGATCTGGTGCGGCCGGTGGTCGACGCGCTGGCGGCCGAGCGGCGGCTGGTGCTGGAGGCGGCACCCGACCAGCCGGGCCAGGTGGTGGCGTACGCGAAACACGTCCACAGCCGCGAGGTCGCGCTGGCGGCGCAGCTCGCCGCCCTGCTGCGGGCGCGTTCGACGCTGCCGTTGCGCGCCTACCAGGAGGATCCCTCGCTCCACGACGACCAGCGCGCGGCCGTCACCATGGCGCTGACGAGCACGGTGTCGGTCATCACCGGCGGGCCGGGCTGCGGCAAGAGCCACACGGTCAAGGCCATCGCGACCACCGTGCGGGCCGCGGGCGGCTCGGTGACGCTCACGGCGCCGACCGGCAAGGCCGCCAAGCGGCTGTCCGAGCTGACCGGCATGCCCGCGATGACCGTCCACCGCATGCTGGCCCAGCAGGAGGCCGACCCCGACCCCGAGACGCTCTTCGACGAGCGGCCCGCGCAGGCCGACCTGGTCGTCGTCGACGAGGCGTCCATGCTCGACCTCCACCTCGCCACCCGGCTCACCGCCGCCGTGCGGCCCGGCAGCCACCTGCTGCTCATCGGCGACAGCGACCAGCTGCCGAGCATCGGCGCCGGCGACGTCCTGGCCGACCTGCTGCGGGTGGCGGCGGTCCCGCGCGTGCAGCTCACCCACGTCTTCCGGCAGGCGTCCGGCAGCGGCATCGTCGAGGCCGCCCACCGCGTCCGGGCCGGGCGGCTGCCGGCGCTGCCGGGCGGGGGCGGGTTCTGGTTCGAGGAGCTCGACGACCCCGTGCGGGTGGCCGAGCGGGTGGCCCACCTGGCGATGGTGGCGATCCCCCGCAAGCAGGGCGTCCCGCCGGGTCAGGTGCAGGTGTTGTGTCCGATGCGCAAGGGCGAGACGGGCGCCACGGCCCTCGGGCGGCTCATCCAGGAACGGCTCAACCCGGCGGCCGACGACAAGCCCGAGCACTGGTCGGGGTCCACGGTGTTCCGGGTCGGCGACCGGGTGATGCCGATCCGCAACAACTACGACAAAGGCGTCTTCAACGGAGAGACCGGCACGGTGACGGCGGTGGTGCCCGAGGAGCGCGTGATCGAGATCCGCACCGACGACGGCGAGACCGTGCGCTACGGGTTCGACGAGCTCGACGACCTGACCCACGCGTACGCGATCAGCGTGCACCGGTCGCAGGGCAGCGAATACCCGTTCGTGGTGGCGCCGATCGTGGCCGAGTCCGGCGGCATCATGTTGCGCCGCAAGCTGCTCTACACCCTGGTGACCCGTGCCAAGGCGTGGGTGGTCCTGGTGGGCCAGCGCGAGGCCCTGGAGCTCGCCGTCCACCGCCTCGGCCACCGTCGCAACACCGGCCTGCCCCGCCGCCTCGCGCTCACCCTCGACGCGTGACCCCCGTCATCCGCCGCGTGCCACAATGGGCGGCGATGGCAGGAGATCCTCTGGAGCGGGCGACCGCCTCCCTTCGCGGGCTGCTCGTGGGTGACGCTCTCGGGTCGCAGTTCTTCGTTCCGGGCAACCGGCCGGCCCTGGCCGAGCGGTCGCTGCCGCCGGGGCCGTGGCAGTGGACCGACGACACCGAGATGGCCTGCTCCGTCCACCGCGTCCTGGCCGAACGCGGCCGCATCGACCAGGATCTGCTCGCCGCCTCCTTCGCCGCCCACCACGACTTCGACCGCGGGTACGGCCCCGCGACCGGGCGGATGTTGCGCCTCGTCCGCGAGGGCGGCGACTGGCGGGCGCTGGCGTCCGAGCTGTTCGACGGCAAGGGGTCGTGGGGCAACGGCGCGGCCATGCGGGTGGCGCCGCTCGGCGCGTGGTTCGCCGGCGACCTGCCGCGGGCGGCGGCGCAGGCGCGGTTGTCGGCCGAGGTCACGCACACGCATCCCGAGGCGGTGGCGGGCGCGATCGCCGTCGCGGTGGCCGCGGCCGTCGCCGCCGGCGATCCGCGGCCGACCCCCGGCGGGCTCATCGACCAGGTGCTCGGCCACACGCCGCCCGGCCTCGTACGCGACGGGATCGCTCAGGCGCGCAGGCTGCTGACGATCAGCGACCCGGTGCTCGCCGCCCGGGCCCTCGGCAACGGCCGCGAGGTCTCCGCCCAGGACACCGTCCCCTTCACGCTGTGGGCCGCCGCCCGCAACCTGGGCGACTTCACCGCCGCGTTCTGGACGACGGCCACGGCCGGCGGCGACGTCGACACGACGTGTGCGATCGTCGGCGGGATCGTCGGCTCCCGCACGCCGCCACCGCCGCGCTGGCTCGCCGAGTCGGAGCCCCCTCCGCCCTGGGCGCACGTGTGACGCGGCGCCCGTTCTCCGTGAACGTGAGTCACCGTTCGCAGGCGGCGGGGCGGGATTGCACGGCGCGGATGCGCTCGACGTCGAGCTTGGTCGTCCGGT
Source organism: Nonomuraea aridisoli (assembly GCF_003236395.1). Classification (GTDB taxonomy): domain Bacteria; phylum Actinomycetota; class Actinomycetes; order Streptosporangiales; family Streptosporangiaceae; genus Nonomuraea; species Nonomuraea aridisoli. Next base: position 10,536 of record NZ_POUD01000120.1, on the reverse strand, counting down.
CGAAGCGGTAGATGCCGTTCTGCTCCTGGAGCACGTCGGTCAGCTGCGTGTAGCAGTAGCCGAACATGTCCGGGTCGTTCAGCAACGTCTCGGTCAGGCCGGCGTAGCGGGCGTGGAACTCCTCCTCGGTGCGCACCCGCTGCCCGTACCCCCAGGAGCTCTCGCGGTTGGCGTCCTCCTGCTCGGTCCCGGCGAGCTCGGGGTTCCACCAGATGCCGCCGTACTCGCTGACGAAGTACGGCTGGCCGCGGTAGGCAACGGAGATGGGCCGGTCGGGCGCGCCGTTGACGAAGGGGTCGTTCTTGCCCAGACCGCTCAGCTGCCCGGCGAACGCGGCGGGGTCCTGCTCGTAGTTGTGGGAGTCGTAGAACGGGGCGGGTGGCGTCGGCGAGCTTCGTGGCCAGGAACATGCCGCGGGCGACGTCGTCGAGCCGGGTGACGTGGTCGTCGATCGGCTGGCTGGTCTCGTTGAGCGGGCACCAGCCGATGATCGAATGGTAGAGGAACCGCTCCTCGAACACCTTCTGGTGCAGGCGCGCCCCGTTGAAGCCCGCCGCCATCGACAGCTCGATGTCCCGCAGCAGCGCGGCGTCGCTGGGCGCGGTCATGAGGCCGTCCGGGTAGTACCCCTGGTCCAGCACGAGCCGCAGGAAGACCGGGCGGCCGTTGAGGAGCACGCGTCTGCCGTCGATCGCGATCGAGCGCAGCCCGGCGTACGCGCCCACGGTGTCCGTGACGGCGACGGTCACGCGGACCGCGCTGCCGGGACGGTTGCCGGACAGCGGGACGACGACGGTGAAGGAGGCGCGACGTCGGGCGTGATGCGCGGGCGGGCGCAGGTGCACCTCGGGGACGGGCTCCAGCCACACCGTCTGCCAGATCCCGGTCGTACGGGTGTAGAGGCAGTCGAAGTTCCGGTACCGGGTGGACTGCTTGCCGCGCGCCTGGGGCCCGTGGCGGGGTCGCGGGCGCGTACCACGACGGTGGCGTCCTCACCGGGGCGCGCCACGGCCGACAGGTCGGCGGTGAACGGGGAGAAGCCGCCGCGGTGGCGGGCCACCTCGACGCCGTTCACCCACACCGTGGCGTCGTGGTCGACGGCGCCGAAGTGCAGCAGCGTCCGGCGGCCCGCCCACTCGGCCGGGATCGTCACCGTACGGCGGTACCAGACGGCCTCCATGAAGCCGGGTTGGGGACGTAGCCGAGCCTGGCCATGGCGTCGAGCACGCGCTGGCGCGTCTCCGGGCGGACGAACTCGTAGTTGTTGACGACGTTGGAGACCGTGCGCTGGGAGACACCGGCGACCCGCGCCACGTCGTGCATGCTCACGGCCATGAAGTCCGGCACCCCACCCGGTGTCGGGGACAACGGCCTTCATCGTAGTGTTCGGCCTCTCGTGCCCTCACCGGGTTTTCCGGCCGCCGGGCGCGGCCGGCCTACCGGTGGCCGGGCGGGAAGGTGCGGTCGTAGGCGAGGGTGAACGTGCGCCTGACCCAGCCGGCGCCGCGCGGGTCACCGTCCGGGTCCGGGATGACGCCCTCGAGGATCGCGGCGCGTATGCCGGCGACCTCCGCCGAGCGGTCGCGCCGGGCGACCACGTGGCCCGCGTCGAGGACGAGCTCGACGACGTGCGCGTACTTCCAGCCCGGGACGAAGCCCATGTCGGCGTCCTCCACGAGGTCGCGCCCGGCCAGCAGCCGGCCAGAGAACGGCACCGCCACCTCCAGCGGGGCCGCGGTGAACGAGCCGTCGCCGGGATTCTCGGCGACCTCCGTGCCGAACACCGTCACGCCGCGGCCGATCGGGCGGCCGGCCACCGTGGCGTGCGGGCCCAGCGTCAGCTCCCGCAGCGCCAGGCGGTCGTGCTCGGTCGTGTACGAGCAGACGTAGCCGCGGTAGCAGGCCGTGTGGAACGGCCCCGGGACGAGGTCGTGCTCGACGGGGTCGAAAAGCGGATCTCCGTCGACGGCGGCCAGGGCATGGCGGCCACCGGCGATGTCGATCGTGTCCGGGATCTGCGCGGTCACCGGGAGAAAATCTCATGCCCGCCCGGCGTGGCGGGAACGTTGAGACTCTTTCGTAATCCGCTTGGCCGCACGGCCGGTGCGAGGCACGATGACATCGATGGACGAGCGGCGCATGACGCGCATTTCCAAATACCTGGCCCGGCATCTGCGCCACGATCCGCAACGCATCGGGCTCGTGCTCGACCCCGCCGGCTGGGTGGAGGCGGACGCGTTGCTGCGGGCCGCCGCCGAGCACGGGTTCCCGATCTCCGCCGAGGAGTTGCGGGAGGTGGTGGCCGCCAACGACAAGCGCCGCTACACGCTCGAGGACGGGCGGATCCGGGCGAACCAGGGGCATTCGGTGCCGGTGGACCTCGGCCTGCCGGTCACCGAGCCGCCCGAGGTGCTCTACCACGGCACCGTCGGGCGGTTCGTGGCGGCGATCCGCGACGAGGGCCTGCGGCCGATGAGCCGGCACCACGTGCACCTGTCGCCGGACCGGGAGACGGCCACGCGGGTGGGCGCCCGGCGGGGTGCGCCCGTGGTGCTGGTGGTGGCGGCGGGCGCGATGCACCGCGACGGGCACGCGTTCCGGCGCAGCGCGAACGGCGTCTGGCTGGCCGACCACGTCCCGCCCCGCTACCTCCGCTTCCCGTCCTGACCCCGCCCGCGGGCGGGGGTGTCAGGCGCGGGCGCGCAGGGTGGCGCGGGCGGCCATCAGGGCGAAGCCCAGCAGGTTGAGGCCCTGCCAGGTGGCCGGGGAGGCGGCCCGCTCGTCGGCGGCCGTGAGGCCGATCCCCCACACGCGGTCGCGCGGGCTCGCCTCCACCAGGACCCGGTTCGCGGTGCCCAGCAGGAAGTCCCTGAGCGGCGGATGTTGCCCGAACTTGGCCACGTTGCCCCGCACCACGATGTCGAAGCGGTGCCTCTCCCAGGTGGCCTGGTCGAAGCCGCGCACGGCACGGCCGAGTTCCTTGGCCTCTCCCGGGTGCCCCGCCGCGAGGATCCCGGCGGCGCTCTCCTCGTCCCCGAACAGCCACGCCTTGTGCGCCATCATGTAGTGCTCGGCGGAGGCGTACGTCCGCCCGTCCTCGGTGAACGTGACCGGCCACCACTGGCTGAGGCATCCGGGCCCCACGCCGCCGTCCCGCGCGGGCTGGTGGCCCCAGAAGAAGAGGTACTTGAGGCGACGGCCGGACCTCTCCGCCGCGATCGCCTCGTCGACCGTCATGGGCAGGGACGACTCATCTGACATGTCCCCCACGGTGTCACATGCCGCCCCTCAAGATCGCATGGTTTTGCCGTCAAGGACGGGTAAGTACGGTGGCCCTCCGGGGCACTGTTACGGTAGGGCCCTGCGCCCGGAGCCCCGCCGGAGGATCCCATGAGGGCGCCACACCGAGGAGCGAGTCATCGTTGGCTGAGTACAAGGGCGACCCGGTGGTCGTCATCGGCCTGGGCCGGTTCGGCACGTCGCTGGCGCTGGAGCTCACCCGGCGCGGCACCGAGGTCCTGGCCATCGACAACCGGCCGAAGATCACCCAGAGCCTCGCGGGACAGATCACCCAGATCGCGACCGCCGACGCCACCGACATGGAGGCGCTGCGCCAGCTCGGCGTGCCCGACTTCTACCAGGCGGTGGTCGCGGTGGGCAGCGACATCGAGGCCAGCATCCTGACCACGTCGCTGCTGGTCGAGCTGGAGATCAACGACATCTGGGCCAAGGCGATCAGCACCCAGCACGGCCGCATCCTGAGCCGCATCGGCGCCCACCACGTCGTCTTCCCCGAGCACGACATGGGCGAGCGGGTGGCCCACCTGGTGAGCGGGCGCATGCTCGACTACATGCAGGTCGACGAGAACTTCGCGCTGGCCAAGACCACCCCGCCCAAGGAGTACGTCGGCGTGCCCCTGGGCCGCTCCAATCTGCGCCGCAAATACGGCGTCACCATCGTGGCGGTCAAGCCCTCCGGCGAGGACTTCACCTACGCCACGGCCGACACCGAGCTGTCCTACGGCGACGTGGTGCTCGTCTCGGGCCGCACCGAGCAGGTCGAGCGCTTCGCCGAGCTGCCGTAGGCCGCGGGCGGAGCCCGTTGGCTAGGCTGGTGACGGAGGCCACCGATGCGCACACGCGATCTCGCCGTCGAGTACCCGACGGTCACCATGGACACCCCCGCGATAGAGGCCGCCAGGCTGCTGGCCGAGCAGGACCTCCCCGGGCTGATCCTCGTCGACGGTGACGGGCGGCCGCTCACCATCCTGCCCGGCACCCAGGTGCTGCGGCTGGCCGTGCCGGGCTACTGCCAGGACGACCCGGCGCTGGCCCGGGTGGTGGACGAGGCCCACGCCGACCGGTTCCTGCACCGGCTCGACGGCAAGACCGTCCGCCAGTGCCTGCCGGAGCAGCCGCGCGAGCTGCCGGTGGCCGACACGACGGCCACCGTGCTGGAGCTGGCCGCGCTGATGGCCCGCACCCGCAGCCCGGTCGTCGCCGTGGTCGAGAACGAACGCCTCGTCGGCGCCGTCACCCTCCAGTCGCTGATGGACCGGGCCCTGGAGCTCTGACCGGCGCCGTTCAGGCCGTGGGGAAGCCGACGGCGAACGCGCGCTGCAGGCAGTGCCACGCGGCGGTGGTCAGCAGGCCCTTCGTCGCCGTCTCGGCCCCCTCCGCCTCGATCTTGCGGTAGATCGCCGAGGCCGCGCCGGGGACGTCTCCCGCGAGGTCCGCCACCGCCGCGCTCCAGCGGCGCGCGAGCTCCTGGACTGCGGGGTCGGCCGGGTCGGTGCCGCGTTCGGCGTGCGCGGCGGCCTCGGCGGCCAGGCCCGCGACGTCCCGTCAGGGGTAAGCCTCCTGCCCCCGGACCCGCACGACCAGGCACGGTCGTAGGGTGGGCATATGGTGAAGACGGCTGCACGACAGCCCGTACCGGCCCGGCGCGCGGACGCCGAGCGCTCGATCGCCGCGATCCTGGAGGCGGGAACGCGGCTGCTCAGCGCCGATCCGACGGCCAGCGTCGCGGACATCGCCAAGGCCGCGGGGGTCGGCCGGGTCACCCTGTACGGTCACTTCCCGTCGCGCGAGGCGCTGGTCGACGCGGTGCTCGACCACGCGGTGCGCATGGCCGACGACGTGCTGGAGGACGAGTCGATCGACACCGCGCCCGCTCCGGAGGCCATGGCCGGGCTGCTGGGCCGCGCGTGGGAGATCCTCGACCGGCACCGCCGCCTGTTCCTGGCCGCCGACCGGACCCTGGCCACCGAGCGCATCCGCGAGCACCACGAGCGGCCGCTGCGGCGGGTGGAGCGGCTCATCGCGCGGGGGCGGCGCGAGGGAGACTTCCGTACGGACCTGCCGCTGCCGTGGCTGGTGACGGTGTTCTTCTCGGTCGTCCACAGCGCCGCGCAGGAGCGGGAGGCGGGGCGGCTCGCGGCGGACGAGGTCGAGCGGGTGCTGGTCCAGACGATGTTGTCACTCCTCCGCCCCGGGGAGTGAGCAGGATGTCGCGGGCGACCTCCACGGATTATGCTTCGTTGATGATGCATGTTCCGCGGGCGGTGAGCCCGTAGATGCCGTCGCTGAGGCTGGCGCACCGGCATCTGACCGGCGTGACAGTGATCATCGTCTGCGGTGAGATGGACGCCACCAACCGGGGGCAGATCGAGCGCTACCTCAGCGAAGCTCGGCGCGCGCCCTCCGACGCGGTGGTGTTCGACCTGTCCGAGGTGCCGTTCATGGACAGCTCGGGCCTGCACGCGCTGCTGACGTGCGCCACCGACTGTCTCAGGCACGGCGGCGCGATCCACCTGGCCGCCGTGCAGCGGCTGCCCGCCCGGCTGTTCGAGATCACCGGCGTGGTGGCGCACATCCCGATCCACGACACGGTCGACGACGCCGTCGCCGCGGCGCTGGCGCCGTTCAAACGTTCGCTCTGACATGAAAGAGAGCCGGCGGCTTCAGCCGCTCGGCTCTCACAGGGCTGGACTACCACCAGAAGTCGTCGTCCCAGAATCCCCAGCCACCCCACCACCTGCGACGGCGGCGGCAGGAGCGGCGGCGACGCCAGCGGCGCGGGCATCCCCCTTGGTGGAAGCCAACCTGGGACACATGCGGACTAGCCATGGTTCCTCCCCCGTTGGTTGATTTCCACAAACGACGCTAGCACCCAAATCGTGACAAATCATGCAATATTCACTCATTTCACACAGCCTTGACGGGACCCCTCAAACCATCACGTAACTGCAAAATTGGTTGATTTTCGAACTACATCGGGCGGGGCGGGAAGCGGGAGGTCGCGGCGTCATCCCCCGGCATCCGGCCCCATCGAGGCTCCGGGCCCGCCTCGCTACGCAAAGCCCAGGTCGGCCCATCCCCGCCCGCGGGGTGCGCGCGGGTCACGGGCGCGACGCCGACCGCACGTGGGTGTGGCGCCAGGCGTAGGCGCTCAGGGCGAGTCCCGCGAGGGTGACCGCGGCGCCGGCGAGGTAGAGGGCGGGCAGGCCGAGGCCCGTGCCGATGACGCGGCCGCCCAGCCATCCCGCGAAGGCGGCGGCGAGCTGGTAGGCGGAGGCGTTCACCGCCATGGCGAGGGTCGGCGCGGCGGCGGCGGTGGCGAGCACCCGCGCCTGCATGCCGGGGATCACCGCGAACCCGAGCGCGCCGACGGCGAGCACCATCACCGCGGTGGCCGCCATGCTGCCGCTGACCGCCCACATCACGACGAGCCCGGCCGCGAGCGCAGCGAGCAGCCCGAGCTGCGAGCGCCGGGGCGCGAGGTCGGCGAGCCGGCCGCCGGCGAGGTTGCCGGCCGCCGCGCCGACCCCGTACACGAGCAGGAGGACGGCGACCGCCCCGGCGGCGAACCCGGTGACGCCGGTGGCCAGCGGCGCGAAGAACGTGAAGACCATGAGCAGCCCCCGTGTTCGCCACGGCGGTCACGGCGATGGCGAGCCGCACGTCACGCTTGCGCAGCACCCGCAGCTCGGCCAGGGCGGAGGTGGCGGGGGCGGCGTCGCGGACGTCCGGCACCAGCCGCGCCGTCAGCGCGAACCCGGCCGCGCAGCAGAGGGCGACGGCCAGGAACGCGGCCCGCCAGCCATGCCGCTCGCCGATGAACGTGCCGATCGGCGCGCCGAGGATCATCGCCAGGTTCATGCCGAACACCAGCCGCGACACGGTCGACGCCCGCCGGTCGGGCGCCGCGGCGGAGACCGCGATGACGACCGCGTTGGCGAAGAACGTCGAGGTCACCAGGGCGGTGACGATCCGGGCGGCGAAGAGCACGGGGTAGGAGGGCGCGAGCGCGGAGGCGAGGTTGCCCGCGATCGCGACCGCGAGCAGGACCATGACGAGCGGCTTGCGCGGGAACCTGGTGGTGAGCGCCGTCAGCAGCGGCCCGCCGGCGACCATCCCGATGGCGTACGCCGTCACCAGCAGCCCGGCGGCGGGGATGGACACCGCGAGGTCGCGGGCCACGCCGGGCAGGATGCCGGCGATGACGAACTCTCCGGTCGTGATGCCGAACACGCACACCACCAAGGACGGCACGGCCGCAGGTCTCATGACTCCCACTTTCTTTACAGATCAGTACAGAACTGGTGCGGCACACGGCGCGACCCCCTTGGGGAAGGGATCACAGAGCGGCGACGGCCCCTTCCACGACGTCGAGCAGCGCGTCGCGGTCGTCGGTGACCTTGGCGAGCACCCGCAGCCCGTAGTAGGCGCTCTGGAACGCCCGCGCCACCTGCTCCGGCGGCCTGCTGGACGACAGCTCGCCGGTGCTCTGGCCGACCCGCACCAGCCGCAGAACGGCCTGGTCCAGGTCGGTGAACTGGCGGCGGACGAGCGCGGCGACGGACTCGGTGCGCCCACTGGACTCGGTGGCGGCGTTGAGCGCGAGGCAACCGCGGCGGCCGGGGTCGTTCATGTCGGCGTCGATGACGCCGAGCATCAGCTCCCGCAACCGGTCCTTGACCGGCCCCGGGCGGTCCAGCATCTCGAGCTGGGCCTGCGCCCAGGTGTCGGCGTAGCGGCGGATCGCGGCCTCGTACAGGCGGTGTTTGCTGCCGAAGGCGTTGTAGAGGCTGCCGCGGCCGAGCCCGGTGCGGGCGCACAGGTCGTAGGTGGAGGCGGCCTCGTACCCCTTCTCCCAGAACACCTCCATCGCGGCGTCGACCACTGCCTCATGGCTGAACTCACGCGGCCTGCCCATGACAGGAGGCTAGCGCGTTATGTACACATCAGTAAAGAACGGCCAGCCGGTCGAGGTGGTAGCGGACCACGGCGAGCGCCTCGGCGGGCTCGCGGACGCCCTGGGCGATCAGCTCGGCCACCCGCTGGTGCAGCCACCGGTCGCCCTCGCGCAGGTCGCCGATCAGCTCGGGCGCTCCCCCGCCTCGCCCATCCCGGCCACGATCCGCTCGGTGACGCGCTCGCCCAGGTAGCGGACCACGTAGCGGAGCATCTCGTCCTTGCTGCCGAAGTAGTGCCGCACGGAGCCGAGCGACATGCCCGCCTCGGCCGCCACGTCGCGCAGCCTGGCCTGGTCCGCGCCATGGGCCTGTTGCTGGAGGAGACCAAGGCCGCCCTGGCCCAGCTCGACCGGGGCGAGCGGCCCGACCTCGTGGTCCACGACGGCACGCTGTGCTGGTGGGGGCGCATCCTGGCCGATCGCCGGCAGGTGCCCTCGGTCGAGACCTGGCCCAACCTGGTCAACAACGACCACTGGTCGATGCACCACGAGTACACGACGGTCAACCCGCTCAGCTTCGGCTTCCTGCGCACGGGGATGCGCCTGGCCCGGTTCCTGTGCAAGGAGGGGTTCAGTGACGTGCAGGCGTTCCTGCGGGGCGATCGGGCGGCGGTCCGGCTGGTGATGCTGCCGCGGGCCTTCCAGTACGCGGGCGAGACGTTCGGCGACAACTACGTGTTCGTCGGGCCGGGCCTGAGCGAGCGGACCGTCGAGGGCGGCTGGGAGCCGCCGGGCGACGGGCGCCCGGTGCTGCTGGTCTCGCTGGGCACCGCCTACAACGAGCGGCCGGATTTCTACCGTACGGTGCTGGAAGCCGCGCGCGACCGGCCCTGGCACGTCGTCCTGGCCGTCGGCAGGGCGGACCCGGCGAGTCTGGGCCCGATCCCGCCCAACGTGGAGGTGCACGCGCACGTGCCGCAGCTGGCCGTGCTCCGCCACGCCCGGGCGTTCGTCACCCACGCGGGCATGGGCAGCACGATGGAGAGCATGCACTTCGGCGTGCCCATGGTGGCGGTGCCGCAGATGGCCGAGCAGCGCGCCAACGCCGACCGCATCGCCGAGCTGGGCCTGGGCCAGGCACTGCCCGCCGGCGGGAGCACCGGCGCGGCCCTGTGGCAGGCGGTCGAGGAGGTGGCCGGCGACGAGCGCGTACGCGAGCGGCTGCGCTGGATGCGGGGCGAGCTGGCCGCCGCCGGAGGGGCCGCCGCGGCGGCGGACGAGGTGGAGAGAGTGCTTAACTGAGCACGGCAAATCCGGATCTTCCGCGAAAGGTCACTCTTGGACTACGAACGTCAGCCGTACCGCAGGTGCGGCCGCAGCGGCCTGCTCCTGCCCGCCGTGTCCCTCGGCCTGTGGCACAACTTCGGTGAGGGCAAGACCCTCGAAAGTCAGCGCGCCATCCTGCACCGGGCGCTCGACCTCGGCATCACCCACTTCGACCTCGCCGACCGCTACGGCCCGCCGATCGGCGCCGCCGAGTCGGCGCTGGGCCGGATCCTGCCCAGGTCGCTGCGCGACGAGGTCGTCATCACCACCAAGGGCAGCAACCCCATGTGGGACGGCCCGTACGGCAAGGGCAACTCGCGCAAGCACCTGCTGGCCACGCTCGACCGCTCGCTGGCCCGCCTGGGCCTGGACTACGTGGACATCTTCTACCTGCACCGGGAGGACCCGGACACCCCGCTGGAGGAGCAGGTCGCCACGCTCGACCACATGGTCCGCACCGGACGCGCCCTGTACGTCGGCGTCTCCAACTTCTCGCCGGAGAGCACGGCCGAGGCGGCGCGGCTGCTGCGCGGCCTCGGCACCCCGCTTCTGGTGCACCAGCCGCCCTATTCGCTGCTCGACCGGAGGATCGAGGAGTCGCTGCTGGGCGTGCTGGAGCGCGAAGGGGTCGGGTGCGTGGTGTACTCGCCGCTGGCGCAGGGCCTGCTGACCGACCGTTACCTCGACGGCATCCCGGCCGACTCGCGGGCGGCCGAGGGCCGCTTCCTGACGCCCGACCGGGTGACGCCGCAGGTGCTGACGTTCGTGCGGACGCTGGCGGAGCTGGCCGAGTCGCGGGGGCAGACGGTGGCGCAGCTCGCGCTGGCCTGGGCCCTGCGCGACCCGCGCGTCACGTCGGTGCTCGTGGGCGCCTCCAGCCCGGAGCAGCTGGAGGCGAACGTGGCCGCCGTGGACCGGCTCGACTTCACCTCCGAGGAGCTGGCCGCCATCGACCACGCCGCCAAGGAGGCCGCGGCCGGGTGAAGCCGGGGGCGGGCAGCGGCCTCCTTGGC
>NZ_POUD01000011.1 GCF_003236395.1 Nonomuraea aridisoli | reverse complement strand
GATATGGGGGGTGGAACATGACCCTGGGTACACGGCGGTGTTCCGGCTTGCCGCCGGGCTCCAATGTGGTCTCGAGCGCTCCCCGTACTGCGAGAAAGGGCCGTGGAGGGGGCCCATAAAGCGCTCTGAACCCCGCCTCCCTCCCCCTCCGCATATTCCCCTTATTGCAGGATGACAACGTTTCAATAGCATTTGTCATGCGAAGTGATAAGACGCACCCCACCCAGGACCCGGAGGTACAGACCTGTCTAGACCTCTTGTGTACGGAGGTCCTGAGCTGGTGAAGTGGGACACGACCTATCCAAATCTGGCCATAGAAGGAGCACGAGGTGGCCCCGGAGACCGCTGGTAACGAAACCCAGGCGCTGTCCAACCTGCTGCAGGAGAACCGCCGGTTCGAGCCGCCGGCTGACCTTGCGGCGGCCGCTAACGTGACCGCGGCCGCTTACGACGAGGCCGCCGCCGATCGCCTCGCTTTCTGGGAGGGCGCCGCCGAGCGGCTGACCTGGGCCAAGCGGTGGGACAAGACGCTCGAGTGGAACCCCCCGTTCGCGAAGTGGTTCGTCGGCGGCGAGCTCAACGTCGCCTACAACTGCGTCGACCGCCACGTCGAGGAGGGGCGCGGCGACAAGGTCGCCTACTACTGGGAGGGCGAGCCCGAGGGTGACACCCGCGTCCTCACCTACAACGACCTGAAGACCGAGGTCGCCAAGGCCGCCAACGCGCTGCAGGAGCTGGGCGTCGGCAAGGGCGACCGGGTGGCCGTCTACATGCCGATGATCCCCGAGCTGCCGATCGCGATGCTGGCCTGCGCCCGCATCGGGGCGATCCACTCGGTGGTGTTCGGCGGGTTCTCGGCGCAGGCGCTGAAGAGCCGGATCGACGACGCCGACGCCAAACTGGTGATCACCTCGGACGGAGGCTACCGCAGGGGCAAGCCGAGCGCCCTCAAGCCGACCGTCGACGAGGCCGTCGCCGAGTGCCCGCAGGTCGAGCACGTCCTCGTCGTACGGCGTACCGGCGAGGACGTCGCCATCGGTGAGAAGGACATCTGGTGGCACGACCTGGTCGACCGCCAGAGCGACCAGCACACCGCGGTGCCGCACGACGCGGAGGACCCGCTGTACATCCTCTACACCAGCGGCACCACCGGCAGGCCGAAGGGCATCCTGCACACCACGGGCGGCTACCTCACCCAGACGGCCTGGACGCACCACGCGGTCTTCGACCTCAAGCCCGAGACCGACATCTACTGGTGCACGGCCGACATCGGCTGGGTGACGGGCCACTCCTACATCGTGTACGGCCCCCTCGCCAACGGCGCGACCAGCGTCATCTACGAGGGCACTCCCGACACCCCGCACCGCGGCCGGTTCTGGGAGATCGTGCAGAAGTACAAGGTCACGCTGCTCTACACGGCCCCCACGGCCATCCGGACGTTCATGAAGTGGGGCGACGACATCCCCGCCAAGTACGACATGTCCAGCCTGCGCGTCCTGGGCTCGGTCGGCGAGCCGATCAACCCCGAGGCGTACGTCTGGTACCGCGAGCACATCGGCGGCGAGCGCTGCCCCGTCGTGGACACCTGGTGGCAGACGGAGACCGGCGCCGTCATGATCAGCCCGCTGCCCGGCGTGACCGCGGCCAAGCCCGGTGCCGCGATGCGCCCGCTGCCCGGCATCGTCGCCGACGTGGTGGACGACCAGGGCAACAGCGTCCCCAACGGAGGCGGCGGCTTCCTCGTCGTCCGCGAGCCGTGGCCGTCGATGCTCCGCACGATCTGGGGCGACGACCAGCGTTACATCGACACCTACTGGAGCCGCTTCGAGGGGATGTACTTCCCCGGCGACGGCGCCAAGAAGGACGAGGACGGCGACCTGTGGCTGCTCGGCCGCGTGGACGACGTCATGCTCGTCTCCGGCCACAACATCTCCACCACGGAGGTGGAGAGCGCGCTGGTCAGCCACCCGAAGGTGGCCGAGGCGGCGGTCGTCGGCGCCACCGACCCGGTGACCGGCCAGGGCATCGTGGCGTTCGTGATCCTGCGCGGCTCGGTGGAGGAGAGCGACGACATCGCCGCCGACCTGCGTAACCACGTGGCCAAGACGCTCGGCCCGATCGCCAAGCCGCGCCAGATCCTCGTGGTGCCGGAGCTGCCGAAGACCCGTTCCGGCAAGATCATGCGCCGCCTGCTGCGCGACGTGGCCGAGAACCGCAGCATCGGCGACGTCACCACGCTGGCCGACAGCACGGTGATGAACCTGATCTCGGAGAAGCTTCCGTCCGCCAAGCAGGAGGACTAGACCCGACACGAGAGCGCATGCCCGGAAATTTCCGGGCATGCGCTCTCGCCGTTCGGGGGTCACACCACGGGCGCTATCTTGTCCGATCGGGTAGTTCTGGAACGGGACCCGTGCTCGCCAGGAAAATCCCCGGCGTGTTCGGCGGCGCCTGGCCGTCGGCACGGCCCGACCTGGCGAGACTGTCGGACATCGCACCCGCCCCAGGGATCGGGCGGTGCCGGCACACGGGTACGCAGGCGTCGCCAGGGCGCTGGATGATGTTTGACACGGCCACCCGGCCCCGATAGGAGACGTTCATGCCGCAGACTCCCGAGGAAGAATCCCTGGGCTCGCTGGTCGCCCAGGCGACCAGCCACATCTCGTCCCTGGTCCGCTCCGAGATCGAGCTGGCCAAGGCCGAGTTCAGGTTCGACGCCAAACGGGTCGGCACGGCGGCCGGGATGTTCGCCGCCGCCGCGTTCATGGCTCACCTGTGCCTGATCCTCGCCTCGTTCGCGATCGCGTACGCGCTGGCCCAGGTGATGCCCCACTGGCTGGCCTTCCTCATCGTGACGGTCATCTACCTGCTGGCCGCGGGGCTGGCGGTGTTCCTCGGGGTGCGGCGGCTGAAGGGACTGGCGGGGATGAAGCGCACCGCCCGGTCGATCAAGGGGCTGAAGGAGATCGCCACCCCCGACGGCGAGGTCGTGCCCGCGCGCGGGCCCGAGCCGGTGACCCGTGATGGCGCCTGACGAGTCCGTCGTCCAGATCGAGGGCCCGTGGACGCACCGCGCGGTGCACGCGGGCGGCACCCGCTTCCACGTCGTCGAGGCCGGCGAGGGCCCGCTGGTGCTGCTGCTGCACGGGTTCCCGCAGTTCTGGTGGACCTGGCGCCACCAGCTGACGTCCCTGGCCGCGGCCGGATACCGGGCGGTCGCCGCCGACCTGCGCGGCTACGGCGGCAGTGACAAGCCGCCGCGCGGCTACGACCTGCCCACGCTGGCCGCCGACGCGACCGGGCTGATCAGGGCGCTGGGCGAGACCTGCGCGACCGTCGTCGGCCACGACTGGGGCGGTCTGCTGGCCTGGACGATGGCGGTGCTCGACCCCAAGTGCGTCCACCGGCTGGTGGTCGTGTCGGCGCCGCATCCGCTGCGGGTGCGCAGGTCGCTGGTGGCCGACCCGTTCGGGCAGCTCAAGGCGAGCCGGCGGGCGATCGGGTTCCAGCTGCCGCTGCTGCCTGAGCATCGCCTCACCCGCCACGACGCGGCCCTGGTCGGCAGGCTTCTGGACGAACGCTCCCGGCCCGGCTGGCCCGCCCCCGACGAGTCGCGCACCTACCGCGAGGCGTTCCGCATCCCCGCCGTGGCGCACTCGGCGCTGGAATACCACCGCTGGTTCGGCCGTTCTCAGGTTCGACCCGACGGCCGGCGCTACGCCAGGGCGATGCGCACGCCGGTCGAGGCTCCGACCCTTCAGGTGCACGGGGCGCTCGACCCGGTGGTCCTGCCGCGCACGGCTCTCGGTTCGAGCCGTTACGTGGCGGCCCCGTACCGGTGGAGGCTGATGGAGGGGGCCGGCCACTTCCCGCACGAGGAGGTTGCCGACGTGTTCGACACCGAGCTGCTCGGCTGGCTGAACGATCCGGAGCCCGACCGATGAGAGACCGCGACCCCGAGGGCAGGCCGCGCAACGCCCGCCCCCGCGACGCCTACGGCCGCCCGCTCCCGTACGGCTCCCCCGGCGTGGCCCGCGTCCCCGACGACTACGCCCCGACCACCGAGCAGGCGCTGGCCGACGGCCGCCGGTTCCTCGGCGAGGGGCTGCCGTTCAACGCCCACGAGGTGTTCGAGGGCCGCTGGAAGTGCGCCCCCGAGGACGAGCGCGAGTTGTGGCAGGGCCTCGCGCAGATCTGCGTCGGCCTGACCCACCTGCAGCGCGGCAACGGGCGCGGGGCCGTGACCCTCTTCAGCCGCGGCGCCGCCAAGGCCCAGTCGTACGGCGGAGCGTACGACGCCGTCGGCAAGGCGGCCTCGACGCTCACCCAGGACACCGACCCCGGCGAGGCCATCGCCCTGATCCTGGGCAGACTTCCCGGCTAGGTCAGCGCCGACCGGCCCGCGATCAGCGCCCGGGTGGCGGCTTCGGCCCGCGCCACCGCGTGCTCCACGGCGTCGTCGCCTTCGCCGAGCATGCCCAGGTGGAGCAGCCCGGCGTAGCCGTGCGCGACGGCGGCCACGGCGAGCCCGAGTGACTCGGCGGCCACGGGGTCGCCGCCGGCCAGGGCGGTCGCGGCGGTGTGGAAGACGCCCTTCACCGGCTGGGTGGCCCGCTCGAACTCCGGCTCCCCCACCGGCATCAGCGTGCCGAACATGGCCTCGAACAACGGCCGGTGCCGGGCGGCGAAGCGGACGTAGCCCCTGGCCACCGCCACCAGCCGGGCCTCGTGGGAGTCGCCGCCGATCTCGGCCGAGACGGTCGTGGCGAGCAGCTCGCCCGCGCGTACGCCGACCGCGAGCAGCAACTCGTCGCGGTCGGCGAAGTGGCGGTAGGGGGCGCTGACGGCGACCCCGAGCCGCCTGCTCGCCTCCGCCAGCGAGAACCCCTGCACCCCCTGCTCGGCGATCAGCTCCATCGCGGTGTCGATGAGCGCGGCCCGCAGGTCGCCGTGGTGATAGCGGTCGCGTCTGGTGGTCCGGGGCACGGCCTCAGGTTAGCGTGACAGCTCATCGAGCTCTCCGGCCTCCGCCGCGGTGAGCGTGAAGCCCATCGCGCCCGCCGCCTCGGCCGCCTGGCGAGGCTTGGAGGCGCCGGGGATGGCCACGACCGTGTCGCCGTAGCGGGTGATGACCCAGTTGAGCGCCACCTGCCCGACCGTGACGCCGTGACCGGCGGCGATCCGCCGCATGGCGTCGATCAGCGGCGCCGTGCGCGCGAGGCCGCGCGTGCTCAGGTCGCGGCGGCCGAAGAACCTGCGCATCACGGGCGCGTTCCTGGTCAGCTCGGGGTCGTCGTGGTAGCGCCCGGTGAGCAGCCCGCCGTCGAGCGGCGAGTACGCGATCAGCGTGACGCCCAGCCGGCGGGCGGTCTCCAGCACGCCGTCGCGCTCGATGTCGCGCCGCAGCAGGCTGATCCTGACCTGGTTGGCGGCCAGCGCGACGCCCTCGGCGGCGAGCACCCGGTGGGCGAGCACCATCTGGCGGGCGGAGAAGTTGCTCACCCCGACCGCCCTGATCCTGCCCGCCCTGGCCAGCGCGGCCATGGCCCGCAGCTGGGCGGGCAGGCCCGACAGGGAGCCCGTCGGCATGTGGATCTGGTGCAGGTCGACGGGGTAGCCGCCGAGGTGGGCGAGGCGGTCGCCGATGGTGCGGGTGATGCTGGCGGCCGTACGCCCCAGCGGGGCCCACTTGGTGGCGACGGCGACCTGGCCGGGCGCGACGCCGCACTCCTTGAGCGCGGCGGCCAGCACTTCTTCCGAGTTGCCCGCGCCGTACATCTCGGCGGTGTCGAACCACGTGATGCCGCCGTCGAGGGCGGCCCGCACCACCGCGGTGGCGGTCTCCTCCTCGATGGGTCTGATCATCAGCCGTGCCACGTTCCTGGTGCCGGAGAACTGCATGCATCCCAGCCCGATGGGGCTGATCTCGATGTCAGTGGTGCCGAGCCTGCGCGCCTTCATGGCCTGCTCCTCGATGTGATGACCTATCACATTGTGAGAACCTATCACATTGAGGCGCGCGAAGGGAGGCTCGTCGTTCTGGGAAACCGTCAGTCGCAGTCCTGCGTGCTGGCCGGCGTGGTGTCGTTACGGCCCGCGGCGGCGTCGGGGGCGACCTCGTCGGCCGTCAGGACGTAGCCGGTCTGCTCCTCGTTGATCGCGGCGGCGAAGATCACGCCGTAGACGCGGCCGTCGACGGTGAGCAGCGGGCCCCCGGAGTTGCCGGGCAGCACCTCGCCGCGGATCGCGTAGACCTCGCGCCGGACGGTGTTGGCGCGGTAGATGTCGGGGCCCTCGGCGGTGAGCTGGCCGCCGATGCGGGCCGGCGCGGCGGTGAACCCCCTGCCCTTGGGGAAGCCGGCGACGATCGCGTTGTCGCCGCGCTCGGCCTCGTCGTCGAACGACAGCTGCGGCAGGTCGAGCCCCGGCACGTAGAGGACGGCGATGTCGCGCCGCGGGTTGTAGCGCACCACCGTGGCCGGGTGGCGGTTGTTCTCGGAGTCGATGACCTGCAGGTCGCGGTTGACGCCCGCGACCACGTGGGCGTTGGTCATGATGCGGCCGGGCGCGTAGACGAAGCCGGTGCCCTCGATGTGCTTGTTGCAGCTGTCGGCGTTGCCCTGCACCTTGACGATGCCGCGCCGGGCGCGGGCCAGCTTGGCCCCCTGCAGCACGCTCTGGTCGGGCGGCGGCACGTCGATGAGGTGACCGGCCCCGATCGCGTCGAAGACCGGCGGGAACTCCGAGCGGTCGATGAACTTCTTGAACGGCTGCTGCCAGTTGCGCGCGGCCTGCGGGAGGGCCTCGTCGACCGTCGTGAGCAGCGCGGAGTTCTTCACCTGGTCGACGAGCGGGGTGAAGGTGCTGGAGACCACCAGCGAGCCGATCAGCCACGCGATGACCAGCACCGACAGCGCGCTGGCGAACGTGCCGCCGATCGCGTCGGCCACCTTGGCCGGCTCCCACGTGACGTGGCTGCGCACTACCGCCCCGAGCGTCGAGGAGGCGAACTGGCCGACCGTCGCGGACAGGAAGACGATCACGATGGCGAGCAGCGCCTGGGGCGTGTCGCCCTCGACGACGGCCTTCGTGATCGGGGGCGCGATGAAGACGCCCAGCACGGCTCCGCCGACGAACCCCACGAAGCTCATCACCCCGATGATGAAGCCCTGCCGGTATCCGGAGATGCCGAAGGCGATCACCAGGGCGATCAGAATGAGGTCAAGCAGATCACCGCGCACGCTTCAAAGGTAGCCAGCGATAGGGTCAAGCGTGCACGTCTTCGATCAGGACGGCGTCACCCGCCTGACTATCTTGGGCGGTATGCCGGGGGCCGAGGGAACAGTGCGCGAACTCATCCAGGCGGCTCTGAGCGACACCGACCCCGACGGGCCGCTGCGCTGGCACGTGATCTCCATGCTGCGTCAGCGCGGCGATCTGGAGTCGTTCATCGAGGCGCGCCGGCTCTGCGCCGCCGACACCGTCGCGGAGCGGCTGCTCGGCGTCGACATCATGGGCATGCTCCACTCCTTCGCCGACCGTACGCTGCCGGTGCTGCGCTACCTGGCCGCCAGCGAGGACGACGCGATGGTGCTCTACTCGGTGCTGATCGCGTTCGGCCACCTGGCCGACCCGCGCTCGCTGCCGTCGGTGATCGAGCTGGCCGGCCACGACGACCCGAGAGTCCGCTACGGCGCCGCGTACGCGCTGCAGCACGTGCTCGGCGATCCGCCCGACCGGGCGGGCCTGGAGACGCTGCGCGCGCTGGCGGCCGACGACGACGCCGACGTGGCGGGCTGGGCCTCGCTCGGCGTGGCGCTGCGGGCCGCCCGCTAGGAGCGGGAGGCCAGCCCGAGGATGTCGGGCGGCAGCTGCTCGATCCGCGCGGTGTCCCACGGACGCTCCAGCCCGGCCGCGCGCAGCACCGAGTCGAGCACCACCGCGGTGAACCCCCACACCACCATCCCGCGCACCCGGAACGCCGGGCCCGCCATGCCGCTCGGGTGACGCAGCATGACGCGGTTGCCGGGATCGACCAGCTCGGCGATCGGCACCCGTTCGACGGATTCGACCTCGTCGGGCGAGGCCGCGTGCACCGCGCAAGGAACGCGCCACCAGGCCACCACGGGCGTGACGCGGTTGTCGCTGTGGTTGAGGTAGAGCTCCGGCATCGTGCAGAGCACGTGGACGCCGGCCGGGTCGACCCCGGTCTCCTCCTCGGCCTCGCGCAGCGCCGCGGCGACCGGCCCGCCGTCGCCCGGATCGACGCCGCCTCCCGGGAAGGCAGGCTGGCCGGGGTGCCGGCGCCCGCGGGTGCTGCGCTGGATCAGCAGCACGTCGGGACCTGACGGACCCTCGCCGAACAACATCAGCACCGCCGCCTCCCGGCCGCCGTCGGCGGGGGGACGCAGGTATCGGGGGACCTTGGCCTGTTGCGCCTGCGCCGCCAATCGTTCGAGCCAGTCGGGCACTTGGGTCACGCATCCTCCAACATCGGCAAGCCACCGATCACTTCCCGGCAGGTCAGGAGAAGGGGCCGGACCTGACGAGCTTGGCGGCCTGGCCG
Source organism: Nonomuraea aridisoli (assembly GCF_003236395.1). Classification (GTDB taxonomy): domain Bacteria; phylum Actinomycetota; class Actinomycetes; order Streptosporangiales; family Streptosporangiaceae; genus Nonomuraea; species Nonomuraea aridisoli. The sequence continues at coordinate 62,345 of NZ_POUD01000011.1, read as the reverse complement.
GGGTCGGTCGGGCCGGTGCCGTACGAGGGGCACAGGGCGGCCAGCGGGCACACGCCGCACGCGGGCCTGCGGGCGTGGCAGATGCGGCGGCCGTGCCAGATGACCCGATGGGAGAAGATCGTCCACTCGCGGCGGGGCAGCAGCTCCCCCACGATGTGCTCGATCTTGACGGGGTCGGTCTCCTCGGTCCAGCCGAACCGGCGCACGAGGCGCTGGAAGTGGGTGTCGACGGTCAGGCCGGGCACGCCGAAGGCGTTCCCCAGCACCACGTTGGCCGTCTTGCGGCCCACGCCGGGCAGGCCGACCAGGTCTTTCAGCTTCCCGGGCACCTCGCCGCCGTAGCGCTCGCAGATCGCCTGGGCCATGCCGATGATGCTGTTGGTCTTCGCGCGGAAGAAGCCGGTCGAGCGGATGATCTCTTCCATCTCGGACCGGTCGGCGCTCGCGTAGTCCTCGACCGTCGGATATTTCGCGAACAGGATCGGGGTCACCATGTTGACCCGCTTGTCCGTGCACTGGGCCGAGAGGATGGTCGCGACCAGCAGCTCCAGCGGATTGCCGAAGTCGAGCTCGCAATGGGCGTTTGGATAGGTCTCCGCGAGGACGCGGTTCATCTTGCGGGCCCGTCGCACCAGTGCGAGCCGGGTCTCCTGCCTGCCCCCCGCCGCTTTCGTCGCCATGCCGCCAGCGTAGAAGCTTCCGCGAACGGTTGAACCCTGGACGGCCCGGCCCGCGTACAACCTGACGCCACGGAAAGGGGTCGTCATGGGGAGTTCGACGCTGGCGGAGTTCGTCCGGACGAACGGGCCGCTGCGCGGCCCGGCGCTGCACCGGCTGGCCGTGCGGTGCGCGGCGGCCATCGTCCACCCGGACTCGGGGGTACGGCTCCGCCCCGGCACGGTGGCGCTCGGCGCCGGCGGCCAGGTGCTCGTCGGCTGCGCGTCACCCGGCGAGCCGGCGGACGGCGTACGGGACTGGGCCGACCTGGTGGTCTTCGCGGCCACCGGCGCCGCCGACGGCGACGTGCGGGTGCTGCCGCCCGTGCTGCGGATCGCGGTGGAACGCTGCCGCCACCCCGACGCCGCGTCCCGCCCTAGGGCCGCCGACCTGCTGCGCGTCCTGCTCGGCCGGTCTGTCGCGGCGGCGATGGCCTCGGTGGACGACCTGCTGGCCCGCGCGGGCTGAGCGGAGGGGGGACCGCGGACGGAATAAACCACCGCATCAGGTACCTTTCCCCATGGACTTCACGCACCTCAGCGTGCCTGGACAAGACCAGACCACTCCGGCATTCCCATAATCTGTTTGTGTGCCGCCCGGAGTGGGGTGAGTCACAATGGGCAGCAGAGGAGGCAGAGTGAACACCGAAGACGTGCTGGGCAAGGCCCCCCTGTTCGCCGCGCTCGACCGCGAGAGCGCCGCGGCGCTGCGGACGAGCATCACCGAGGTCCAGCTGTCCAAGGGGCAGACGCTCTTCCACGAGAACGAGACGGGCGACCGCCTCTACGTCGTGCTGGAGGGCAAGATCAAGCTGTCCCGCACCTCCCCCGACGGGCGGGAGAACCTCCTCAGCGTGCTCGGGCCGAGCGAGATGTTCGGCGAGCTGTCCCTGTTCGACCCGCGGCCGCGCACGGCGACGGCGACGGCCCTGACCGAGGTGCGCCTGGCCGGGCTCGGCCACGACGACCTGCGGCCCTGGCTCACCGGCCGCCCCGAGGTCGCCCTCCACCTGCTGCGCGCGCTCGCCCAGCGCCTGCGCCGCACCAACGACGTGCTCGCCGACCTGGTGTTCACCGACGTGCCCGGCCGGGTCGCCAAGCAGCTGCTCGACCTCGCCGAACGGTTCGGCACCAAGACCGACGACGGCCTGCGGGTCCACCACGACCTCACCCAGGAGGAGCTGGCGCAGCTCGTCGGCGCCTCCCGCGAGACGGTCAACAAGGCGCTGGCCGACTTCGCCCAGCGCGGCTGGTTGCGCATCGAGGCCAAGGCCGTGGTCATCCTCGACGTCGACCGGCTCTACAACCGGTCCAGGTAGTCCAGCTGGGCCGCCACCGACATCTCGGCGGCCGGCCAGAGTGAGCGGTCGACCTCGGCGTACACGATCTTGACGATCTCGCGCGGCGTGCGCGCACCCTGGGCGCGGGCCGCCCTGATCTGGTCGAGACGCTCCCGCCGGTGGGCGATGTAGCCGTCGAGCGCGCCGATCGGGTCGGGCAGCACCGGGCCGTGCCCGGGCAGCAGCGCCCGCGCCGCGAGGCTCTCCGCCGCCGCCCTGAGCCGGTCGAGGCTGCGCAGGTAGTCGGCCAGGCCGCCGTCACGGGCGATGATCGTGGTGCCCCTGCCGAGGATGGTGTCGCCGGTCAGCATCGCCCGGTCCTGCGGCAGCCAGAAGCACAACGAGTCGAACGAGTGGCCCGGCGTCGCGTAGACGTGGATCTCCAGACCCGCCACGGTCACCACGTCGCCGTCCGCCAGCCCCTCGCCGCCCAGCCGGTGGCGCGGGTCGAGAGCGCGTACGGGCGCCTTCACCAGGTCGGCGAAGCGCCGGGCGCCGCCGCTGTGGTCGAAGTGACCGTGGGTGAGCAGCACCTCGGTGACGCGGCGCTCCTTGAGATGGTCGCGTACGCGCAGCAGGTGGGACTCGTCGTCGGGCCCCGGATCCACCACGACCACCTCCTCGCCGGCGCCGATCACCCACGTGTTGGTGCCGTCGAGGGTCATCACCGAGGGGTTGGGCGCGAGCAGGTTCTCGGCGTGGTCGGTACGCGACCCGTCCGGCGTCCCTACGGGGATGTACAGGCCGCTCATGCCGTCACCAGCCGCATCTCGCCCTCGATCTCCACCGCGCGCGGCATGATCGTGACGATGTCGCGCGGCGTGGCCAGGACGCCGCCCACGCTGTCGTGCTCGGAGAGCTCGCTCAGTGTGCGGTGGGTCGGCGGCATGAGGAAGATCTCGCCCCGGCGGGCCAGCTCCAGCGCCTCGGCCGGACGCTGCCAGACCACCCGGTCGGCCTCGCCGCCCACGTCGCGGGTGCGCTGGCCCTCGGGCAGCACGGCGACGAAGAAGCGCGTGTCGAAGCGCCTGGTCTCGATCTCCGGCGTGATCCAGTGCGCCCAGGGCTTGAGCAGGTCGGAGCGGAGCACGAGCCCGCGCCTGGCCAGGAAGTCGGCGAAGGCGAGGCTCCGGTCGATCAGCGCCAGCCGGTCGGCCTCCCAGTCGTCGCCCGTCGTGTCGGCCACCACCGAGCCGGGCCCCGGCCCGGCCAGCAGCACGCCGGACTCCTCGAACGTCTCACGCACGGCCGCGCACACCAGACCCCGCGCGAGCCGCTCGTCGGCGTGGAAGGCCGCGCCCCACTCCGCGGGCGACGGCCCGGCCCAGGCGACCGCCTGGTCGGCGTCGCGCACGTCGACGGAGCCGCCGGGGAAGACGTACGCCCCCGCGGCGAACGCCATCGTGGACCTGCGCCGGAGCAGGTAGACCTCGGGCCCCGGGCGCAGCAGCACCACCGTGGCGGCGTCGCGCGCGGGCACCGGCTGGACGCGCCCGGCCAGGACGTCCCGGGCCCGCGCGGCGAGCTCGGCTGGAAGCGGCAGACCAGTCACATGACCTCCTCTAGAACATCACTCGGTCATGGTGACATATGCCCGTTCAGTCGACTTCGGCGATCAGTTCCACTTCGACCGGAGCGTCCAGCGGCAGAGAGGCCACGCCGACGGCGCTGCGCGCGTGCTTGCCGACCACGTCGCCCAGCGCCTGGACCAGCAGCTCGCTGGCGCCGTTGCCGACCTTCGGCTGCTCGGTGTAGGCCGGGTCGCTTGCGACGAACACCACGACCTTGACGACGCGTACGACCCTCGCCAGGTCGCCGACCTCCGCCTTGACCGCGGCCAGCGCGTTGAGCGCGCAGATGCGGGCCAACTCGGCGCCCTGCTCGGTGGTCACCTCGGCGCCCAGCTTGCCGGCCTGCGCGAGCTTGCCCTCCACCATGGGCACCTGGCCCGAGGTGTAGACGAGGTTTCCGGTGCGGACCGCCGGCACGTACGCCGCCAGCGGGGCCACCACCTCGGGCAGCGTCAGGCCGAGCTCCGCGAGCCTGTCCTCAGGGGTGGTGGTCACTGCTTCTCCCGCTTGAAGTAGGCGACGAGCTGCTCGGGCGTGGCGCCCTGCAGGATCTGCACGAGCTCCCAGCCGTCGGCGCCGAAGTTGTCGAGGATCATCTTCGTGTTGTGGATCAGCACCGGGGCGGTGAGGTACTCCCATTTCTTCATGGGGATCACGATAGTGATGCCCCGCTGAACACGACGCATCCGCAGTGTGAGCAATCTCAATGGGTGGTCGTCGGCTTTCGGCAAGTGACGCTTCGGTAGCCTCGAACCGTGGACTCTCCGGACACGGATTGGGCCGACGTACGACTGCACGTCGTCACCGGCAAGGGCGGCACCGGCAAGACGACGGTGGCCGCCGCCCTGGCTCTCGCGCTGGCCTCGGGCGGCCGCAAGGTGCTGCTGGTGGAGGTGGAGGGCCGGCAGGGCATCGCGCAGATCTTCGACCTGCCGCCGCTGCCCTACGAGGAGCGCAAGGTCGCGGTGGCCCCGTCGGGCGGTGACGTGTACGCGCTGGCCATCGACCCCGAGGAGGCCATGCTCGAGTACATGGAGATGTTCTACGGGATGCGCCGCGCGGGCCGCGCGCTGACCAAGATGGGCGTCGTCGACTTCGCCACCACCGTCGCCCCCGGCTTCCGCGACGTGCTCGTCACCGGCAAGACGACCGAGGCCGTACGCCGGCGCGGCAGGAACGGCCGCAGGGTCTACGACGCGGTCGTCCTCGACGCCCCGCCGACCGGCCGCATCACCCGTTTCCTGAACGTCACCAAGGAAGTGGCCGGCCTGGCCAAGGTCGGCCCGATCAAGAACCACTCCGACCTGGTCAGCGGCGTCGTGAAGTCGCCGGAGACCGCCGTGCACTTCGTCACGGTGCTGGAGGAGATGCCGGTGCAGGAGACGCTCGACGGCATCGACGAATTGCGCGCCGCCGGTCTTCCCGCCGGCGGCATTTTCATCAACATGGTGCGCGAATCCCTCCTTCCCCAGGCCGCACTTGACTCGGCTGTCAAAGGCCGGCTCGACGTCGGAGAGCTCACTCTCGGGCTCAAGGCGGCAGGAGTGATCGACGGCGCGCAGGCCACTTCGATGGCCGAGGCGCTCGCCGAGGAGATCGCGGAACATGCCCGCCGCACCGAGCTCGAGAACACCGAACGCGAATCGCTGGCCGAAGCCGACCTGACGACGTACGAGCTGCCGTTGCTGGCCGACGGCGTCGACCTGGCCGGCCTGTACGAGCTCGCCGAGAGCATGCGCACCCAGGGAGCAGCGTGAAGAAGCCCGCCGTCCTCGACATCGACGCGATCCTCGACGACCGGGGCACCCGCATCATCGTCTGCTGCGGCGCGGGCGGCGTGGGCAAGACCACGACCGCCGCGGCCCTGGGCCTGCGGGCCGCCGAACGCGGCCGGTGCGCGGTCGTGCTGACCGTCGACCCGGCCCGGCGCCTCGCCCAGTCGATGGGCCTGACCGAGCTCGACAACACCCCGCGCCTGGTCAGCTCGCCCGACGGCGGCGGCCAGCTCTACGCGATGATGCTCGACATGAAGCGCACGTTCGACGAGATCATCGAGGCGCACGCCGACCCCGAGCGGGCCCGGCAGATCCTGTCGAACCCCTTCTACCAGTCCCTCTCGTCGAGTTTCTCCGGCACGCAGGAGTACATGGCCATGGAGAAGCTCGGCCAGTTGCGCCGCTCCGACGAGTGGGATCTGATCATCGTGGACACGCCGCCCTCACGCTCGGCGCTCGACTTCCTCGACGCTCCCGAGCGGCTCGGGCGCTTCCTCGACGGCAGGTTCATCAGGCTGCTGACCGCCCCGGCCAAGGCCGGGGGGCGCAGCGCGTTCCGACTGCTCAACGCCGGGTTCGGGTTGATGGCCGGGGCGATGACGAAGCTGCTCGGCGCGCAGGTCATCAAGGACCTGCAGACGTTCGTGTCCGCGCTCGACGCGGTCTTCGGCGGCTTCCGGCAGCGGGCCGAGGCCACGTACCGGCTGCTGCAGGCGCCCGGCACGGCCTTCCTCGTGGTGGCCGCGCCCGAGCGGGACGCGCTGCGTGAGGCGTCCTACTTCGTGGAGCGCCTGGCCGAGGAGCGGATGCCGCTCGCCGGCCTGGTGGTCAACCGCGTGCACACCTCGCCGGCCTCGGCGCTGTCGGCCGCCCGCAGCGCCGCCGCCGCGGAAGACCTGGAATCGAGGGGCGAGCACGAGCTCACCGCCGCCGTGCTGCGGCTGCACGCCGGGCGGATGCAGCTCGCGGCCCGTGAGAGCCGCGAACAGGAGCATTTCGTCTCGGCCCACCCCACGGTCCCCGTGGTGCAGGTCCGCGCCATGTCCGAGGACGTCCACGACCTGGCGGGGCTGCGCCGGATCGGGGACCTGCTGGCGGCCGCATAGAGGTACGGCCGGCGGGCGGCGCCGGCCGTACGCGGTCGCCGATCCGCGGATCAGCCCGCGATCAGCTCGTTGGTCCGTTCGTACTCTTCCTTGGCCGACTCGAGCAGGTCGCGCCACGAGTCCACGTCGGGCCGTCTGCGCAGCAGCGCACGCCGTTCGCGTTCGGTCATACCGCCCCACACCCCGAACTCGATGCGGTTGTCCAGCGCATCGGCGAGGCATTCGGTACGGACCGGGCAGCCCCGGCAGATGAGCTTCGCTCTGTTCTGCGCGGCGCCCTGCACGAACAGGGCATCCGGATCCGCACCCTTACAGGCGGCACGGGAGGTCCAATCCGTGATCCACATTTTTCGACCCCACTCCCCTTAGGTGGTCAGTCGTCATTTGGGGCCGACGGGCGCGGGCGCCGAGCCTCCGTATTCAGTTGCCGCAGGGAGAACGTACGCAACCGACCCTTCGTGCCGACAGACCCCAGAGGACCAATTTCTCGCGGCAGTCTTGACCGGGAATGACTAGTCACCCCCGTCAGTCAAGGCGAAATGGTGTCGTGCTACCGATTAGGTCAGTCATTCGACGTACCCTTAGGGGTGTGCAAGCCCAGGGCAAAGATCGCGCCAACCCGGTACTCAACATCCTGCGCCTGATCATCGCGGGAGCAGCGGCCGGCGTGCTGACCGCCGCCGTGGCGCTGCCCGCCGTCGGTGGAGCGGGGATCTCCACCAAGACCGCCGTCGAAGGGCTCAACCTCAAGCCGGAGGAGCTGGAGGAGCCTCCGTTGTCGGAGGTCACCCGGCTCTACGACGCCAACGATGACCAGATCGGCCAGTTCTACTTCGAGAACCGCCAGTCGGTCACGCTGGACAAGGTCGCCCCGATCATGCGCACAGCCCTGATCGCCATCGAGGACTACCGTTTCTACCAGCACGGGCCCATCGATGTGGAAGGAACGGCCAGAGCTCTGGTCAAGAATCTGACGAGCGGCGGCGTCACGCAGGGCGGTTCCTCGATCACGCAGCAGTACGTCAAGCAGGTTCTGCTCAACAAGGCCGAGACGCCGGAGGAGCAGGCCGCGGCGATCGCGCCCACGGTCTCGCGCAAGCTGTCGGAGCTGCGCCACGCCATGGCGATCGAGAAGAAGTACACCAAAGACCAGATTCTCGAGAAATATCTGAACATCGCCTACTTCGGCGCGGGAGCCCACGGCATCCAGGCCGCGGCCAAGCGCTTCTTCGACAAGCCGGCCTCCGAGCTCAACCTCGTCGAGGCCGCCACGCTCGCCGGCGCCGTCCAGAACCCTGCCCGCACCGACCCCAACGTCGGCCCCGAGTCGCGCGAGCGGCTGCTGGAGCGGCGCAACGTCGTGCTCGACCGCATGGCCGAGCTGAAGAAGATCACGCCGCAGCAGGCGGCCGAGGCCAAGGCGAAGAAGCTCGGCTTCAAGGACATCGAGGCTCCCGGCGGGTGCGAGGAGAGCGAATACCCGTACTTCTGCCTCTATGTCCAGTACGAGATCCTCAACAACGAGGACTTCGGCAAGAACCAGGATGAGCGCAGGGAACTCCTGGAGCGGGGCGGTCTGAGGATCAAGACCACGATCGACCCCAAGATGCAGGCCGCCGCCGAGCGGGCGATCAGGAAGTATGTCAGCGCCAAGGACAAGCCCGTGGCCTCGCAGGCCATGGTCGTGCCCGGCACCGGTGAGATCAAGGCCATGGCCGCCTCCCGGAAGTACGGCCGGAGCAAGAGCAAGAACGAGATGAGCTACAACATCGTGGCCGACGCCGCCCACGGCGGCGGCCGCGGGTTCCAGCAGGGCTCGACGGCCAAGGTCTACACGCTGGCCGCCGCGCTCGAAGAGGGCATGAAGTACGGCGACGGCTTCCCCTCGCCCGCGGGCTACCAGGCCGGCGGCTACAGCGCGTTCAAGAACTGCAAGGGCCAGAACGTCGGCGACCCGTCCCACACCGTGCGCAACTCCAGCGAGGGCGGCGGCGGCTTCAAGACGCTCGAGACCGGCACCTGGGGCTCGGTGAACACCTTCTTCGTCAAGCTGCAGGAGGAGGTCGGGCTCTGCGACGTCGTCAAGATGGCCAAGAAGCTCGGCGTCAAGCGGGCCGACGGGCAGAAGCTGTCGGAGGTCGAGACGTTCACGCTCGGCGTCAACGAGGTCGACCCGGTCACGATCGCCAGCTCCTACGCGGTCTTCGGCGCGCGCGGCGAATACTGCAAGCCGCTGGCCATCACCGAGATCACCGACCGCTACGGCAAGACCAAGCAGTACAAGCCGAAGTGCTCGCAGGTGCTGGACGAGAAGGTCGCCGACGCCGTCAACGGCATCCTGTCCGGGGTGTTCACCAAGGGCACCATGACCGAGGTCGGCGGGATCGGGCGTGACGCGGCCGGCAAGACCGGCACGACCGACAACTACATGTCGGCCTGGTTCGCCGGTTACACGCCGAACCTGGCGTCGGCCGTGAGCCTGGGCGACCCGCGCGGCACCTCGGCCCACAAGCTGATCGGGGTCACCATCGGCGGGCGGTACTACTCGTACGTGTACGGGGCGTCGATCTCGGGGCGCATCTGGAAGGACTCCATGCTGGACGCCCTCAAGGGCGTGGAGGCGACGGACTTCACGCCGGTCGACCGGTCGCGCTTCGGCGGCTGCACCGACAACTGCGCGCCCAAGCCGCCCAAGGAGAAGCGCGACGACGGGCCGCGCGATCCGTTCGACTGGTTCGACCGCGACGATGACGGCGGCGGCGACGGCGGCGATCGCGGCAACTGGGGCGACTGGGGCAACGGGCGCGGCGACGACGGGCCGGGCAACGGGCGAGGCAACGGCCGCGGCGCCGGCAACGCCGGCCCCGCCGGCAACGACGACTAACCCACGGCCCCTTGCCTGAGCCCTGCGGACCTTCCGCGAGCCCTGCGGGACTTCCGCGGGGCTGAGCGGATTTGGACTGCAGGGCTCAGCGGATTTGGGGCGCGGGGCTCAGCGGGTCTGGGCCGGGGTTTGCCGCCCTCCAGAGGTTTGTGCCGCTCGGCGGGCTGTGCCGCTCGGCGGGCCCGCAAGGCCCTTCAGCACGCCTTCACAGCCCGGTAGGGGGCCTGCGAAGCGCTGAGGCCCTCTACCACCATGAGAACGCCCGGGGCTTCCCAGGAACCCTTGAGCGCCTTCCACAGGCCCACAACACCTCACCGGCCCCCTGGACGCGCCCGGAGCGGCGATCGCCTGTGCACGCCTCGATCGGCGAGAGGTAGCCGGGCGCCGCCCCGACCCGGTAGCGCGTCAGGCCGGCGCAACCAGGACTCGGCAGCAACAGAACCGAAGTGGCGACCCGCTCGGTCGGGACGTCGGCAGAAGGAGCACAGCCGCCGACCAGCCACACCCCGGCGACAGAACCGCACAGCGGGCCGCCCGGTCCCGCTCAAGCAAGGGAACCGGCAGCGAGCCGCCCGATCAGACCCAAGCAACGGAACCGGCAGCGGGTCGCCCGGTCAAGCCTCAGCGACAGGTCCGGAACAGCGACCACACCGGTCAAGACCGGCCAGCCGGAACGGCGGCCGGTCCCATCACACCTCGGCAGCCCCACCCGGTACACCGGCCAGTCCTCTCGACAGACGCACAGGACGACCCGCCCGCTCAAGGCGTGAGGCGTGAGGCGTGAGGCGTGACGCGAGGCGTGGGGCGTGAGCCGGAGAAGCGGCCGGGCGGCGCGACTCGGCGGCGTTACTCGGCGGCGAGGCGGGCGCGTACGGCGGCGGCGACCCGGCCGCCCTCGGCACGGCCGGCGACCTTTGGGTTGACGGCCTTCATGACCTGCCCCATGGCCTGCGGCCCCGACGCCCCAGTCTCGGCGACGGCGGCGTCGACCAGCGCGGCCAGCTCCTCGTCCGACAGCTGCGCCGGCAGGTACTCCTCCAGCACCCGCTGCTCGTCGAGCTCGGCCTGCGCCTGCTCGGCCCGCCCCGCGTTGCTGAACGCCTCCGCCGCCTCGCGCCGCTTCTTGGCCTCCTTGGTGAGGACCTTGATGACCTCGTCGTCGGTCAGCTCCCTGGCCTCCTTGCCGGCGACCTCTTCGACGTTCACCGCGGCCAGTGCCATCCGGATGGTCCGGAGGCGGACCTCGTCCCGGCTCTTCAGCGAGGCCGTCAGATCGGCCTTCAGCTTGTCCTTCAATGCGCTCATGCGGTCCATCTTGCCGCCTGTGCGGACTGCCGCGGTCGTCTCCCGCCCGATGTCGGGCATCATGAAGGAGTGAGGAAAGCCGTCGCAGTGCCCCTGTCCGTGTTCGGCCTCGGCCTGGCCGGGCTGACCTACGCCTCCGTGGTGGAGCGCAACTGGTTCCGCCTGCGCCGCTTCGACGTGCCCGTGCTGGAGCGCGGCCAGCGTCCGGTGCGCATCCTCCACCTGTCCGATCTGCATCTGACGCCTGGCCGCTCGATGCTGATCAACTGGGTGCGTTCCCTGGGCGCCCTGGAGCCCGACCTGGTGGTCAACACCGGCGACTCGATCGCCCACCCGGACGCCGTCCCGTCGCTCCTGCACGCCCTGGAGCCCCTGCTGTCGCGCCCCGGCCTGTTCGTGTACGGCTCCAACGACCTCTACGCCCCCAAGCCGAAGAACCCGGCCCGCTACCTGTGGCGCACGTCCAAGAACGAACGCCGCCAGCACGTGCCGTCCCTGCCGTGGGAGGAGCTCGGGGCGGGCATGGCGGCCGAGGGCTGGCTCGACATGAACAACACCACCGCCCGCATCAAGGTGGGCGACCTCGACGTGGCCGTGGCGGGCATCCACGACTCCCACATCTCCCGCGACCGCTACGACCTCGTGGCGGGCCCTGCGCCTTCCGACGCCGACCTGCGGCTGGGAGTCATGCACTCACCCGAGCCACGCAACATGTCCCTCTTCGCGGCCGACGGCTACGAGCTCCTGCTCGCCGGCCACACCCACGGCGGCCAGCTCTGCATCCCGTTCTACGGCGCCCTGGTGACCAACTGCGGCATCGACCGGGCCAGGGTGAAGGGCCTGAGCCGCCACGACGGCGCCTGGCTGCACGTCTCGGCCGGCCTCGGCACCTCCCCGTACGCCCCGGCCCGCTTCGCCTGCTTCCCGGAGGCGTCTCTGCTGACCCTGGTCCCCCGGCGCTGAAGGCGGTCACAACCACCCCGGAAGTGGGCTAGACTTCTTCAAGCACGCGCACGACGGCGTGCACCGGGGTGTAGCGCAGCTTGGCAGCGCGCTTCGTTCGGGACGAAGAGGTCGTGGGTTCAAATCCCGCCACCCCGACACTGTAGTTGCAGATCAAGGGCCTGGTTCTCAAGATCGAGAGCCAGGCCCTTGATCGTTTGACCGTCATTTGACCGTCGTTCTGAACGCCCCCACGGGTCACTGACAGGTTCAAAAAAGTTCTCCTGGGCACCTTGATCGCCCAACTGCCACCGCTCTGCGGCGGTCGCCGGTTCAAAGCAGTGGGTGGCCAGCGTGGGCCCAGGAGCGCGCCAGGCCTGGATTCGATCTCCGTCCGCATGGATCGTAGGTAGGGCCGCACCCACTGCCAGGATCCTGAGGTCCGCCATGCTGAGGACGTTGGTGAGCATCGCGATGCACTGGACAGTGCGGGGGCAAAGCCTTCGGCACGTTCGCTGTGCCCGATGCCATGAGATCTATTCCGAAGGCACCGGGGGCCGCTTCCTGACCACAGCCACATTCACCATGCGAACGAGACCCGAGGGCAGCACCACGACCGACGCCATCCAGACCCCTGCCGAGTGGGTCTGCTCATGCGGCAGGAAGGCGCCCTTGGAGATAGGCGAGTTGCTGACCAACGACACAATGGTGCAGTGCCGCCGCCGATGGATCTGCCGTAACCGTTGGCAGGTTCCCGCGGGACTGGAATGGATGACCTGCCCATGCTGCTGGACCGCCCAGCCAGGTCCCAACGCCCGCGGACAGTGATCAAACACCAGTACAGCGCTCGCTGGGCGCCGTCCCGGAGAGAATGGTGTCTTCAGCGAGGTCTCCGGGAGGCACCGTGGCTCCACGACGGCGAGGCTCGGATCCGGTCTTTGCTACGATCCGCGCCCTGACGAAGGTCGACGAGTTATCGGAGAAGCACACACGGCGCGGGATCCGAATCCTGCTCGCGGTGGCGCGCGAAGCAAGCGATCGGGGCCACGAACTCCGGCTCGGCAGAGGCGGACGGTTAGAGATCACCGTCAGACCTACAACCTCTACCCTTCTCCTCAAGGAGGAGTACGGCCGCGTTCCGCGCAAGTTGACCGCCCAGGACAAGAAGTGGCTGGAAGAGGCGAAGGCCAACCCGAACCGCGTTCTTCCCAGACCGCGAACCTGGGAGCGAGGTCCCACCGGCCGGGTGATCGTCGATATCCTCGAACGTCGTACCTCAGGGCATGCTGGCCAGTGGTACGACGACAAGGATCATGGCGTCCAGGATTACGCCGCTGCCGTCGTCAACTGTGCCGAGAACCGCGCCGGCTCTGAGGAGGCGCGGCACGCATCGGAAGCGCGCGCCAGGGAGTTCTACCGGCGCCAGGCGGAACTCGATCGGGAAGCCGCGATCGAGCTACTGGTGCAGGCACGCATTAAGGACGCGCTCAGCGAGCAGGTACGCAACTGGCGCCAAGCCGAAGACATCCGCGTGTACTGCGACCGACTGGAACAGAGGAACACCGCTCAGGCGAGTGACAGCGCGGACTCTACGCGCGAGTGGATTGCGTGGGCGAGGCATCACGCTGATGCGATCGATCCCTTGCTCCAGAATCCACTTCCAGCGATGCCAACGATCAAGTGGTCCGATGAAGATCTAGAGCCGTACAAGCCCGAAAGACCAATCCTCTTCGGCTCTGGCTACCTCCGGCATCCGTTCTGAAAGACAGCTATCGGTGCCCTCAAGCGGGCTGCTGTCGTCTGGACGGCTGGTCACGGTGACCGGGCCGGGCGGGGTGGGCAAGACCCGGCTGGCGCTGGCGGTGGCGGCGACGGTCGAACCGCCCGACGGGGTCTGGCTGGTCGAACTGGCCGAGCTGTGTGGCGGCGGCCTGGCGGAGGTGGCCGAGGTCGTGGCGGGAGTGCTGGGCGTACGCGACGAGCCCGCCACCGGCGCCCGCCCCGGCGTGCGCGACGAGCCCGCCACCGGGGTTCGCCCCGGCGACAGGCGCACCGGGGCGAACCCCGGTTCGGGCGTCGCCGGGCTGGCCGAGCGGCTCGCCGGCGCGCTCCGCGGGCGGCGGATGCTGCTGGTCCTCGACAACTGCGAACATCTCATCGAGCCGGTGGCCGAGCTGGCCGGACTGCTGCTCAGGGCCGCCCCGGGAGTGAGCGTCCTCGCCACGAGCCACGAGCCGCTGGCCATCCCCGGGGAGGTCGTCCACCCGCTGGGCCCGCTCGGCCGGGACGACGCCGTCACGCTGTTCGCGGCCCGGGCGGGCATCGCGCTCAACGCCGCGAACGCGGGCTGGGTGGCGTCGATCTGCGAGCGGCTCGACGGCATACCGCTCGCCCTGGAGCTGGCCGCCGCTCGCGTCCGCACGCTCGGGGTGCGAGGCGTCGCCGAACGCCTCGACGACCGGTTCGCCCTGCTCGCCGCCACGACCCGCGGCCTGCCCGCCCGGCAGCGCACCCTGCGAGCGGTGATCGACTGGAGCTGGGACCAGCTCGACCAGGCGCAGCGCGCCGCCCTGTGCGCGCTGGCCGTGCACCCGGGCGGCTGCACGCTCCAGGCGGCCGAGGCGGTCGGCGTGGACCTGGGCCTGCTCGACCAACTCGTCAACCGTTCGATGGTGGTGGCCGAGCAGCAGCCGTCGGGCCGGATGCGTTATCGGCTGCTGGAGTCCGTCGCCGCCTACTGCCTGGAGCGGCGCCGCCCGGCCGGCGACGTGCTGAGCCGCCGCGACGCCTACTACGCCGGGCTCGCCGAGCGGGCCGATCTCCACGGCCCGGGCCAGCGGCGGTGGCTGCGGCGTCTCGACGAGGAGTGGCCCAACCTCCGTGCCGTGCTCGACCACTCCCGGGACCCGGAGCTGGCCGTCCGCGTGGCGTGGTACTGGTACCTGCGGGGCAGGCACCGTGAGGGACACCGCCACCTGGCCGCGGTACGGGAACACCCCGAGGCCGCGGCATGGTTGCGCGGATTCGCCCTGCTGACCGGCGCCGGGCGGACGGAGCGCGACCGTACTGCCGGGACCCTGGCGAGCCCCCGTGCGCGGTGGTTCCTGGCTCTCGCCCACCTGCACCTCGGGGCCGTCGCCGCCGGCCAAACCCTGATCGACGGCGCACTGGCCGACTTCCGCGCCACGGGCGACCGATGGGGTGAGGCGGCGGCGCTCGCCGCCCGCGCCAAGCAAGCCCTCTTCCAGGGCGACCTCGACCTGGCCGAGCGCAGCGGCACCGCCAGCCACGCGCTGTTCACCGCCCTGGGCGACCGGTGGGGACAGCTCCAGGCCACCGACATGCTCGGCTACCTGGCCGAGATCACCGGAGACTACGACCGCGCCGCGCTGCTGCACCGTGACGGGCTGCGCGGCGCGGAGGACCTGCAGTTGTGGGTCGACGTGTCGTACCGGCTGTCCAGCCTCGGCCGCATCGCGCTCCTGACCGGCGACTTCGCCCGCGCCCGGGAGTTCCACGAGCGGGGGCTGCGGCTTGCGGCCGAACAGTCCAGCCGCTTCGCCGAGGAGTTCGCGCGGGTGGGGCTCGCCCTCGCCGCCAGGCGCTCGGGCGACCTCGACGGCGCCGACGCGCTGCTCCGCGAGTCGCTGGCCTGGAGCCGGCGATTGGAGGACGAGGACGGAGTGCCGTTCTACGGGGTGACGCTCCTGCTGTCGGAGCTCGGCTTCGTCGCCGAGCAGCGCGGCGACGCCGCCGGCGCCCGGTCACTGCACCAGGAAGGGCTCGCCGCGGCCGAGGCGATCGGCGACCCGCGCGCCGTCGCGCTGGCCCACGAGGGCCTGGCCGGAGCGGCGGCGCTGGAGGGCTCCTTCGCGGCGGCGGAGCGCCTGCTGGCCACGGCCGCCGCCCTCCGCGAGGCGGCGGGCGCGCCCCTGCCGCCGGCCGAGCGCGGCGACGTCGAGCGCATCACGGCGCGCATCAGGGCCGCCGTGCGCTGACCACCAGCCGGGCGTGCGAGCCACCCGTCAGGGTTAGCCCACCCGACCAGGAGGGAACGATGCACGCCTTGATCTACGACCCCGGCCTCACCCTCGGCGTGGTGCCCGACCCGGTGCCACGCCCCTCGCAGGCGCTGGTGAAGGTGACCGCGATCGCGCTCAACTTCGGAGAGATCGCCTTCCGCCCGCCGAACGCGCGTCCTGGCCACGTCTCGGGATGGGACGCGGCCGGCGTCGTCGTCCGGGCCGCCGCCGACGGGTCCCGCCCTGCCGCGGGCACCCGCGTGGTCACCTTCGGCTGGAGCGGGGCCTGGGCCGAGCTCCGTGCGGTGGAGGCGGCCGACCTGGCCATCGTGCCCGAAGGCGTCGACCTGGGTCTGACCGCCGCGCTGCCGGTCGCCGGGGTCACGGCCCTGCAGGCCCTGCGCCGGCTCGGGCCCGTCGCCGACCGCCGCGTGCTCATCACCGGCGCGTCCGGCGGCGTCGGCCGTTACGCGGTGCAGCTCGCCGCCCGCGCCGGCGCGTACGTCATCGCCTCGGTCGGCAGCCCAGCCCGCGGCGAGGGCCTGCCCGGCCTGGGCGCGTCCGAGGTCGTCATCGGGCCCGCGGGCCTGCGCGAGCGCGTGTACGGCGTGCTGGACAACGTCGGCGGACGGCAACTGGCCGAGGCGTTCCTCCTGCTGGAGGACGACGGCGTCGTCCAGGCCATCGGCATGGCGTCCCGCGAGCCGACGACGATCGACTTCGAGGAGGCCCGCGTCCGGTCGGCGCGCGGCCGGATCGAGAACTTCACCATCTCCACTCCGCTCGGCGCCGACCTCGCCCACCTGGTGAACCTGCTCGCCACCGGGCGGCTGGACGCCCAAGTGGGCTGGCGCGGCCCGTGGGAAAGAGCCGCCGAGGCCGCCGCGGCCCTGCTCGCCCGCCGGGTGCGCGGAAAGGCGGTGCTCGACCTGCCGTGAACGAGGCGACCGCCGGCCGGCGGGAAGCGTCACGGCGGGCTCAGCCAGCGGTCGCCGGGGCCCGGGACCGGAAGAACCGGGCGGTGTCCTCGTCGGCCGGGAAGTACGCCTCGACCGCGATCTCTTCCAGCGTGATGTCGAAGGCGGCGCCGAAGGTCGTGACCGTGTTGATGAAGCACAGCTCGGCGCCGCGGTGCTCGATGCGGATCGGGAGCGCGATGCCGGCGGGATCGGGTGGCGGCGGGTCGCCTTCGGGGCCGTAGGACCGCAGCTCGTCGTAGAGCGCGTGCAGTTCGGGGTCGCCGCTCTGCGCCGCCTGGCGGGCGAGCCGGGGCAACAGGTGACCGCGCACCTGCCCGAGGTTGTTCACCCGCCGCGCGAACCCGTCCGGATGCAGGCCCAGCCGCATCATGTTGACCGGCGGACGCAGCAACGACGCGTCGACGCCGTCCAGGAAGACGTCGATCGCCGCGTTGGCGAACAGCAGATTCCAGCGCCGGTCCACGGCGAGCGCCGGATACGGCTCGTGGCCCCGCAGCACCTGCTCCAGGGCGTCCCGCGCGGGCATCAGGTGGGGATCTTCGAGCGGCCGTTCCCGGACGACGGGCGCGTGCCCCGCCGCGACCAGCAGCCGGTTGCGTTCCCGCAACGGGACGCCGAGGTGCTCGGCCAGACGCAACACCATCGCGCTGCTGGGAATGGTCCGTCCCGTCTCCACGAAGCTGACGTGCCGGGCCGACACCTGCGCTTGGATCGCCAGATCGAGCTGGCTCAGCCCTCTGCGATGGCGCCACTCGCGCAGCAGCTCACCGACTGGCCGGCCCTGGATCATGCGGCGATTATCGCCCCGCCCGGCCGGGCGTCGCCATTACATGCCATGTAATCGACACGCCGGCCAGGCGGCTGGGACGGTCGGTCCATGAACGAGACCAGCGAGACAGCGCGCAACAAGGCGGTGGCCGTCCACGCCTTCAACGAGTTCGCGGCGGGGAACCTCGACGTGCTCCGTACAACCCTGCGGGACGATTTCATCGAGCACAGCCCGGGGAACCCGTCCGGGCGTGAGGCGTTCATCGCGTTCGTCGCGCAGGCCCCGGTGGCCCGGGCCCGGCTCGCGCTGAAACGGGTCATCGCCGAGGGCGACTACGTGGTCATGCACTACCACATGACCACGGACGACGCCCCCCGCGGTGTCGCCGTCGTGGACATCTGGCGACTGGTCGACGGCCAGATCGCCGAGCACTGGGACGTCGTCCAGCCGGTGCCCGAGGACGCGCGGACCCCCCACGGAATGTTCTGAAGGGGCCTCGGGGGCTATCGCAGCGCCTGGTTCCCGCGGGCGGTCCATACCGCGAGCCCGGCCAGCAGGATGAGGCCGCCCGCGAGCCACAGCGCGCCATGGAGCGGGAGTGCGTCGACGACCCTGCCGCCGGCCAGCGCGCCGAGGCCGATCGAGAGGTTGAACACCGCGACCCACAGGGCGGAGGCGGCTTCGACCGCCCGCGGCGCGGCCTTGATCATCGAGGTCTGGAGGCTGACCGAGACCCCGCCGTACACCAGCCCCCAGAGGACCAGGAGCGCGATCCCGCCCGCCGGAGCGCGGCCCGCCAGGGGATAGAGCAGGACCAGCACCGCCAGGACGACGGCGATGGCGAACACCGTACGGTGCGGTCGTCGCGCGACCGCCTCGCCGGCGATGAAGTTGCCCGCGACCCCGGCCACGCCGAACCCGAACAGCAGCGGCCCGATGAGCGGTTCCGCGACGCCCGACAGATCCCGCAGCACCGGGCCGACGAACGTGTAGGCCGAGAAGTGCCCGGTAACGATGAGAAGGGTGGCGATGACCCCGATCAGCACTCCGGCGTTGCGGAACTGGCCGGCCAGGTGCCGCGGGCTCACGGGCTGCGCGGCGGCCAGCGGCGGCACCACCGCCAGGAGGGCGGCCAGCACGACGAGCGCGAGGGCGCTCAGCACACCGAACGCGGTGCGCCAGCCGGCCAGCTCGCCGATCACCGTGCCGATCGGGACGCCGAACACATTCGCGGTGCCGACGCCCCCGAAAATGACCGCGGTCGCCCGCGGCACGTGCGCGGCGCGGACGAGCCGGACGGCCAGGCCGCCCGCGACGGCCCAGAAGCCGCCGATCGCCACCCCGACCAGGACGCGGGAGGCGATGAGCGCCGGATAGTTCGGCGCCAGGGCGGAGAACAGGTTGGCCAGCGTCATCAGCCCCATCAAGCCGGCCAGCAGAAGCTTGCGGTTCATCGCGCCGACGAGGACCGGGACCACCGGTCCCGCAGGCCACGGCCGACACGGCGACCCAATGGCTCTTCGGCGGGGCATCGGGCTCAGTCGGGTGATCCGTCTGGTCTGTCTGGTCCGTTTGCTTCGTCTGGTCCGTCGGCATGGTGCCGTCTCTCCTCCCGCCATTCGGGAGCGAACGCTCCCATATGCGGACGCCACCCTAGTATGGGAGCGATCGCTCCATAACTGGGGTAGACTGGTGCCATGGCCCGGCCGAGGGAGTTCGACGAGCGGGAAGTGGTCGCCAAGGCGACCGACCTGTTCTGGCGGCGCGGCTACAACGCCACGTCCGTCCGCGATCTCGGCGCCGAGCTCAAGCTCACCCAGAGCAGCCTGTATCGCACGTTCAGCGACAAGCGCGGCCTGTTCCTGCGCGCGCTCGATCACTACCGGGCGACCGAGACCACCCAGGCCGACGAGTGGCTGAGCCGGTCCGGGCCTGTCCGCGAGGTCCTGCGCGACTGGCTGATCTGGATGGTCGGCGACGAGGCCGGTCGTGGTTGTCTGGTGGTCAACACCGCCACCGAGCTGGGCGCCGGCGACCCGGAGATCCGGCGGGAGACCGAGGCGGCGTTCGAGGTCACCCGGGAGGCGCTCGCGTCTGTGCTGCGCCGCGGCTGCCGCGACGGCGACCTGCCGGCCGATCTCGACCTCGACGGCGCCGTGGAGCTGCTGTTCACGACCGTGCTCGGGCTGCGGGTGCGGGAACGCGCCGGCCACGACCCCGCGCGCCTGGCCAGGAGCATCGACGTCGCCGTTCAGGCACTTGCCGCCTGCCGCAGAAGACCTTCCTGACGCCCCCGCCGCCGCTGACTCCCCCACATGCCGCGCTCGACGCGCCAGCCCCGCGCCGACCCCCGGCACGCGAGCCGGGCGGTGTGGGGGCGGTGTGGCCGTAGCTGGCCGCTGTGCGGAGCGCTGTGGGCGCGACACCGGCCTTTGTGATCGGTATCACAGCCGAGCGGTGTCACGGATTTCCTCCGGTCGCCGTCTCCGCTGCGGGTGACGGCTCACGGTGTGAAGGGGTGAGGGATGGGATGACGTGCCGGTCGTGGGAGGCGTCCCGGCGGCGGACGGCTCCGAGCCCGCGCTCGGCAGCGGGGAGAGCGGCCGCACCGCGGTGGAGCCGGGTCCGTCCTGGCGACGGTGAGGAGTAGCCGATGGGCGCATCGTCCACCCCGTACGCTCCCGCGTCGGCCAGGGGTGCCGACCGTACCGGCGATGGGGTCGAGTTCCGGTTGCTCGGGCCGGTAGGCGTCTGGATGGACGGCGACCTGCTCGGGCCCGCCGTCCCGAAGCAGCGCTCGGTGTTGGCGGTCCTGCTGCTCCATCTGCGGCAGGTGGTGCCCGTGGACGGGTTCGTCCAGGCGATCTGGGGGGAGACGCCGCCACCGCAGGCCCGCAACGCGCTGAGCGGCTACATCTCGCGGCTGCGCCGGGTCCTGGCGGGGATTCCCGGGGTCGAGTTGACGACCTCGCGTCCCGGTTACCGCCTGGACGCCGATCCGATGCGGGTGGATCTATACCGCTTTCGCCACCTGGTGCGGACGGCGCGCGGCCACGACGTGGCGCAGGCCGGGGACCTGCTCCGGCAGGCCCTGTCGTTATGGCGCGGGCCGGCGCTCGCGGACGTGGCCGGAGAGCCGCTGCCGCGCGGAGCCGGCGCGACGCTGGAGGAGGAACGCCTGGCCGCGCTGGAGGACCGCATCGCCGCCGACCTGCGGGCCGGCCGCCACCGGGAGGCGCTCACCGAGCTGCCGGCGCTCATGGACGCCCACCCCTTACGGGAGCGCCCGGCGGCGCTGATGATGACCGCGCTGCGCCAGGACGGCCGCCGCAGCGCCGCGCTGGAGGTGTTCCGCGACGCCAGGCGCAGGCTGGTGGAGGAACTGGGCATCGAGCCAGGCGACGATCTCCAGCTCCTCCACCGGAGGATCCTGCGTGGTGAGCCGGTCAACCTCACCGCGTCTCAAGAGGCGGGCGAACGCCTGCCCGTCCCGGCGGAAGTCCCCGCCGGGGTGGCGTCCTTCGTCGGCCGGGCCGCCGAGGTGCGCCTGCTGCGGGACGCCCTGACCGGTGACCCGGCGGAGACCGGCGCGCCGTGGGTCTGCCAGATCAGCGGGATCGGCGGCGTCGGCAAGTCCACGCTGGGCGTCCACGTGGCCCGCGCGGTCGCCGGCTCGTTCCCCGACGGGCAGCTGTACGCCAACCTGCACGGCGCGACCCCCGATGTGGAGCCCACCCGGCCCGTGGACGCGCTCGGCCGGTTCCTGCGCTCGCTCGGCCTGGCCACCTCGGCGGTGCCCGGTCAGGTGGAGGAGGCGGCGGCCCGGTTCCGTTCGCTGACCGAGGGGCGGCGCATGCTGATCGTGCTGGACAACGTGCGTGACGCCGCCCAGGTGCGGCCGCTGCTGCCGGGCAGCCCGAGCTGCGCGGTGCTGATCACCAGTCGCAGGATGCTGGCCTCGCTCGACGACACCGTCCGGGTGTCGCTGGACGTCCTGTCCGCGGCCGAGGGGCTCGCGCTCCTGAACAGAGCGGTGGGTGCGGCGAGGATCGCCGCGGAGCCGGACGCCGCCGCCGAGCTGGTCCGTCTGTGCGGCGGCCTGCCGCTGGCGTTGCGCCTGGTGTCGGCCCGCCTGGCGGCCCGGCCGACGATGACCGTGGCGGCGATGGCCCGGCGGCTGGCCACCGCACGGCGCCGGCTGGACGAGCTCCAGGCCGACGACCGGGCCGTACGGGCCGGATTTCAGGGCAGCTACCAGGACCTGCGCGCCGATCCGACCGGCGTCGCGGCGGCCCGGGTGTTCCGGCTGCTGGGGCTGCTGGACGGGCCCGACGTCGAGGTGGCCGTGGCGGCCGCGCTGGCCGGCGCCTCCGAGGAGCGTACGCGGGCGCTGCTGGAGCAGCTGGTGGACGCCCAGTTGGTGGAGAACCACGCCCCCGACCGCTACCGCCTGCACGACCTTCTGCGCTTGTTCGCGCGAGAGCGAGCCGAAGAGGAGGACTCACCGCGGGAGCGCGCGGACGCCGTGGAGCGCGCCCTGCACTGCTACTTGGCGACCGCCCGGACCGCACTCGGGTTGTCGAACCAGACCAGAGCGTGGCGGACCGGCATAGGCCCGCAGGAACTCTCCCATCCAGGCATAGCGCTGCGGCCCGCCGACGAACTCCACGCCTGGGTGGACGCCGAGGAGGACAACCTGCTCGCGGCCGTCGCCCAGGCGCTCGGCACGCCCGCCGCCGAGCTGGCGGTCGCCCTGGCCGCGAGCCACCGCGCCACCGGCCGCCTGGACGACGCGGCGGACCTGCACCTGCGCGCGCTGGAGATCAACCGCGAGATCGGCGACCTGTGGGGCAGACGTCGAGCCTGAGCCATCTCGGGCTGGTCCACCAGCACGGCGGACGGTTCGACGCGGCCATCGACCTCCACGTCCAGGCTCTGCGGATCGTCGAGGACGTGGGCAGCGCGGTGGACCGGGTGTCCGTCCTGGTGCATGTGGCCGAGGCGTACCGGCTGGCCGCCCGGCCCCGGCAGGCCGTGGACCACTACCGGCAGGCGGAGCTGCACTGGGGGCTCGGCCTCGCCCTCCACGACGCCGGCGACCTGGCCGAGGCCCGGGACGCCTGGCGCAGCTTCAGCACCATCCTCCACCGCCTGCGGCTGATCACCGCCGACGAGATGCGGGCGATCGACTCCGGCCCGCCGCCCCCGGCCACGCCGCAGGCGATCCGGCGGCAGCTTTGAGCCCGAGCCGCGCTGGTGACGAGGCGCGGGCGGCCGGCCTGAGCCGGCGGTTCCCGGCCGGGCGCGCGGCAGCCGCGGACCCGGCCGGTATGAGCCTCCCGGCCGGAGACCAGGAGCTAACAGACGCGGACGGACTTGGGTCCATTGCGAATGTCGGCCGGCCGCATCCAGCCGACCGCCTTCGCGTTCTTGACCTTTCTGACGTAATACCAGGTGGAGCTCTTGCCGGAGACGGCCGGCTTCTTGCAGACCAAGGTCAGTGGCTCGTTCCGGCAACGTGGATCTCCGTTGTCTTGGACTGGCTGTAGATGTACGAGGGGTTCTTGCAGGTGGCGGTAGCGGACGCGGCCGCCGGGACGACACCGGCGATCGTGGCGGTCGCGACCGCGGACGCGACCGCGAGCATCCTGCCCGCTCCCCGGCGCCGCTTCGCCGTGCCTTTCTCGAGGTCTTGCATGGAGCCGACTGCCTTTCTCCTGATCGGAAACGTGGTCGGCGACAAGACGGGGGCGAGTGTCCGATCGTGACAGCGCGGCCCCGATGTGACGCGAATCACCCGGCGGTTGGAACCGGCTCGGGCACGACCGCACGCGGCGGCGTTTCAACGGGATTTCAATGCGTTTTCACCGCCGTGGTGAACGGTGGCGAGAAAAGGCTTGCGGCTCCTTCGTCCGGCGGTCGGGCGAAGGCTCGCCAAATGACTCAGGGACAGTCGTACAGAGAGAGAATGATGTGTCGCACCACGGGGGACGCTGGGGACCGCAGGGACGACCGGGGCACGGCCCGCCACCGGCCCAGAACGTCCCGCCGCCCGGCCATGGCCCGGCCCAGAACGTCCCGCCGCCCGGCCATGGCCCGGCCCAGAACGTCCCGCCGCTAGGCCACGGCCCGGCGCAGGCCCCGGGCCACCAGGTGCCCGGGCAGCCGAGTCCCCCGCTGCCGGGGGTGCCCTACGGTGCCCCGCCATCCGGCAACCGCAACAGCCCCGTGCTCATCGGCGTAATCGTGGCGCTGTCGGCGCTCCTCCTCCTCGGCGGCGGCGCCTTCGGCGCGTACGCCTACCTCAACGCCGCTGCCCCGGCGCCCACCCTCATCGCCCGGACCAGCTTCCCGCCATCCGAGCCACCGCGGTCCGAGCCACCGCCATCCGACCCACCGCCATCCGACCCACCATCATCCGACCCGCCGCAGTCCGAGCCGACGAACTCCTCCGAGGCCGAGCCGTCCGCCACGCCCAGTGAACCCGCGCCGGAAACTCCGCTCGACCACACCGAGTTCGGCGACTGGAGACTGACCCTGGGAGACAAGCGATACCAGGCGGACAAGGTCGGCGGCTGGACGTACGACTCGTGCGGCCCGGTGGACGCCGAGGGGGTGCTGGCCGACAACGGGTGCGAGAGCGCCGTCCAGCTCGCCTATTCCGCCAGCGGCGGCGCCATCAGGGCGGTGCAGGTCATCATGTCGTTCCCCAGCGCCAACGCGGCCAGGACCGCCGCGGCCCGGCTGGCCAACGCCAACGCCGACAAGGCGGTGGCCTGGCGGAGGAGCAGCGCCCACAGCTCGTACGGCTACGGCAAGGTCCACTCGGGCGCGTACCGGAACTTCGTGGTCGTCACGATCGTCACCGCCACCAGGACGGCCGCTTCCAAGGCCATGGGTTTCCACCGCTACCTGCAGGCCGACCGTGGCGTCTATTTCCTGATAAAACGCGACACCGCCGTCACCAGTTAGGCCAAGAGGGTTCCGACACCGGTCCGAGATCCGGAGGCGCGACGATGGTCATGACCCGGACGGGCAAGGTGGCCCGGTTAGGGGGATTCGTGGTCTTGTTCCGCCGGGTCCTGGGGTTCGCTGACGGTGATCTGTTGCTGTCCGGAGTGGTCGTGGCCGCGGTGCTGCTCGATCCCGCCCGCCGCGCCGCCGTCCCGCTGGGCCTCGCCGTGCTCGGGGCGCTGGCGCTGCCCGCACGCGGGCGATGGCCGGTCGCGGCAGTCCTGATCGCGTGCCCGGCCTTCTGCGGGGTGCTCGCGTCCGGCGGACTGCTGGTGGCGGCCTGCGTTCCGGCGCTGGCCGCGGTCCACACCGCGGCCGTGCGCGGGCGCCGCGCGACCGCCGCCTTCGGAGTGCTCGCGGTAGTGGCGGGCGCCGCGCTCTGGCCCGCCGCGGGCGCGCCGGCGCGGATCGTCTTCACGGGTACGTGGGCGGCGCTGTTCAGCGGTGCGCTGCTGGCCGGCGCGGTCGTCGCCGCGCGGCGCGAGACGGCCGCCGTCCGGGAGCGGCAGCGGCTGGCCGAGGAGCGGTTGTGGCTCGCACGCGAGGTCCACGACGTGGTAGGGCAGAGCGTGACCAGCGTCGCCGTGCAGTCCGCCGCCGCGCTGCACCTGCTCGGCGACCGCGAGCCGGACCGGCCCGAGCTGCGTGACGTGCTCACCGGCATCCGTGACACCAGCAGGGCGCGATGCGCGAGCTGCGGGCCACGCTGGGATGGCTGCACGGCGAGCCGCCGGGCCTGGACCGGCTCGGTGCGCTGGAGGCGGCCATGCGGGACGCGGGCCTGCGCGTGACGGTCGTCCGCGAGGGGCCCGACCGCCCCGTGCCCGCCGCCGTGGGTCACGCCGCCTACCGGACCGTTCAGGAAGCGCTCAGCAACGTCCTGCGCCACGCGGCCCCGGGCACGACGGCCGAGGTCCGGGTACGCCGCGGCGCCGGCCTCACGATCACGGTGACCGACGGGGGCGGAACCGCGACCGGCGCGGCGTCCGCGGGCGGCGGCGGCCGGGGGATCGAGGGCATGCGGGCGCGCGCCGAGCACCTCGGAGGCACGCTGACGGCCGGGCCCGGCGAGGACGGCCGGTTCACGGTGACGGCCCGGCTGCCGGCGGAGTCCGCGTGATCAGAGTGGGGCTGGCCGACGACCAGGAGCTGGTCAGGAAGGGCTTCCGGCTGATCGTCGACGCCTCGCCGGGGTTCGCCGTCATGGGCGAGGCGGCCGGCGGCTAAGCCGCGGTGGCGCTGGCCAGGAACCAGCGCCCGGACGTGCTCGTCATGGACGTTCGCATGCCCGACCTCGACGGCATCACCGCCACCCGGCTCATCACGGCCGACCCCGAGCTGGCCGGGGTGCGGGTGGTGGTCCTGACCACGTACGCCGACGACGCCAACGTCTACGCGGCGCTCCAGGCGGGCGCGAGCGGCTTCCTGGTTGTGGCAGCGGCTGCACGAGGTGCTGCTCGATCGCCTTCGTGCGGCCGACGCGCTCGACTTCTCCCGGGCTGCGGTGGACTCTTCGCAGATCAGGGCGTTAAAAGGGGGGCGCAGACCGGCCCGTCCCCGGTCGATCGAGGACGAGCCGGCAGCAAACATCACCTGATTACCAAGGCCACCGGCGTCCCGCTCGCCATCATCCTGACCGGCGCCAACCGCAACGACGTCACCCAGCTCCGCCCACTACTGGACGCCATCCCCAAGGTGCGCGGCAAGCGCGGTCGACCCCGCCAACGCCCGGACGTCGTACTGGCAGACCGAGGCTACGACCACGACAAGTACCGAAACCTCGTACGTGAGCTGCAGATACGCCCACTGATCGCCCGCCGCGGCACCGAACACGGCTCCGGCCGCGGTAAACAACGCTAGGTCGTGGAACAGACCTTGTGCGCCGCGAGGCGCTCTGTTGTATCCCCGGTTGAGCCGGGAAGGACTTGGAGGGAGGTTTCTGGGTGAATGGCGACCTGGATCCGAAAGGTGAAGGGGACAATAGCATGCCGGGAAATCCGGCGGCCGGGTCCAGTGGTCAGGGACGGGGTGCCGACGGGGCCCGCGTGATATGGCGAAAGCTGAATTGCCTGAATCCTAATCTCCCGACGATGCAAGTTCCCATCCGCCGGAAAGACCTCTGAAACCGGTGCCGTGCTCTGCGTTGGGTTCGATTGTGGCCGCTGCAACCTCTGGAGTGCGGGGCGACGCCCAGCGAGGGTGTTCAAGGAGATGAGTGGGGCGCCTACGTCAGGCTATTACGTGCAACAGAGACGAACGCGGGATCGCCTGTCGGGCGCGAGCCCTATGGCGACGGAGGCCTCGTAGTAGTCGCCGGAGTCACGACCGGTCAGGGAGGGCGGGAAAGCCGCCTGCAGGGCGAAGGAGGCCAGGTGATCGGACACCAGCCCGATCGGGAGGTATGCGTAATGCGGCGGGAGGCCGAGCGGAATAGGACCAGCCCCGGCTGACACCTCGCCGCTCGGCCGGCCCATCCGCCCTGCCGCACGCCTTCCGCCGGCTGCGCATCAGCTGGGATGTCCGCGCCGACATCCATGAGGCCTTCCTCAAGCTGGCCTGCGCGCTCATCTGCTGGCGGCTCGCGGCGCGGGCCGCAGGTCGCGTGAAGGCCGAGAAGATCCTGGCTGAGCAGGTCAGGCACACGGTAGATCTGCTGTTGGACCGCTCTCGGGTGCTCGCCGGACGGGTCGGCGCCGGCAGGGCCGCCGTGGTGGGTCTGTGCTACCGGCTGGCCGACGGCAGCGCGCAGGTGGTGGCAGCCCGCGGCCTCGGAGTCACCGCCGGCTCAGCGTCGTGACCGAAGCTCCGCCGACCGTACGCACAGCCCCACGTCGCATCCCGCCTGGCCCATCGATCCGGTCACGCCGGTACCGGTCATTCGCAGGGCTGGGGCCCCGCGGCGCGGCGGAGCCGGTTGGCGATCGCCAGTCCCAGTCAGAGGCGACGATGAGGTTGCACCCACGCTGGTCGAGCTCGCGCAGGGACCCGTACAGCCCGCGCGCGTAGGCGGCCATCGAACCGGGCACCGCCACCACGGCATGCGCCTTCACCAGGGCGTCGGCGAAGGATGGAGGAAGAAGGACCCCCGCCTGGTGTCCTACCTCTTGCGCGAGCTCCGCTTCGGCGACGACCTTCTCGGGCTCGACCAGGACGACCCGCGCACGCGGCGCGTAGTGCGACGAATGCTGGCCCGGCACCCGGATGCGGCTCGTCAAGCGGACCGCGAGCCGGCGCCCCAGCGCCGCTTCAAGGTCTTCGCGCGTCACCCCGCCGGGCCGCAGGACGCTGGGGATCTCACCCGTGGCGTCGACGATGGTCGACTCGACGCCGACCTGACAGAGCCCGCCGTCCAGCACGAAGTCGACGGCATCATCGGGCGCGCGCTGCGTTCCCGATGTGTCCAGCACCAAGCCCACCGAGTGCACCATCTGCCAGACGTCCTTTGCTTGATGGTGCAGGGAGCTCACCGACGTGTGCAGCCGAAGGGTCGATGAGGCGGAGTGCCCGCCGACAGCCATGATGCCTTGGCTCGCGGTCAAGGCGGAGTCGGTCGAGGCGATGCCGGATGCGTGACATGTTCACCTATGAGTCATTTACGCGCTATATCGCGAAACCACGTGTGCGCCAGGATTTGGGGGCGGCAACGCGGGTTCGAGGAGAAGGATCGTGACGACCGATCAGAGGCACCGGGGTGGCGCCAGCGGACGGTTTCTGTGGGAGTTCGTCAGGGCGCCCATGCGTACGGCGGCGGTGCTGCCCAGTTCGGTGGGGCTGGCGGCGCGGATGGTGGCGGGTGTCCCCGAGCGTGGTGAGCCGGTGGTGGTCGAGCTGGGGGCGGGAACGGGCGCCTTCACCTCCGCCATCCAGGAGCGGCTCTGCGGGCGGGGCAGGCACGTCGTGGTCGAGCTCAACGACAGGTTCGCGGCGGAGATCGCGCGAGCGTACCCGTCGGTCGAGGTGGTGTGCGATCACGCCGTACGCCTGCCCGCTGTGCTCGCCGAGCGAGGCGTCGGGCCGGTGGACGTCGTGGTCAGCGGTCTGCCCTGGATCGCCTACACCGGTGCGCCCCCGCTGATCGAGTCGGTGGCGCGGGCTCTCGCACCGGACGGGGTCTACACGCAGTTCGCCTACAACTGGACGCGCTGGGCGACCCCTGCGCGGCGACTGGTCGACGGCCTGCGGACGGAGTTCGAGGAGGTCGTGACGACTATGACGGTCTGGCGCAATCTGCCGCCCGCGATGGTCTACGTGGCCCGCCGCCCTCGGGCGGCGCAGGCCGCACCGTGACCGCGTTCCGGGACGGCGGCGGGCGGCGAAAGTAGCCGTCAGGAAGGCGTCGGTTCCTGGAGTCCGCACAAGGGCCGGGGTGACGGCCCAGCACGACGCGCGTGGAGGAGCTCATGCCTGTTGTCCGCTCGAGCCGGGAGACCCGTGCGTCCTGGGAGCTTTCCAGGTCGTGGCTCGCTTCCTCGCGGGCCTCCTCTGCAGAAGCGCGTGCACGACGGCGGCTCTCTGCGTCTCGATGACCTGCATGCGCCGGCGCCGCCGCGGACCTTGTCGTCGCCCTGCATGTCGGTGATGTAGAACTCCCTGGCGTCGCCCAGGTCCAAGGTGAAGCCGTCCTTCTGCCGGCGCGCGTCAGCTCGGCGGAAGTCGACCAGGACGCCACCCGGTTCGGCCGGCGCCAGCGGTGAGCTCTCCCCCTGGCTGGGGGAAGGCTCGCTCTCACCCTGAACGGGCGCGGTCGAGGCCGGTGCGGGCGCACTCGCCGCGGGTCCGGTGGTGACGGTGCTGGTCACCCTGTCCAGAGCGGCACCGCCGGCACCGCTAACGAACGGGGACGGCGAGCTCGCGGCCGCGGTAGAAGCCCTCCCGCTCCTCGACGACGTACGGTGCCATGACCTCACGCCGGTGCGCCTCGCCCTCGGACGTACGCCAGGCGTCACAGTCTTCCTTGGAGTCCCAGAACGACACCCCGGTGATCTCCTGCCCGTCTTCGGACCAGTACGCGTACGCCTGGCGCAGGCCCCGCGGGTACGGATCCGGGCGCCACGCCCGTTCGAACTCCTCCAGCGTGCCCGGCCTGATCCGGCGCGTCGTCACCCAGACGAACTGCTCCCTCATCGCGGCCTCCTCCGAAACACGATTCGGCTTGATGGCGCTCTCCCCACCATAAGCCGCCGCTCCCTGGGAACCGGCCCCGCCCCGCGTGAGGGTACAGACCTCCGGCTCAAGGGGGGATCATGCCAACCCGATGGCCCGGTGGCGGTGTTCGCCGACCAGGCCGGTCCAGCCACTCCCCCGAGCGGTGCGGACCGGTAGCGTGGACGTCCGCACCGTCGAACACCGCCACCACCGATCGAGCGAGGCCATCGGTGAACCGTGCGACAGCGTGCGACGCAGCTCGTCTGCTCATCGCCGGGGCCGACTGACTGATCCTGTTATGCCTGGCGCAGTTGCTGGGCGATCCAGTCGTAGACCAGCGCGGACGTGTGAGCGACGTTGCTGACGCCGCAGTGGTGATCGGCGCCGTCCGCAGTCGTGAGGGACACGAAGTGCTTGGGGGCCCGCAGCGCCTGGTGGAATCGGTGGGCCTGTGCCAGCGCCGTCTGGGTTTCGCCCTCGGCAACCAGGCTGAGCGTCGGGCAGGCGATCTGCTCCTCCATTCCTTCCAGGCTGAAGTTCGCGGCGTGCGTCAGGAACGCATCCAGTGAGGTCACGCCGTGGTTCC
This sequence comes from Nonomuraea aridisoli, assembly GCF_003236395.1. Classification (GTDB taxonomy): domain Bacteria; phylum Actinomycetota; class Actinomycetes; order Streptosporangiales; family Streptosporangiaceae; genus Nonomuraea; species Nonomuraea aridisoli. The sequence continues at coordinate 32,190 of NZ_POUD01000011.1, read as the reverse complement.
ACAGCAGGTAGTTCTCGATCATGGCTTGTGTACTCCAGCTGGCGCGCCTGACCCGTTCCGATGGATCGTCGTACGAGCCACCGGTGGTCGCCCCCAGGACCAAGCCCAGTAGATCACGCTGCGGGGAATTGGCCACCAGCGCCTTGATACGCCGGTCGTGGGCCGCCGCGCGGGGAGCGAGGTAGCCGCCGAAGCTGAGCCCATACAAGGCAAGCCGATCGCCGTTCACAGCCGTGCGGTTGAGGGCGTAGTCCACGACTGCGCTCAGTGGCACCTCCGCATCCGGCCGGAAAGCCAACTCCGGATGTGACAGTTGCAGGCCGCGGTGACCGGGACCGTGAAAGACGATGACGTTCAAACCTCGCCTGATCGCGTCGGGAACCCCGCCAAGCAGGTACATCTCCTCCCCAGCGCCGTCCATGCCACCGCAGGCGATCACTGTCGGCCGTGGCTTGCCATCGTCGGCGACGGCGAACAGGTAGCCAGGTAGTGCCACGCCGTTTTCGTAAGGGATCGAAATCTTCTCGGCCGGATGCGTCATGAGCTGCGCGGCAGCGTCGAACTGCGCGAGGCTCTCCTCGTAGAACCTTCGGCGCTGGGCCGCCTGAGTCGCCGGGAAATAGAACTCGGCCGCGCGCAGGTAGTTGTAGGCTCGCAGAAATGCTTGGCGTGCGGTGGCATGTCGTCCCGCGGCCAGCGCCTCTCTTGCCTGCGCGGCGACCCGCTGTCCCAGTTCGGCCCAAGCGTTGATGTAACTGTCGCGATCGCCGCCACTCGGCGGCGCCTGGCGCGCGACATGCAGGACCTCTCCCGGGGAGGCTCCACCGTACGGTGCACTGGCGAGCGTTCGCATGTACTGAAAGTCCAGTGCGGCGTCAGGACTGAAATTCAGCCGGTTGAACGGGGCAACGTCGTCAGCCATCGGTTCTCGACTCTCTAGTGGACCTGGGTGGTGTGTCCCGAGCAGCGTAGGTTGATCGTAGGCTGGCGATCAATCAACAAAGGTGCGGCAAATGCTGCATATGCAACAGATAGGATCTAATGTCGCATAATTTGCCGTCGCGGCCGCATGGTGACATCAGAGTCCAGCGAACGCGCCAACGACTCCGTGCCGCGATCCTGGAACTTGCGGATCGCGATGGTTATGAAGCGATCACGATCGGTGACATAGCAGCCCTGGCCGAGGTGAACCGCGCGACCTTCTATCGCCACTACGAAGACAAAGAGGACCTCGCCGTAGACGTCCTCGTGCAGGTGGCCGCGGAAACCGGCCGGATGGCCCCGATCCTCGGCGGGTCGGCACCGGTCGACCTCGACTCCAGGATCGAGAGCGGGGAACGCCTCTTCGAGCACTTCGCACGGCATCACCGGCTGTATCGTCCGCTTCTTGGCTACTCTCGCAACCGGCGCTTCATGATGCGGGTGCGCGGGCTGCTGGTTCCCCTCGTCCGCGCTCGGATCGACGCCGCGACCGACGGCGCCTGGTCACCTCGCGAGTGGCCGCCAACGTCCGAAAGTTCCACGCCTCGGGAGGCCCCGATGCCTCCAGAACTGGTCCCCGTCTTCGCCGTCGAATTGCTCCTCGGCGTGGTCGCCTGGTGGCTGGAGCGCGGCGTCCCCTATCCGCCGCGGCTGATGGCCTCCTGGTTCATCCAGTTCCTCTTCCCCGGATATTTCGGCGTCGTTGGTCTTGAGCATCTCCTTCCCGGCGGTCCGCAGACCGAAGGCCCGCCGCCGCACGAAACTTGAACCGTCCAGTCGCCAAGCGAGTGACGGAGAGACACCGTCGCGCTGCGCACGGATACCTCCTGTCCTGGATCGACCGAGTACGGCTGACATCCACGAACCAGGCGACCTAGGCACCGCAAGTTGGGCTCGATCGCCGGTGCGGCGAAGGCACTCTACGTCGTCTGGGCACTCCTCGTCGCGTGGCGACGATCTGACGCGGCTCGATGGACTACCCGAGACGAATCACTCTGACCAGCGGCTCGTGGCTTATCGAGAAATCCCGGCCGTGTGCACCCGAGGCGGTTGCCGAGAACGCCGATCAGCTGACCTGCGTTCGCCGTCCAAGCATCCCCCCGGCGCCTCGGCTGGATCCACGTCCGGCATGTGTCTAGTCCCATGAGACGCCTGACGTTTCTGTCCCATGACATCCACGACAGGTGATCTAGGAAACATGGTCGACCTTGCGGGGCCGATGAGCTTTGACGTTGCGGACCGGTAGATCGGTGGTGCGATGCACCGTGCGCGGACCCTCGTTGAGATCGATGGTCAGCGTGGTGTCGCTGACATGCACGGTGACGACCCGGCCGACATACAGCCGTCCCAGGGAGACGGTCTGCCGGGCCACCATGATGACGCCGAAGGAGTTCGCGCGGCGCTGCACCGTGATCGGTGACCGTGCCGGGACCGGCGGCGGGCCTGCCGGGCGGGCGCCGCGCAGTTGCAGGCACTTGGCCCAGATCAGCGGGTTCGGGCGGGTGCGCAGCAGCTGCCGGGTGTCGGGGTCGAGGAACATCAAGGTCTTCTCCTCGATCCGGATGGTGACCCGGCGCCCGCCCAGGATCTCGGCCGCCAGCAGATAGCGGCCGGCCAGGCTGACCATGCCGTACTTGTTCACCGTCCGCTCCACCTCCACCACCGCGTCACTCTCGGCCTGCGGCAGCGGCGACGGCCCCGCCGCACGGCCACCACCGGCGAACAGGCGGGCCAGATCGTTGGTCGACAGGTGCGAACGCAGGCTCTTCAGCCGCACCCCGCCGACCAGCAGATGGATCACGTTCACATCCGCCCAGAAGGTGATCACCTGACCGGCGCGGGCCGGGCCGAGCCAGAACTGCTTACCCGCCACGCCCAGGTTGCCGCTGGCCGGCACCACACGCTCGAACTCGATCGGCCCGCCCGACCACGCCGCCGGTCGCGTCGGCTGTTCGGCCACCGGCATGCCTTCGTTGCTGCTCTTGCGGCGCTCCGGCGCCGCAGCACTGGCATCGGCCGCCGCATCGTCTGGCGCGTCGTCCACGGCAGGCGCTGGGTCCGGCTGGGCGGTCAGGATGGTCGGCAGGCGCAGCGGCAGCAGCTCCCGCTCAGCTGGGCTCACCGGCGTGAACCGGTCGGCGGGCACCGCCATGTCCAAGCTCTGATGCGGCCGGGCGGTGTTGTAATGCTCCACCCACGCATCCAGCTCCGCCTGAAACGCGGCCAGGTCCTCGAACGGTCCGGCACCGTCCAGCAGCTCGCGGCGCATGCTCTGATGGAAACGCTCCACCTTGCCCGTCGTCGTCGGTGAACGCGGCTGAGTCAGCCGATGCACGATGGCGTTGTCCCGGCAGATCCGGTCGAACAACACCTCACCGCCATGGCCGAACCGCGCGGTGAACTGCTTGCCGTTATCCGTCAGCACCTCACCCGGAGCCCCGAACGCCCGCAGCGCCTCGGTGAAGGCCAGACAGACCGCCCGGCCGGTGGCCCGCACCACCGCCTTGGCGATCACACAGAAACGTGAGTGGTCGTCGACACCGGTGACCACCTTGACCTCACGCCCGTCCGCCAAGAACACGCCGCCGACGATGTCCAGCTGCCATAACTCCATCGGTGCTTCACGCTGCCAACGCCGGAAGACTTTCCTGCGCCGTCCCGCACCCGGCTCGATCAGGCCGTGACGCTTCAGCGCCCGATACACGCCCATCCGCGACGGCGGCGGATCGATACCGCGTCGCCCGGCTTCATGCGCTAACCGGACCGGACCCCACCGCGGATGCTGACGCCGCAACTCACAGACCAGCACCTCCACCTCCGCCGGCATCTGCGACGGAGACGAGTGCGGGTCGTAGGCGATCAGTGATCGGGTGATGGGCTGGCCGGTGTTGCGGTTGTGCCAGATGGCGGCGGTCAGGGCCAGGATGCGCTGGGCGATGCGGGCTCCGACGCCGATGGCGGTTCGGGCGCCGTGAAGCTCCAGGTCGAGTTGGCCTTTGAGTGTGTCGTTGACGGACTCGATGAGCTGGCGGATGGGCTTGAGCAGGTGCTCGCCGGGGCGGGGTGTGCGGTTGCGGTAGGACGGGCGTAACAGCCGTACCCCGCGTTCGGCCAGGAAGGCGTCCAGTTCGGCGGAGATGTATCCCTTGTCGGCGATGATGAGCAGGCCGGGGCGCTCGGCCACGAGATTCGGGTCGTGTTCGATGAGGGCCATCAGCACCTGGCGTTCGTCGATGTTCGGGGTGGCCAGGGCCCACGTGACGGGTAGTCCTGCTGGGGTGCAGATCAGATGCAGGCGCAGGCCCCAGAACCAGCGTGAGTGGGAGCGGCAGTAGCCGTAGCCGGCCCACCCCGCGAGCTCGGAACGGCGGGCCGTGGGGCGGGATCGACCGCACTCGACCGGGGTGGAGTCGGCCACCCAGATCGGGTCATCCCACAGGTCGGTGTCACAGGCCAGGGCCCGGATCGCTCGTTTGAGCAGGGGCAAGGCCTTGTGCAGGCGCTTGTTGTAGCCGGACTGGCCGGGCAGGTACGGAAAGGCGCCGGGCAGATGTGCGGGGACGTAGCGCAGCCAGCGAGCCTGGGAGTGCACGCCGAGCAGGACCTGGGCCACCGCCAAAGTCAGCAGCTCGGCATCGGTCAGTCGAGGTGGTCGTCCTAGCCGGGGTGATTCGCCCAGCCAGTCGTCGATCCTCACGTACAGTGCGGTCAGAAGGGTGTTGAGGTCGTTCGTCACACATCGATCCTCGACACCCTTCGTCGTACCTGCACTCCAAACGACTTAGGACTTACTCGTCTAGTGCGATCAATGGTGACGACTGCAGTGAAGGACGTGGCGGTCTTATCTGGGCGACCAGTCCGCGGAACTGCTTGAGCCAGTTGAAACAGCGCTCGACGACATTACGGCGTCGGTAGCCGGGCTGCTGTCCGGTTTCGTACCGTGTCGGGTGCGGTGTCTCGCCGTGGAGGCAGTGGCAATCCACGACCTCGGCCTGGAAGGATCGGTTCCGGCTCTGTGGCGCCGGTCCGCCGACCGGCCATACCTGCGTGGTGAAGCGACCGAGCAGATCGGCCCTGAAGCGGCTGCTGACGTAGGGAGAACGGCTACCTCGCCGAACGGATGCTTCCCGTCAATGGCATGCGGTTCCCGGTCATGCCTACACGGGCGCGCAGGCCCCGGCGCAGACACGACCACACCTGCTGATCCATCGGCGGTGTGCGCATCTGACCGGCTCAGCGAGGGGACAGCCCACCCGCAAACGGCGGCGCCAGAGGCTTTTATTTGCACGCCCGGCCTGTGATGTCATGCTGCTCGCCCCCGTGGCGCAACTCCGCCGAACTTGGAAGCAAACCGTCGGGGCCGGAGTGGCCCGATCAGGTCAGGCCAACAACCATCGTGTCACCGCCTGAAACGACCACGACCGCACCGGGCGCGAGCAGCAGCGACACAGGATCACCTGGCGAGGCGAAGTTTACCGGGATGCGTCGCGTGTCTCCGGTGTCCCACGGCGTGAGGAGGACCACGACGCCCGCGCCGGACGGATCCGGTCTCGTCGTGACCACAGCTCGTGCCAGTGGGAGGTCCGCCGTGGGGTGGGGCACTTCCCGGGCCAGGCCGACGACCGATACCGAGGCCGTCCTCACCTCACCTGCCTCGAACGGCTCCCAGCGGTAGTCCGAGGACTTCTCGCTGTCGGGAAGGGTCAGGGACCCCTCGCCGGTGAATGGCGCGGTGCGCAAGTCCCACCCGTCGAGCCCGGCGCGGTCGTCCGTGAGCACCCGCCCGTCGGCCTGAGCGAGCACCATCCCATAGTCCTTCGGCTGGTTCTCGCCGCGCCAGGTCACGGCCACCGCCTGCGCGTCCACCGAGGGCAGTAGGTGGACGAACCGCAGGTCGATCTTTGCCGTCCGCTGGTGCCGCCACACCTCAGATCCGGTCTGCGGGTCCAGGCCGAGCACGGTGACCTGCAGCTCGACGGGGCCGAGCTGGCCTCGACGGAGCTTGTCGTCGAGGTCCTGCCCGCAGAATGCGGCCACGGCTACCACGTCGCGCAGCATGACAGGCATGGCGTTACGAGGGTAATCGAGCACGCTCGGCGCCTCGACGCAGCTCTCGGGAAGCGTGTGCTGCCACCGCGCCTTCGAGGTGTCCAGGTCCCATCCGGTGACGCGGAATCCGTCCTCTGACCAGGTAACGGCGATGTCCTGCCCGAGCGCGAACAGGCCATGCCACTTCGTCACGCCATACAGTAAGTCTTGCGCGTAATAGGCAATGTCTCCCCATGCGTCAGGATGTACGGCCCGCAGTTCGCCGGTCGCCGCGTCCAGCACCACGAGGTGGTCGGCCTGATTTGCCGCCTTCTCGCCCGGCCAGAACGCGATGGCCACCGTGCGACCGTCGGGAGAGGCCTTGACGTCGTATGCCCGCGCTCCAGGCCGGCGATAGTGCCATCGTTCGCGGCCGGTTGTGGTGTCCAATGCCACGACGCCGTCGGGGACCTGCACCACGACGCCGCCGCCGGCCGGGACGACATCGGGCTCGCGGACGCCCTCCGGTGGCTTCCATCGCCAGGCGACCTTACCCACCGTCTCCGGAACCGCCGCGGGCCGCGCGGCCTCGTTCGCCGTGGTGGCCTCGGTCCACAGGGGCATCGTGGCAGCGACATACGTCAACGCCATCACGGCCGCCGCCGTGCCCATGCCCGCCCCCGCCATCACGACCTTCCCAGCGGCCGAACCGTGATCAGGAGTGCCACTCGCATGCAGCGTCAGCCCGATCAGCGTGATCGTCGCGCCCACGACGAAGGCGAAGTCCCGGAACTCGGGGAACCCCGACCCGATCGCTGCGAAGGCCCGCTGCCCGCCGCCGAACGCCAGGATTGCCATCGCCGCCGCGCATATCCACGCCCGGCGACGCACGATCACGGCCGCCTGGTTCACCATCCATTTGGCCTTGTCCACCGCCGGGCCTTCGGCTCGCGCGAGCTCCGCGGTCGTGACCACTACCTGGACCTGCGCCACGACCAGTCCGATGAACAGCAGCGCCGCTCCGATGAACAGCACCGTCATGAGACCCGGCGGGTCCGCGTCACGTGCCGCCGAGTGCCAGAGGACGTACGCCCATCCCGTCAGTGCCGCTCCGCTCAATGTCAACCCGCCGCCGAACCACGTCCAACCCACCCGATACTTGATCACGGACGAGAGCATAGACAGCTCCACAGGAGTGCATACGCCGGCTACAGGAGCTCCTGCACCTCTGGCGCCAACAAACACGATCGCTGACACCCGTTTGGGCCTACCTGCTCGCCGACCGTGACGAGGCCGGCCCATGGCAGGAGCGCGTACGGCAGGCGCGGCCAGCGCGCCGGATCAGCCTGCTCATCGTCGCCGACAAGGGATACGTCTCCGCCGAGCTGGACGCATTCCTGGCCGAACGAGGTGCGCGGCTGCTGCGTCCGTCCTACCGCAATCGCACACCTCACCCCGGCGAGCACTTGCTGAAGCCGATCCGCCAGCTCATCGAATCGGTCAACGACACCCTCAAAGAACAACTCGACCTCGAACTCCATGGCGCACGCACCGTGACAGGGGTCCGGGGCCTGCATCGCCCAGCGCATCCTGGCCCTGGCCGCCGCCATCTGGCACAACCGCGCTACCGGCCAGCCCATCACCCGATCACTGATCGCCTACGACCACTGACCCGATTTAGGACTTACTCGTCTAGCGGCGCGGTCGGCGTCCCGATCGCCCGCGCCCTGCGCTTCAGCGTCTTCTACGGGGCCTCCGGCGATCCGACGGCCGAGCGGATCCGGCGCGGGCGGCTGCCCATCCCCGAGGGCGGTCTCATGTCCCGCGTCCACGTCCTGGACGCGGCCGCCGCCACCCTCGCCGCCCTCGAACGCGGCCGCCCCGGCCAGGCGTACAACATCGTCGACCACGAGCCCGCCAGCTGGCGCGACTACTGCCGCGCGGTCGCCCGGGCCCTCGGCGCTCCCACTCCCAGGGCCGTGCCCGCGTGGGTGTTCAGGGCCATGCCGTACCTGCACCCCGTCTTCACGGGCTCCTACAGGGTCGCGAACGCCAAGGCCACAACCGAACTCGCCTGGGACCCGGCCTTCCCCACCTACCGCGAGGGAGTGAGAGCGATGGCGACCCCGTGACCGGCGTCCGCAGGTGTCGCCGCCCCCGGCGGCCCGGTGGCGGGGCGCGCTCGGAGAGCCCGTCCGAGCCACGACGAGCACCGCCGGTTCTGCTCTCCTGGCCGGCCAGTAGCACGGCCAGGAGGGCGGCGATCAACCGGCCCGGGTCCGCCGTTCCGGCGTCACACCGGCCGGGCGGCCGGGTCCGCGTCCGGCGATGAGGTTGGTCGCCACGGCGGCGGCCTCCTGTACGGCGGCGACGAGGTCGCGCTGGGAGCGGCCGAAACGGGCGGCCGGCGCCGAGACCGTGTAGGACCCAGCCGGCCGGCCGTCGCGGTCGAAGTACGGCGCGGACGCGCAGCACAGGCCCGGCCGGAACTCCTCCAGGTCAACGGCGTGGCCTCGCCGCCGGATGGCGGTCAGGTCGGCGTGCAGGAGGTCGGGGTCACACTGGGTGCGCGGGGTGAGCCGCCGTAGGCGGTCGCCGCGGAGCACGGCGTCGGCCTGTTCGGGCGGCAGGTGCGCGAGCACGGCCCTGCACGAGGCGCGGGCGTGGACGTCCCCGGTGTACCCGACGTCGAGCCCGCCGATGCCGGGCGCTCGCTCCGCGGAGACGAACCGCAGGAGTGTGATGTCGCCGTTGACCCAGCCGCTGACGTAGGCGGTCTCCCGAGTTCGCAGGTGGAGGCGGGTGAGGACGGCGGACAGCTCTGGCGGCGGCTCCAAGCCGGCGTGCAGCCGCCGTCCGAGCGCGGCGCCCCCGGGTCCGATGCCGAGCTTTCCGCCCGGCAGTCGCGTGATGTGCCCGGTGGCCTTGAGGGTCCTGAGTATGTGGTAGCAGCGGCTGAGGCTGAGACCGAGCCGCTGGCTGAGGGTCCTGGCGGTGGCCTGGCCGTCCATGTCGGCAACGGTCCGCAGGACGTCGAGCCCGCGTACCAGGGTTTGGAGCACGCCGTCGTCGTCGGCGGTGAAGGGCTCGGTCATCGTGACTCCTCCATGACGGGTTCCGGAGCAAGAGGGTTTTCGACTATCCGGAATCCGGCGGTCGTGGCGTGGAAGGGGCTGAGGTGGCCCGCCATGCTCCCGGAAAGGCGTGGATGGGAGGAGACATGGCCGCGGTTCGTCGGTTCAGCCCGGCGGGGGTCGCTGCGCCCATCGGGCGGTATTCGCAGCTGGCCGTCGTGCCGGCCGGCGCGGAATTGATCTTCATCTCGGGTCAGGTGGGTGTGCGGGCCGGCGAACCGGCTGGTAACGCGTACGCCCAGACCCGGCGCGCGCTGCTGGCCGTGGCGGACCTGCTCGGCACGCTGGGGCGGGGGCCGGAGTCGGTGGTAAGGCTGTCGACGTTCGTCGCGGGCACTGGCAGCCTGCCCGGGTTCTACCGGGCCCGGGACGAGCTGTTCGACCGGTGGTATCCGGCGGGGGACGTGCCCGCGCATTCGCTGGCCGTCGTCGCGGGCCTGGCCAGGCCGGACCTGCTGGTGGAGATCGACGGCGTCGCGGTCATGGGCGGCTGAGGGAGGACACGCATGCTGACGCGGGAGGGGTTCCGCGCCGAGTTCCCTGCGCTGCGCGAGCGCGCGTGGCTGGACACGGCGGCCTGCGCGCCGGCGGCGGCCGGTGTGGTGCGGGCGCTGCGGTCGGCCCTGGACGCCTGGCTGGCCGGCGAGTTCCGCTGGTCCGACTGGGACCTGGCGCCCGCCGCCACGAAGAGCGCCGTCGCGAGGCTCCTCGGTGTCGGCGAGGAGCGGATCGCCGTCATGGGGTCGGTCGCCGAGGCCGCGGCCACGGTGGCGAAATCGCTCCCGCCCGGCCGGATCGTCGTGCCGGCCCAGGAGTTCCGCAGCAACCTCTTCCCCTGGCGGCAGTTGCACGGGGGTGACCACGAGGTCGTCCTGGTGCCGGCGCGGGACGGCCGCACCCGTACCGAGGACGTGGTGGCGGCGCTCGACGAGCGGACCGTGCTGCTGGCGGTGAGCGAGGTGCTGTCGCTGAACGGCCACCGCGCCGATCTGGTGGCGCTCCGCCGGGCCACGGACGAGGTGGGCGCCCGGTTGTTCGTCGACGTGACCCAGTCGCTGGGCGTGCTCAGGCTGCACATGGGCGAGGTGCGGCCCGATTACCTGGCGGTTCACGGTTACAAGTGGATGTTGTGCCCGCGGGGCGCAGCCTGGCTGGTCACCTCCCCCGGCCGGGCCGAGGAGCTGGCGCCGCTGCTGCCGAGCTGGCGGTCGACCCCAACGCCGTACGGGTACTTCGGCGGGAGTCTGCGGCCGGCCGAGGGGGCGGCTCGGTGTGACACCTCGCCCGCCTGGCTGGCCTGGGTGGGTGCCCTGCCGGCGCTCGACCTGCTGCTTCGGCTCGACGCCGAACAGGTCGAGCGGCACTGTACGGACCTCGCCGCGCATTTCTGTGCGCAGGCGGCCGACCTGGGCGCCGAGGTGCTGACCGAAGCCGGCGAGAGCCACATCGCCGTGGTGCGCGTCGCCGACCCGGACGCCGTGGCCGCGCGGCTGGCCCGGGACGCCGTCCGCGCGACCCTGCTCGGCGACCGGCTCCGGGTCGGCTTTCACCATTTCAACGACGACGGCGACGTCCGGCGGGCCGTGAACGCGCTCCGGAGCGGCTGACCGGCCGGGACCGCTCCGGAGCGGGCGGCGGCCGTCCTGTGCCGCCGGCCGCACGGGACGGCGCGGGGACCGTGCCCGTTCACTGCGCGGCGGCGAGGACGAGAGACGCGATGGCCAGCGCCAGGAAGACCCCGGGAAAGGCGATGTTGGGAAAGAACACGCGGGCCTGGACGTGGAGGGCGACCGCGCCGGTGAAGAACAGCACCAGCCCGACCGCCGCGGCGACGCCGATGACCCGGACGCCGAGGAGCCCGAGCAGCAGCCCGGCCGCCGCGGCCGCCTTCAGCGCGGCCAGCAGCGGAATCCACGAGTGGGAGACGCCCACCGCATCGGAGTTGGCCAGGACGACCTTGGCCCTGGCAAAGTCGGCGATGGCGGCCCAGGCGTTGAGCACGATCGTGATGGCGGTGACGACGACGTAGGCGATGACCATGCGTACGGCTCCGTTCAGCGGAAAGCGGTCGAGGGGTCGAGGCGGCGGCCGGCCGCCGCCTCGGTAAGCTGGACGGGTCAGGGCCGTACGAATGTGACAGTTCGGCCGTGTGACGAAGCCCACTCGGCGGCTCCGAGCCGGCGCACGCGCTCCCGGACCGGCCCCGCGCAGTGGCCCCGGCTCCTGTCAGGAGCCGCCGCGCCGGGCCTTCATCGCGGTGTCGAGCGCGTCGTCGTAGGGGCTGCGTCCGGTCGGCATGGCCTCCAACAGGGCTTGGGTGCGCTGGGCGAGCGCGTCGGCGGCCAGCCGGTCGGTCGGGATGTAGAGGCGGTCCTCGCGGACGCCGTCGACGACCATCTCGCCGACCGTGTCGATGTCGCGACCGTACCTGGCCAGCGCGGCATCGCCCGTGCCGGCCAGTTCGGCCAGGCGCTCGCGGTCGGCTGCGGGGATGGCGGTCTCGGGCGCCGTCTTGAGGCTGTTGGCGGCCACGCGGGTGGCGACCAGGCCCGGGATGAGCACGCTCGCCCCGACCTGGTGGCCTTCGTCCCGCAAGCCGCGGCGCAGCGCCTCGGTCAGCCCGACGACCGCGAACTTGGAGGCGTGGTAGGTGTAGCCGGAACTGCGCTCGGGAAAGACCACGAGGCCGGCGGCGGAGGCGGTGTTGACGATGTGGGCGAGGCCGCCGTGCCCGAGCATGCGGGGCAGGAAGGTGGTCACGCCGTTGTTCACGCCGTCGAGGTTCACGCCGACCACGTAGTCCCACACCTCGTACGTGACCTCTTTCGCGATCGTCTGGAACGCGCCGACGTTGACTCCCGCGTTGTTGACCAGCAGCGTGACCGGGCCGAGGCGGCGTTCGGCCGCGTCGGCGACCGCGGCGAAGGCGGTGCGGTCGCGTACGTCCAGCTCGAAGGGCTCCACGCGGGTGAGCGTGGCCAGTTCCGCCGTCGCGTCGGCGAGCCCCCGCGGGTCGATGTCGGCGAGGGCGAGCCGGACGCCCCGACGGGCGAGAGCCCGTGCGATGCCCAGGCCGATGCCCTGCGAACCGCCCGTGACGAACGCCGTGGTGCCACGCAGAATTTCCATAGCTCCTCCAAAGTCAGAGTCTCTCTGACTTTTGACTGTATCTGAATTCAGAGGGAGTCCGGTAGGCTGGCCGGCATGGACACCTCTCTCGGGCTGCGCGAGCGCAAGAAGCTGCGGACCAGACGCACGTTGATCGAGACGGGGCTGCGGCTCTTCGCCGAGAACGGCTACGACGCGACCACGGTCGCCGACATCTGCGCCGCCGCGGAGCTGTCGCCCGCGACGTTCTTCGCGTACTTCCCCGCCAAGGAAGACCTGGTCTTCGCCGACCAGCCCGAACGAGTCGCGGCGATGCGCGAGATCATCGCCGCTCGCCGGCCCGGCGAGCCGCTGCGCGAGGTGCTCATGCGCGGCATGGACCGGCTCGCGGTCTCCGAGCAGTGGAGCATCCCCCCGGACGACGAGCTGGTCGCGATCCGGGCCCGGCTCATCGCCACCGAGCCCGCGCTGCGCGCGGTCGCGCTCCGGCGGCTGTTCGACGTTCAGCGGGAGTGGGCCGACGCGCTGGCCGAGGCGTTCCCCGACGAGCTCGACGAACTGGGCGCGCACGCCGTCATCGGGTCCGTGGTCGGCGCGGTGATCGGCGTCGCCCTGGCCAACCTCCGGCGCGGCGACGCCGCGCTCCCCATGCCCGAGGCCGTCACCCGAGCCGCCGAGGCGGCGATGGCCGGCCTGCCGCCCGCCGTCCGGTAGCTCCCGGCCTTCGGTCTGCTGACGATCGCCCCGCTTTGCCGGAAGACTGAACCGATGATTAGTATGCTGAACATGAGTTCAGGAGACGACCTCCACGCCGACGACCTCACCGCCCAGGCCCGGATCCGCAACGCCGCCATCGCCCACTTCGCCCGCGACGGCTTCAGGAAGGCGAACGTGCGGGCCATCGCGGCGGCGGCCGGGGTCAGCGTCGGCCTGGTCTTCCACCACTTCGGCAGCAAGGAGGGGCTGCGAAGCGCCTGCGACGACCACGTCCTGCGCGTCCTGGTCCGCCGGACCCGCGACGCACGACCCGGCACGGCGCGGAACCTGCTGGGGGAATTCCTGTCCGACCCCGAGGAATACCGGCTGCACGTGCGCTACATGGTCCGCGCGGTCGAGGAAGACTCAGCCGCCGCCGACACGTTCGCGAGAACCCTGGTGGACGAGGCGGAGGCGCTCTTCAGCGCCGGGATCGCCGATGGCACCGTGCGCCCGTCGTCCGACGTGCGGGCGCTGGCCGTGCTCAACGTCCTGATCAGCCTCTCCATGCTGACGATGGCACGGCCCCTGGCGCGGGCGCTCGGCTACGAGGAGTTCGGCCCGGAAGTGCTCCACCGCATGACGCGGCCCACGCTCGAACTGTTCACCCGCGGCCTCTACACCGACGACACCCTGCTCGACGGCGCCCAAGCCGCCTGGGACGCCGTACGACAGCCGAAGCACGAGTGAGCCGCGCCGCCGCGGTACCAGCCCCCGGCGGCGGAAACGCCGAACACCAGAGGAGAACGCAGAGATGAGCACCCTTGGCCTGATCCGCGATGCCCGTAAGGCGCTCCGGCAGGGCCCCGAGGCGATCGCCGCCCGCCGCCGCGCCCGCTTCGCCGAACTGGTCCGCCACGCCCGCGCGCATTCGCCCTACTACCAGCAGCTCTACCGACATCTGCCCAACCACGTCGACGACCCGCACGCGCTGCCGGTCACCGACAAGGAGAAGCTGATGGAGCGGTTCGACGACTGGGCCACCGACCGCGAGATCACGCTGGCCAAGGCGGACGCCTTCGTCAACGACCCGAGCTTGGCCGGCGACCGCTTCCTCGGCAAATACCTGCTGACCACGACCTCGGGCACGACCGGCCGCCGCGGCATCTACGTGCTCGACGCCGACTGCATGAACATCGCGATCGCGTTGACGCTGCGGGCCTTGAGCCCGGCGTTCACGCCGCGGGTCCTGCTCCGCATACTCGCGACGGGCGGCCGGACGGCCAAGATCGTCGCGACCGGCGGGCACTTCGGCGCGTACGCGATCGAGATGCGACAGGTCAAGACCCACCCGCGCCGTTCCAGGACCGCCCGGGTGATGTCGGTGCACACCCCCCTGCCCGACCTGGTGGCCGAGCTCAACGACCTGCGGCCCGCGGTGCTGGAGAGCTACGCCAGCGTCGCCGCCCTGCTCACCCGCGAGCAGGAGGCCGGCCGGCTGCGCATCAAACCGGCCATCGTCACGGTAGGCGCCGAAGGACTGGCCGCCGCCGACTACCCGCGGATAGCCGGCGCCTTCGGCGCCAAACTGGTCAACTACTACGGCAGCAACGAAGCCCCCTGCTTCGCCTACAGCTGCGCCGAAGACTGGCTGCACGTGCACAGCGACTGGGTCGTGTTCGAACCCGTCGACGCCGAGCACCGGCCGACCCCGCCCGGGGAGCTCTCGCACACCGTTCTGGTGACCACCCTCTACAAACGAGTACAGCCGATCATCCGCTACGACCTCGGCGACAGGGTGCTGCGACGCCCCGATCCGTGCCCCTGCGGGAACCCGCTGCCGGCGATCCGCGTCCAGGGTCGCGCCGCCGACGTGCTGACCTTCCCGTCCGAGCACGGCGACGCCGTCCGGATCACGCCCCTGGCGTTGGAGACGGCCGCCGAGAGGGTGCGCGGCGTGGCGTTGTTCCAGATCGTGCAGGAGACGCCCACGAGCCTGCGAGTCCGCCTGCGAGCCGCGGACGGGATGGACGCCGAGCACGTCTGGCTCGACCTGCGACGCCGCCTGACCGAGCTGCTGGCCGACAACAAGCTCGCCCACGTGACCGTGGAACGGGACGCCGAGGGGCCGCGGCAGTCCGCCGGCGGCAAGATCCGTTCCATCGTCCCCCTGCCGGACCAACGCCACGCCTGACCTCCAGCCCATCCGCCGGAGACCTTCCCATGGACGAGGGCCGCTGACCGCGTCGGCGTAGCCGCATCGCCAACGCCACCTGGGCGGCCGATTCGCGCGGCCGCAAGGACCGGCACGGGTTACTCCTTGCCATGGGAGGGGACGATGTCGAGGTCGCGCATACGCCGGACCGCCCACTCTCCCAGGGCGGCGAGCGGCGCGTAGAGCGCGACGCCTTCGTCTGTCAGCTCGTATTTGACTCGGGGCGGTGTCTCATCGAACACGGTCCGCCGGACGATCCCGTCCGCCTCGAGTTCGCGTAGCTGCTGGGCGAGCACCTTCTCGCTGACGCCGGGGAGGCTGCGGCGCAGTTCGCCGAATCGACGGAGCCGATCGTTCAACGCCCAGAGGGTCAGCGCTTTCCACTTGCCCCCGATGACGTCCATCGCGGCGTCGAGGGCACAGATGTAGGGCGGGTTGCGCACCCACCTGATGATAGGCGGGACGCCCCCGGCCGACCTCGGCCCCGCTCGTGGAGGCCCTGGCGCGGGCTCAGCCGGCGGTCACGGCGATGCCCTGGCGCGGGCTCAGCCGGCGGGGACGGCGCGCCGCATCTTGAGCTACGACGTCACGACAGCGGACGGCACCATCATCCGCAACGGGCGCCTGGAGTTTCCGCGCGCCGAGCATTGCCGCATCGACGGCGACTCGATCCATTTCCTGACGCCCGACTCTGACGAAGTGGCGTTCACCTGGACGCTGCTGTGCGACGACATAGCCAAGGCCACACAGGAGGAACCGTGACGGACCTGCCCATCCCTCGGTCAAGCCGACCCCGGCTGACCTGATCCGAGACTCAGCCGCATACATGCGCGCCCGCTGGCGGGTACCCGGTGACCTCGCTGGTTCTGCGACGACTTCGGCGTCTGCCCGGTCACGACGATTGCCCTGGTCGGGCAACGTGTTCGTGCGCCGTATGCCGCTTGGCCGCGATCCGATCGTCCGCGACGCCCTCGCATCGCTCGTCACCTTGGCCGGCATTCGACATGGCCGCCGACGAGCACCGCGACCGCATGGAGCCAGCGCTTCTACTGCAACCGGTGCGGCACCGCCTGCTGACCGGCCGGGCTGCTAGCCAGCCCCAATCTGCGCCACACCGCCACGGAGGTTTGCGGCCGCCGCTGGCCCTAAGCCCTCGCCTGACGTATGGCCCAACGCCGGCACCTCGACAGCGTGTCCGTCCGAGGCAGTCCGAACGTTCTCTCGCGCTGCGCTTCTCACGGGCCGGACGGCCTGACACAACCCCTCGAAAGGCTGACGATGACCGACTCCTACGTGCTACGGCTGCCCGCAGTCGCCATCCGGCAAGGCATCCGCACTCTTTACCACTTCGGCGTCGACGGCAAACTGCTGCCGGAGTTCGCCACCGTCTCCCGCATCCGCCGCGACGACGACGGCAACCTGCTCGGCTACCAGCGGCCTGAGACGTACAACCACATTCAGGGCATCCGCCGCTACCTGGAGTCCCCGGACGCCCTGATGCCCAACTCGATCACGCTCGCGTTCAACGACCAGGTGACCTTCGAGCCGAGCGACGCCTCAGCGATCGTCGACTACGCCACGCTCGGTGTGCTGTGCATCCCCATTGACCCTGGGCTCGACAGCGCCGACAAGCCAGCCTGGATCGTGGACGGCCAACAGCGTAGCGCCGCTATTCGCGGCGCCAACCTGGACCAGTGGCCGATCGCCGCCGTCGGGTTCATCGCGGACCGCGACGAGCAGCGCGCCCAGTTCATCCTCGTCAACAACACTTTCGAGCACGCCATCCGCACCGCCACCGAAGCTGACGGCCGGATCAGGACACCGCTGTCCTCCGCATGGTCGAGGCCAGCCTGTACAACGGCGCGCTCTACCAATACCGGAACCCAGACGACGGCGCCGTCAACGTCGACCAGGCCGTCACCCACCTGCTCACCTTCTGGGATCTCGTGGCCAAACGATGGCCCACCGCATGGAAGCTCGAACCACGCCTGTCTCGCCTCACCCACGGAGCCGGTATTCACTCCCTTGGCGTCCTGATGGACGACCTCACCACCGACCGGCTGGACACCGACACCATCTGGGCCGCACTGGACCGCATAGGTGATCAGGCCGCTTGGACGTTCGCCGACGGCACCTGGAAGCTCCGCACCGGTGAGATCCGCCGCTGGAACGATTTCCAAAACGTCGGCGCTCACGCCCGCCTCCTGTCCGACCACCTGCGCTACCTCGCCGGGATTCCTCAACCGACATGCCGACCCGTTCCACACACAACATCTGAAGGCAGGACACCAAGGAGGATACGCCGTGGACCAGGTCGAGACCGCAGCCAGCGCCGCCGGCTTCGACGTCGACGCCAAGGAAAAGGATCGAAAGGCCTTCTTGACGCTCACCGGCCGCGGCAAGGTCATCTGTGTGCACTACATCGTGCGCAACCTCGCTACCGGATACCGCCGATACGGCCTCATGGCGGCGGCCAGAGCGATCTACCGCACGATAAGCCGCGTTCCGCGGTATCCCGCTCCACCAGCCAATCGCCGCGCTAACAGCATGCAGCGCCCGCTGCCTTCCACCAGGCCTCGACCCGTAAGACCGCACCGTGACATAGGAGACATGACGCTCATGACCTCTGAGCCTCCCGAGCCCGTAGGGCTGATCATCTAATACAGCCGGGTCTGTCTAGAAAACGGCTCTGTCGCAGATTCGGTGGTGACGGAAGGTATTAGAGCGTCACGCTGAGTTGTGAACGACTGTGACGAGCTTGTGAGGGTGGTGTTCTCGGGGCTATCGCCGCTCCTCGTTGAGGACGTAACGGACGAGGGTGAGCAGATTCGGATCTGTGCCCGAACTCCGGGCGGCGGTCGCTTGTCCGGGCTGCGGGGTCGAGACGGCGCGTGTGCACGGCTATCACCAGCGACGCGTGGCCGACGTTCCGATCGACGGACGCCGGGTGCTGATGATGGTGCGTATCCGCCGCCTGGTCTGTCCGACGCACGGCTGTCGGCAGACCTTCCGGGAACAGGTGCCTGGGGTGCTGGAACGCTACCAGCGCCGCACGTCGCGTCTGGGTGCGCAGATCGGCGCGGTGGTGCGTGAACTGGCCGGCCGCGCCGGTACACGGGTGTTAGCCGCACTGCCCGTGCGCTTATCGCGGCACACCGCGCTGCGCCTGCTGCTGCGTCTGCCGCTGCCACCGATGCGGGTGCCCCGCGTGCTGGGTGTGGACGACTTCGCGCTGCGCCGGCGTCACCGCTACGCCACCGTGCTCATCGACGCCGAGACCCGCCGGCACATCGACGTGCTGCCCGGCCGTACTGCCGATGTCTTGGAGGGCTGGCTGCGTGCCCATCCCGGGGTGCAGGTGGTCTGCCGGGACGGCTCGGGCGCCTATGCCGAAGCGATCCGCCGGGCTCTACCCGACGCCGTCCAGGTCGGTGATCGCTGGCACTTGTGGCACATCTTCGGCGAGGCCGTGCTGAAAGAAGTGGCCGGACACAGTGCCTGCTGGGCCAAGGCCGGTCCCCCGATCAAGGACGGCAAGCGTGCGCAGACCACCCGCGAGCGCTGGCACCAGGTCCACGAGCTGCTCGGCAAGGGCGTCGGCCTGCTGGAATGCGCTCGCCGGTTGAACCTGGGCCTCAACACCGTCAAACGCTACGCCCGCGTGCCTGAACCCGAACGCCTGCAACGCGCCCCTCTCTACCGGCCCACCCTCGTCGATCCCTACCGGGACCACCTCAAACGCCGCCGGGCCGAGGACCCCGCCGTCCCCGTCCTGCACCTGTACAACGAGATCAAAGCCCTCGGCTACCCAGGCAGCCCGATGTGGCGGGCACGTTCGAGCCCCAGCTGGTGCGCAAGCGGCAGCGCCGGCTGTCCGGGGTGGATGAGATGGTGCTGTCCCTGTCGGCCAAGGGCCTCACCGTGTACCCGGTCCTGTTCGTGGACGCGATCAACGTGAAGATCAGGGACGGTCACGTCGCCAACCGGCCCATCTACCTGGTCATGGCGGTCACTGTCGAAGGTCACCGCGACATTCTCGGGATCTGGGCCGGCGATGGTGGCGAGGGCGCCAAGCACTGGCTGGCGGTGCTGACCGAGCTGAAGAACCGCGGCGTGGACGATGTCCTCATGCTGGTTTGCGACGGGCTCAAGGGCCTGCCGCAGGCGGTGGAGGCGGTCTGGCCCCGCACCATCGTCCAGACGTGTGTGATCCACCTGCTGCGCAACTCGTTCCGGTACGCCGCCCGCCAGGACTGGGACAAGATCGCACGTGCGCTCAAGCCCGTCTACACCGCCCCGACCGAGGAGGCGGCGCTGGAGCGCTTCTACGAGTTCTCCGAGACCTGGGGGCGCAAGTACCCGGCGATCGTGCGGCTGTGGGAGACCAACTGGGCCGAGTTCGTGCCCTTCCTGGCCTTCGACGTCGAGATCCGCAAGGTCATCTGCTCCACCAACGCCATCGAAAGCGTCAACGCCCGCATCCGCAAGGCGGTCCGCGCCCGCGGCCACTTCCCGAACGAGACCGCCGCTCTGAAGTGTGTCTTCATGGCGCTGATGAGCCTGGATCCGACCGGCTAGGGCCGCAAGCGATGGACCATGCGCTGGAAGGCACCCTTGAACGCCTTCCAGATCGCCTTCGAAGGCCGCCTCACCCTGCCAACCTCTGACCACTTCAACAACCAAGATCAGCCGTTAAGTTGACACTCCCCCTTCTTGCAACAGCCTTTAGAAAACGGTGTAACTCGATCTTGATTAGTTATCGGGTGGTCAGGGTCAGGCGGCCTTCGAAGGTGACGGCGAAGCGTTCGGGGCGGCCTTCCAACGAGTGACCCAGCGTTTGCGGCCTTTGTCGGTCGGTTCCAAACTCGCGATCGCCATGTAGTCACACTTGAGCGCGGCCTGCTCGTTCGGGAAGTGGCCGCGGGCCTTGACCGCCTGGGATTCGCGCGTTCACGGACTCGATCGCGTTGGTCCAGCAGATCACCCGGCGGATCTCAGCGTCGAAGTTGAGGAACGACACGAACTTCTTGGCCTTGATGTCCTTGGGCTGCTCACGCGCCACACCGGGTCCTCCAGGTAGATCTCCATCGATGCCTGGACACAGTACATATCAGGGGGTTTTCCTTGATCAGGAGTTGCGCCAGTGACCGTACAGGCCCGTGGCGTGGACTTGCCGGTCGGTTGCGTCCGAGTGGTCGGTACCTGTAGGTGCGACTGGCTGACCAGGCTCGGCCCCTGGGTGATCTTTTTCTCGAATGGCGCGGTCGTCCGCCTGCCCGAGTTCCGCAGAAGATGCGCTGTTCGCGCATGTCATCCCAATACTTCAAAGCCTGCTCTTCGGGGAGGTAAGTGGCGGTGATACGCCGTTCCCCGCTCAATCCGGTTAAGGGGCTTCAATGGACTTTCATCGCGTTTTCAACCCTCTATGGCACTGTTGCACCGGCGAAGTCGCGCCTTGCCCTGAGGGGCGCTATGCGAGATGAGGTTGATAGCTGTGGGGCGGACGCTGATGGCGTTATGTCTTGCGTGGGCTGCTTTGGCAGGATTGCCCGCGCAAGCGTCGGTGACAGATTCGGTCGCTTCGACGCCGGAGGAGGCGCAAGCGGCGGCCCGGCAGACGGGTGTCAGGACTGAGGTCCTCTCCCAACGGGGGGAGAGCAGAGAAGTGTTCGCCAACCCGGACGGCAGTTTCACGGCGGTGGAGCATCTGCGGCCGGTACGGGTGCGGCAGGACGGCGGTTGGGTGGCGCCGGATCTGACGATGGTGCGGCGGGCTGACGGTACGGTAGGTCCGCGGGCTGCGGGGGTCGGCCTGGCCGTGTCCAGTGGCGGGAACGCTCCGCTGGCGCGGATGTCGTATGCAGGCCGGTCGATGGCTTTGACCTGGCCAGGGCAGCTGCCGCAGCCCCAGCTGCGTGCAGACTCGGCCATCTACCCGGAGGTGATGCCGGGTGTTGACCTGGTCGTTCGCGCCGATGTGGATGGTTTCGCGCACACACTGGTGGTGAAGAACCGGGCAGCGGCGGATAACCCGACGCTGGCCAGGCTCACGTTCGGGTTGCGCGCGGAGGGACTTGAGGTCCGCAGGAACGATGATGGGAGGCTGACGGCGCAGGACCGCGCTGGAGGAGGAACCCTTTTCGAGGCGCCTGGCGCGATCATGTGGGATTCCGGTCGCGCCCGGGCCGCTCAAGATCTGACCACAGGCCCTGCCCCGGACTCGCGCGTGGCCGAGCTAGGCACTGCGGTCGACGGCGCTAGTTTGACTCTCACACCGGACCTGGCTCTGATCAACAACCCCCGCACTACGTTCCCGGTATACATCGATCCGGTGTGGAAGACAGTCAAGGCGTCGGCTTGGGCGTATGTGTCCCGGGCGCATCCGGGCGAGTCGTTCTACAAGTTCGGTGGAAGTTCCAGCTCCGGTATGGGCCTGTGTGAGGCGGATAGCAACTGTGAGCCCTCCGACGTCAAGCGAATCTTCTATCGCATGTCGACCAGTGCCTATGCGGGTAAGCACGTCATTTCCGCGACCTTCACGGCGAAGGAGACATGGTCGTACTCCTGCACGGCCAGGTCGGTGCAGTTGTGGCGGACCAAAGGGTTCACGGAAGCTTCGACCTGGAACTCCACCGCCGACAACTGGGTGGACCACTTGGACTCTCGTGACGTGGCCAAGGGCTGGTCGTCGAGTTGCCCCGCGGGGGATGTGGAGTTCAACGCCGTGGACGCGGTAAGGCAAGCCGCCGCAGGGAAGTGGTCCACCACCACGTTCGGTCTTAGGGCGGCGAGCGAGAGCGACCGGTACGGATGGAAGCGCTTTGCCGACGACGCGTGGCTGACGGTGTCGTACAACACTCCGCCGCCGCAGCCGAAGCAGTCGAACCTGACGATGAACCCCGGCGGCAAGTGTGTCGGCTCTTCCCCGCCTGCAGTTCGGGTCCCGCCGACCCTGTTCGCAGTGCTGCACGACCCGGACTCGGAGAGCGCCGCGAAGGTGAGCGCTGAGTTCCGGCTTGGCTGGGACGGTGAGGAGCAGTGGACCAAGACGGTGGGTCCGCGGACCACTGGCTCGACGTTCCAGCTCACGGTGCCGTCCACGATTCCGCAGAACAAGCAGATTTCCTGGTCGGTCCGTACGTGGGACGGTCACCAATGGAGCCCGTGGAGCTACGCCGGCGCCCAGACGGCCTGCTATTTCATCTATGACAAGCGGGTCCCGGCCGCTCCAGGGCTGTCTTCCACCGCCTACCCCGAGTCGGATCCCGACAACCCGGATGACCCATGGGTCGAGGGGGTCGGCAGATACGGGCGTTTCACCGCCGACTCCGCTTCGACCGATGTTGCCAAGTACTGGTTCGGCGTCAACGGCAACCCGAGTAAGGCCGTCGAACGCGAGCCGTCCACACCCGGCGGCCCGGTGACGCTGGAGGTCGCGCCGGATCACGCTGGGCTCAACTACCTCACAGTGCAGGCGTTCGACGCCGCGGGCAACGCCAGTGAGATCGGCCGGTACGCCTTCCGCGTCCAGGCAGGCGCGCCCGCCAAGGCGCAGTGGACGTTGGATGAGCCGGTGGACTCCCCACAGGTGGCGACTGTGAGCGGCGGTTTTCCGGCCACAGTGAACGAGGGCGTCACGCTGGGCGTGGACGGTGTCTCCAAGACGGCGATGCAACTCAACGGCAGCACCGGGTACGCTGCGACGGCCGCCGCCGTTGTGGACGCCACCAGAAGTTTCGCGGTCTCTGCCTGGGCCCGGCTACCGGAGGACAAACCGTTGCACTCCGGCATCGTTCTCACCCAGACGGGCATCACCCGCCCCTCGTTCGAGTTGCTCTACAGCCCCACTCATGACCGGTGGATCTTCACCCGCTTCACCGCAGACCGGACGGACGCGACGGTCACTCAGGCCATCGGCACCATGGCGCCGACAGGTGGTGAATGGGCGCACTTGGTGGGTGTGTACGACGCGGTCGCCAAACAGCTCAAGCTGTACGTCAACGGTGTTCTTCAAGATACCGTGCCCTTCACCACGCCCTGGCACACCACAGGCCGGCCAGTGCTTCTGGGGGCTGGGGCTTGGGACGGTACGGCGCGCTCATTCTTCCCCGGGGAGATCGACGACGTGCGGATTTTCGACCGGCTGCTGATGCCAGAAGAAGTTGGCGACCTGTCCACCCAGCATCCGGTGGTCAAGGCCCGCTGGAAGCTGAACGACTCGGCCGCCGCCGTACGCCAGAGCAGGGCATACTGGAAGCTGGACGAGGCGGCCGGGGCCAGTCGGGCCGAGGATGTCAACGGGGCGCATCCGGCAGCCGCGGTCGGCGCTGTTACCTTTGGCACCGCTGGCAAGGTCGGCCGCGCGGTACGCACCGACGGCACCAGAAGCCACCTCAGGACCGCCGGACCAGTAGTAGACACCAGTCGCAGCTTCACCATTTCGGCGTGGGCGAAGCTGCCTGCGGCCAAACCTGGGCACACCGCGGTCATCGCTACCCAAGCGGGCGGCCAGCGCAACGCTTTTGAGCTGTCCTACTCCGTCCCCTACGATCGCTGGGTCTTCGGCAGGTTCGCTGCCGACACCACGTCGGCGCAGGTTGTCCGCGCCCAGTCCAACAGCGTCCCGAAGCCGAACACGTGGACCCACCTGGCTGGTGTCTACAACGCCGCAAGCAGGCAGATCAAGCTGTATGTCAACGGCACGCTCAACCAGACCACGTCCTTCACCACCCCTTGGAACGCCAGCGGACCGCTATTCATCGGCGCAGGTGCGTGGGGCAGCGCTGCCCGTGGGTTCTTTCCCGGTGATATCGACGAGGTGCGGGCCTTTGACCAGGCCGTCACCGACTCGGAGATCGCCTCGCTGGCCACTGGCGCCCCACAGTCGGTTTCAGCCGATGATGCCTCTCTCGGCCAGCATGTCATCCTGCATGGCAACGCGCTGATCGATCAAGGCGCAGGTTGGGTAGGCGCCCCGCCTGGCGGGCTCGTGCTGGACGGCGACGGGGACTACGCCGCCACCAGTGGGCCGGCGCTGCGTACCGATGACAGCTTCACCGTCGCGGGGTGGGTGACCACGGCGGGTCGTCCGGCCAAACCTTCGGCAATTTTCAGCCAGGAAGGGGCTCTCAACAGCGCCTTCACACTACGCTACCGCCCAGACACCGCCGATCCGGCGGGTGCGGGGAAGTATCAGATCGAGATTCCCGACAAGGATGAGCCCGGCGCGGCTCGGCCGACGGCGGAGCATTCTGCCTTCCAATCCGGCTTCTCCTGGGATCATGTCGCGATTGTCTACGACGCATTCCAGGATGAGATGCGCCTGTACGTCAACGGCGAACTGGAGCAGACCGAGCAGAAGGTGTCCTGGCGCTTCAATATCACCGGCTTTAACGCCAGCAGGGCCTTTCATCTTGGCACGACAAAGAGCGAGGGCGTCTGGGGCGAGTACTGGCCGGGCGTGATCGACGACGTTTGGGCCTTCCAGGGCATTGTCCCCCAGGAACAGCTTCAGATGCTGGCTGCGGGGCTGGAACTGGAGACCGATGCGGGCTCCTGATAGCCGCCACGCCTGACCGAGAGGCCGCGGGAATTCCACACACCTGGGAACTCCCGCGGACTTCAACCTCGCCTGCCTGCGATCAGGTCGCTCACAGCTGCTCAGTCGATGAACGTCGTCCGGAAGGAAGTCAATGCACAAGTCAACGAATCCGATCGCGCGACGGGGCTTAGCCGTGTTCACGGCGCTGGCCGTCGCGGTCGGAGTGCTGGTGGCTCCACCGGCCAGCGCAGAACCCGAGGGCACCGACAGACCCGAAGTGAAGAGCATGGAGAAAGTGGTCCAGGGCCGCTCTCTGAACGTGACCCCACGCCGCGCCGATCCCGCCGAGACCAGCAAGAGCTGGCCCGAACCAGGTCCCGCCACAGTACGGGCCTCGGCACACGCTCGCGTCGAGATCATGACCGACACGCAAGCCGCCCGTGTCGGCGTCGAAGGCGTCCTGTTCGCCCTGACAACAGAGGGCAAAACCGAGATCGAAGTCGACTACAGCAAGCTCGCCACCGCCTACGGTGGCTCGTTCGGCAGCCGGTTGCGCCTGGTCAAGCTGCCGACTTGCGCCATCGGCACGCCCGACGAGCTCGCCTGCCGCGCGGCTACCCCGGTGCCGGCCCGAAACGACACCGAGCGCGGGACTCTCACCGCCGAGCTGCCCGCGGCCGCGGTGGCAGAGCCGGGCGCGACGATCCTAGCCGCCGTAGCGGGTGAATCCAGCGACAAGGGCGACTATGCGGCCAGCAAATTGTCACCCTCAGCAACCTGGGACGTCTCCTTGCAGAGCGGCGCCTTCACCTGGAACTACCCTATGAGGGTGCCGCAGGTGCCTGGCTCCCTGGAACCCAAGGTAGGGCTCTCGTACTCCTCCAGCTCCGTGGACGGGCGTACCTCTAACACCAACAATCAGCCGTCCTGGGTTGGCGAGGGCTTCGACTTTTGGCCCGGTTCCATCAATCGCTCTTACAAGCCCTGCTCGGACGACGGCGCCCCCAAAGACGAGTATGGCACCCCGCCCGGGGACCACTGCTGGGCCTACGACAACGCCACCATCAGCTGGAACGGGCGAGGTGGTGAGCTGGTCCAGGCCGGCGACGGCACGTGGCGGATCAAAAACGACGACGGCACCCGCGTAGAGCGGCTGAGGGACACCGCCAAGGCCAACGGCGACAACGATGGCGAATACTGGAAAGTGACCGACACCTCGGGCGTGCAGTTCTTCTTCGGCCTCAACCGGCTGCCCGGCTGGGCCAGCGGCAAGCCCGAGACCAGGTCTGTCTGGACGCAGCCGGTGTTCGGGGACGACTCCGGCGAGCCCTGTCACGGCTCCTCGTTCGCCTCCTCATGGTGCCAACAGGGCTACCAGTGGAACCTCGACTACGTGGTGGACCCTCGTGGGAACGCCGTCACCTATTTCTACACCCAGGAGAGCAACCATTACGGGCGTAACCTCAAGCCCGCCGACGAAACCCCCTATGTCAGGGGCGGCTGGCTGAACCGGATCGAGTACGGCCAGCGGTCCAACACTCTGTTCACCACCAAGGCCCCGGCCAAGGTGCTCTTCGGCGTCTCCGAACGCTGCGTGCCCACCGACGACTTCGACTGCGCCCCCGACAAGATTGATAGCGCCCCGAACAGGTGGCCGGACGTACCATACGATCTGAACTGCGCGGAGGGCACCGAGTGCAAAGGAACAAAGGGCACCGTTGCGCCCAGCTTCTGGTCCCGTAAGCGGCTCACCAAAGTTACCACACAGGTGATCAAGGCCGATGGTAACTACCGGGACGTCGAGTCCTGGGCGATCGACCATCTATGGGGGCAGGCTGACATCGACCAGGCCCTCCTGGTCAAGTCGATCAAGCACTCCGGGCTGGCGGCCACCCCAGCGGTCACTCTGCCATCAGTGACATTCAACCATGTACAGTTGCCGAACCGGCTGGACAGGGAGGGCGACGACATCGCCCCGTTCGTCAAGTACCGCATCGGCGCCATCTACGATGAGTCCGGTGGCCAGATCGAAGTCGGCTACTCAGGGGCCGACTGCACGCTTACTGGCCTGCCCACCCCCGAGACGAACACCCGTCGCTGCTTTCCTGTCAAATGGACCCCAGCGGGGCACGCGGACCCGATCACCGACTGGTTTCACAAGTACGTCGTCACCCAGATGGTCCGCCTCGACCGCACCGGCCGGGCACCGGACCAAGTCAGCTCGTACGAGTACCTCGGGGGCGCGGCCTGGCACTTCGACGACGACGACGGACTCACCAAGGAGAAGTACAAGACCTGGTCACAGTGGCGTGGCTACGGGCACGTACGGGTGCGGACCGGCGGACAAGGAAGCCCGCTCTCTCAGACGGACCATCACTACCTTCGCGGCATGGATGGGGACAGGCTCAACCCCGCTGGCGGCGAGAAACGGGTTACCGTCTCCGACGGGGAAGGCGGCAGCCACGTAGACCACGACGCCCTGGCGGGGTTCGAGCTCAAAACGGTGGAGTTCGACCAGGCTGGAGGCACGGCCGAGGAGAAGGTTGTCAAGACCCCGTGGCGGCATCAAACGGCCAGCCGTACGCGGAGCTGGGGCACGGTCACCGCCAACATGGTCGATGTCGGGCAGACCCGGACCTTGACACTGGTCGAGGGCGGCTCCTGGCGCCAGACGAAGCTCGTTAACACGTACGAGACCACCGCTGGTCTCAAAACGCAAGTCGACGACCTTGGCGATGTCGCCATCGGCACCGACGACCTGTGTACCAGGACCACGTATGCCAAAAACGCTGCTGCGCATCTGCTGTCGCTGCCGTCCCGGGTGGAGACCGTTGCGGTGAGCTGCGCGACCACCCCCGACCGCAGCAGGCACGTCGTCAAGGACCAGCGCAGCTACTACGACGGCGGAGCACTCGGAGCCGTACCCTCCAAGGGGCTGATCACCAAGATCGAGGAGATCGCCGCCCACGACGGCACTACCGCGAGATACACGACGACCAGTACCACCACCTACGACTCCTATGGGCGCCAGTTGACCGTCACTGACGCCCTGGGTCAGGTCTCCACCACGGCCTACACCGACACCGCTGGGCTCACTAGCCAGGTCAAGAGGACCACCCCGCCCGCCGTGAAGGGCGACGTTACCACGGCTCATACCAGCACCGAGGTGTTCGACCCCGCGATCGGCATGGCCACCGTCAAAATCGACGCCGGTGGCAAGCGGACCGACCTCGCATACGATGCGCTTGGCAGGCTCATCAAAGTGTGGCTGCCGGACCGGTCCCAGCAGGCTGGCCAGACGCCCAGCTACGAGTTTGGCTATCACATCGCCGACGGCCGGATGGTCGCCGTCAGCACTAGGGAGTTGACCGCCGAGGGCGGCCAGACGGCGCCAACGTACGAGTTGTACGACGGATTTCTGCGGCTGCGCCAGACTCAGGAACCTGGGCCGGACGGCGGACGGCTGATCTCCGACAAGCTCTATGACTCACGCGGCAACGTCGCCCGCGAGTACGCCCAGTACTACGCCACGGGCACTCCTTCCACCACCCTCTTCGGCGCCTACGAGGGCAACGTCGAGACGCAGAAGGCCTTTGAGTACGACGGACGTGGCCGCAGAACTGTTGAGAAGCTCCTCGTGGGTAATGGCGACACCCAGGAGAAATGGCGCATCGTGACCACGTACGGCGGAGACCGAGTGTCGGTGGACCCACCCGCAGGCGACACCCCGGCCACCACGCTCACCGACGCCCGCGGCCGAGTCGTCGAGACGCGCAGCCACCACGGTGACGCGCCGACCGGCGCGTACGACAAGACCACCTACACCTACACACCCCGGGGCCAGCTCGCCACAGTCAAGGATCCGGCGGGCAACACCTGGACGCACACCTACGACCTGCGCGGCCGGGAGATCAGGAACGTCGACCCCGACAAGGGAACCACCGAGAACACCTACGACGACCTGGGCCGGCTCACCTCAGTGCGGGACGGTCGGGGCAGGACGGCGGCCTTCGTTTACGACGGTCTCGGCCGCAAGACCGAGACCCGCGAAGGCTCGGTGACCGGCCCGCTTCTCGCCTCCTGGACCTACGACACCGTGGTCAAGGGCATGCCGTCCGGCTCCAGCCGCTTCGTCAACGGCAACGCCTACGCCAGCACGATCAACGCCTACGACGACCTGAACCGTGCCATCCGTACCACCGTCACCATCCCCGTCAGCGAAGGCGGGCTGGCCGGCGATTACGTCTTCGATACCCGCTACAAGCTCGATGGCACCCTCCAGTCGACCGGCTACCCGGCGGCAGGAGGGCTGCCCGCCGAGGTGGTGGTGCACGGATACGACGCGTTGGAGCGGCCCACCACCACCTCCTCAAACCTCAGCACCTACGTGACGAGGTCGATTCACAGCTTCACCGGCAAGCCCGAGCAGTACGAGTTGTCCACCGGCGCCAAGAAGACTTGGTTGACGAACTTCTACGAGTACGGCACCCAGCGCCTCGCCTCCTCCCGGGTGGACCGCGAGGACGTGGCCGGAGTGGACCGCGCGGCCACCTACACCTACGATCCAGCGGGCAACATCACCCAGATCTCCGACATCTCCCGCTCTGGTACCGATACCCAGTGCTTCCGCTATGACTATCTACGCCGCCTGGAGGCGGCGTGGACTCAGGGCACAACGACCTGTGCCGCCGAGCCGGCCGACGCCGTGATCGGGGGCGTGGCACCGTACTGGCAATCCTTCTCCTACGACCTGACCGGCAACCGCACCCGGGAGGTCGAGCACGGCATCGGGGGCGCGGCTGACACTGTGCGCAACTACGCCTACCCGGCGGCCGGACAGTCCCACCCTCACGCGCTCATCTCGGTCACTCAGACCGGGGGGGCGGGGAACCGCACTGACGAGTTCGGCTACGACGACGTCGGGAACATGATCCGGCGCGCGATCGGCGACGCGGAGCAGACCCTGGAGTGGGACGTCGAGGGCCGACTCAGCAAGGTCACCCAGGGCACGTCGGTGACCTCGTTCCTCTATGACGCCGATGGAGAGCGGCTGATCCGCCGGGAGGCCACCGCGACCACGTTGTACCTGCCTGGCATGGAGCTCAAACTGAGCACCGCGTCGGGGACCGTGGCGGCCACCCGCTACTACGCGCACGGCGACGGTACCGTCGCGCTGCGCCGGGCGGACGGGGTGCGCTTTTTCGCCGGCGACCACCAGGGCACCAGCGAGATCGCGGTCGACGCGGCCACCCAGCGGCTCACCCAGCGCCGCTTCAGTCCCTTCGGGAAGGAACGCGGCGCCCTCTCTGGCACCTGGCCAGGGGAGAAGGGCTTCGTTGGTGGCACGCTCGACGCTTCGACGGGACTGACTCATCTCGGTGCCCGAGAGTACGACCCCGGCCTCGGCAGGTTCATCAGTGTCGACCCGGTAATTGATGTCAAGGACCCCCAGCAGATGAACGGGTACGCCTACTCCGGCAACAATCCGATCACCTACAGCGACCCCGACGGTGCCCTGAACATCTTGGGCGCGATCGCGGCGGCGATCAAGATAGCCAGCAGCGTCATGGGGATGATCCGCTCAAGTGGTGTGAGCAACGTAAACAGCGGGGGTGGCTCGGGTTACGGTGGTGGTGGTGGCGGCGGTGGCTCGTCTCCCGGGCCTACGTTCATACCCGGAAACCCTACCGTCGACCCGGTCAAGCTCGACGCGCTCACTTGGATCGGGATCGGCCTGAAAGTAGGCAATCAGGCTACCAAAATCATCCAGCAGGTCTCCGCAGTGCATCCCCATGCGGTATCCGCCATAAGCATGCTGCGGGGGCTCGGCGCGCCGGGGGTTGGGCCGTTCAAGAGTGGGTTCCTTCGCGGTATTGAGGCGACCTACTGGATGCAGAACCGTCTCAATCACTTCGGGACCAAGCATGCGGACAAGTTGACCAAGGCAGGGAAAGTCCTGAAGGTGATGAGCAGTTTGCTCACCTATGGCGACTATTTCGTCACCCAATGGAACCAGGACGACGGCCGCAGCCTCCCTGCCAGGCTGCATCGTGCACACCTGCGCGGTGCCGCTGCCATGGGCGGAGGCCTCGCAGGTGGCGCGCTAGGGGGAGCCGCATGCGCTGCCACGGGCGTCGGCATCGTCATCGCTGGTGGGTGCGCCATAGGCGGCAGCCTGATCGGCAGCGCGCTCGGCGGAATGGCCGGTGAGAAACTGGTTGCAGGGTCGGACAGAGTGATTAACTACGTCAAGCCGGGACTCCGGAACATCGGTTCGGGGACGCTGAACGTTCTCTCGGATGCCGGGTCCGGCGTGCGCAACGTGGGCTCCGGGCTGGCGAATGCCGGGGGATGGGTGGGCGACAGGGCGTCAGATTTCGGCTCTGGCGTGGTCGACACCGGATCCAACGTTATTGATGCGATGACCTTTTGGTGATCGCCAACTGGCTGTGCTGGGGCGGAGCCGGAGCCATCCGTCCCAGCGCAATCAGGAGTTCTAGCTGTTCAGGCGAGTGTTGAAGGCCTACTGGCTTGTAGTGGTTGAACTTACCGCCGGCGATGTTGTAGCGCGGAAGTGCCTCGACGTGCGGCGCGATCCTGGATCTGTGTGGTTACTGGCTCTGGCTTGTAATCGGTGGTGGCGCTGTGTGCGGTGCCGTCCACGATGTGCGGCCCATCTCCAGCGCCGCGACGAACGAGTACGGCCAGCCCGGATGAACTGCGAGGAGCTCTTGGTCCGGCCGTAGACGTGGCAGAACAGTCGTTCGGCCGAGCAGGCCGCGTCCGGGCACAGCCACGGAGACACATCCACCGCCAGCACGATCCGCCAGTCCGGCAGCGGCAGCCCGGCCAGCACGTCACGTAGTCGCTCCACGTTGATCCAGCCGTGGTTGAGCCCGCCGTACAAGGCGCCATGCCCGCGCCGGTACTCCGGCGACAAGGTTAAATCCACCGGCGAGTGCACCGGCCCCAGCTCACATAACAGCGCGTCTGCCAGCTCGAACAACGCATCGGACCACGACTTCAGGCAGGCGTAGACGTCGTTCCGGAACCGGGACAGCACCCTGGGGGACTCGCGACACAGGCGACATCGTTCAACAGGCTCACCCTCACGGCCTTGTAGTGATCAGCAGCGACTCGACACCGCACATGATCACTCAAGGCCGTCTTGCTGTCCGTGAAACGATCAAACGTAGCTCAGCACAACAATCCGGAGGACAAAAACAAGCTTAGAGCGTGATTCATTTGGCGGTCGCTCGTTAGATCGTTCGTGGATGCGTTCCTTCAGCGACTGGTGCCCGATGAGTTGGGGGAGCTGTCCGGCCGCGTGGTTCCACCGGCACCCACACGGCCGCAAGGGGGGCGGCCGACGGCGGGTCGACGATCGGACGATCTTGGCGGCGATCGTGTACGTGGCCACCACCGGATACGCCTGGCGGCAGTTGCCGCCGGTCTTCGGCGCCTCCTGGCAGACGGTGCACCGCCGC
>NZ_POUD01000119.1 GCF_003236395.1 Nonomuraea aridisoli | reverse complement strand
GCAGACGGCCCGCGCCCTTGCGGGGCGGGCCGTCTGCGGTCGGGGTGGTCAGTGGCCGTGGCCGTGACCGTGGCCCTGGCCGTTGGCCGGGGCCTCCTCCTCGGGCTTGTCCACCACGAGCGCCTCGGTGGTGAGGAGCATGCCCGCGATCGACGCGGCGTTCTGCACGGCCGAGCGGGTGACCTTCACCGGGTCGATGACGCCCTGGGCGATCAGGTCGCCGTACTCGCCGGTCGCGGCGTTGAGGCCGTGACCCGCGGACAGCTCGGCGACCTTGTGCGTCACCACGTAGCCCTCGAGACCGGCGTTCTCGGCGATCCAGCGGGCCGGCTCGACCAGGGAGCGGCGCACGATGCCGACACCGGTGGCCTCGTCGCCCGTCAGACCGAGGTCGTCGAGCTCCTTGGAGACGTGGATGAGCGCGGAGCCACCGCCGGAGACGATGCCCTCCTCGATCGCGGCGCGCGTCGCGGAGATCGCGTCCTCGAGGCGGTGCTTCTTCTCCTTCAGCTCCACCTCGGTGGCGGCGCCGACACGCAGCACGCACACACCGCCGGCCAGCTTGGCCAGGCGCTCCTGCAGCTTCTCGCGGTCCCAGTCGGAGTCGGACTGCTCGATGGCAATCTTGATCTCCTTGACGCGGTCCTCGATCGCCTGCGCGTCACCGGCGCCGTCGACGATGGTCGTGGCGTCCTTGGTGACCACGACGCGGCGGGCCGTGCCGAGCACCTCGAGGCCGACGTGCTCCAGCTTGAGGCCGACCTCCTCGCTGACGACCTGGCCGCCGGTGAGGATGGCCATGTCCTGCAGCATCGCCTTGCGGCGGTCGCCGAAGCCGGGGGCCTTGACGGCCACGGAGGTGAAGGTGCCGCGGATCTTGTTGGTGACCAGGACGGCCAGGGCCTCGCCCTCGACGTCCTCGGCGACCACGAGCAGCGGCTTCTTCGTCTGGGCGATCTTCTCCAGCAGCGGCAGGAAGTCCGCGATGGAGGAGATCTTGCCCTGGGTGAGCAGGATGTAGGCGTCCTCCAGGACGGACTCCATGCGCTCGGGGTCGGTCACCATGTAGGCCGACAGGTAACCCTTGTCGAACTGCATGCCCTCGGTGAACTCGAGCTCCATGCCCATGGCGTTGGACTCTTCGACGGTGAGGACACCGTCCTTGCCCACCTTGTCGAACGCCTCGGCGATCAGGCCGCCGATCTGCGCGTCCTGAGCGGAGATCGTGGCGACGTTGGCGATCTCCTTCTTGTCGTCGACCTCACGGGCGCTCGCCAGAAGGCGCTCGCTGACCTCCTTGGCGGCCTTGTCGATGCCGCGCTTGAGGGACAGCGGCGAGGCGCCGGCCGCCACGTTGCGCAGGCCCTCGCGGACCATGGCCTGAGCCAGGACGGTCGCGGTGGTCGTGCCGTCGCCCGCGATGTCGTTGGTCTTGGTCGCCACTTCCTTGGCGAGCTGGGCGCCGAGGTTCTCGTAGCGCTCTTCCAGCTCGATCTCGCGGGCGATGGTGACGCCGTCGTTGGTGATCGTCGGAGCACCGAACTTCTTGTCGATGACGACGTTGCGGCCACGCGGGCCCAGGGTAACCTTCACGGCGTCCGCGAGGGCGTTCACACCGCGCTCGAGCGCGCGGCGGGCGTCCTCGTCGAACTCCAGGATCTTCGCCATTTGCTGAAAGTCCTCTCCTAGCGTCGAAAGCCCCGGCCGCCCTCAAGAGCGCCCGGGGCTCGACACATCCGGCCTACTTCTCGATGATCGCGAGAACGTCGCGAGCGGAGAGCACGAGGTACTCCTCGCCGCCGTACTTGACCTCGGTGCCGCCGTACTTGCTGTAGAGGACGATGTCGCCCTCGGAGACGTCGAGCGGAATCCGCTTGTCGCCGTCCTCGTCCCAGTTGCCGGGGCCCACCGCGAGGACCTTGCCCTCCTGCGGCTTCTCCTTGGCGGTGTCCGGGATGACAAGGCCGGAAGCGGTGGTCTGCTCGGCCTCAAGCGGCTGGACCACGATGCGGTCGCCGAGCGGCTTAACGGGAACCTTGGTGGCGGTCGTCACGATCGGACCTCCCCTTCAGATGTGAATGATCAGAAGAGGCGACCAGCTGGGCCTGCCGTCGCGGGTGTCAGACCTGCCTCGTCGCACGTTGGCACTCTCAAGGTGAGAGTGCCAACACGAAACATATGCAAGAGGGGCTTGACAGTCAACACGAACGCGTCTGCTCAGAGCGATCAGGGTGGGGTTCCGCGCCCGGATCAGCGACGACGCCCGGAGTTCCGGGGTCCGCAAGAGCGACACGACGGACGAAACCAGGCCGGGGTCCGGGTGGGCGGCGGCTGGCGCTAACGTCGGGTGGCGTGGACCTCGACGCCTTCACCGAGTTGCTGACCCCGCGCGGGCGGCGGGCGCTCGCGGAGGCCGGGGAGCTCGCCGGCGCCGATCCGGTCGCCGCCGCCACGACCCTGCGCAGGTCGTACGACGCCGCGCTCACCTCCGCCGCCCTCACCCAGGCCGGGCTGAGGGAGCGGGCCAGGGCCAAGTTCGGCGCCGAGGCCGGGCTGATGTACTTCACGCCCCACGGCCTGGAGCAGTCCACGCGCGCGGAGGTCGCCGCCCACCGCGCCCTCCGCCTGCTCGACCTCCACGATGACGGGAGCCCTCCGCGCGTCGTGGACGCCTGCTGCGGGATCGGCGGCGACCTGCTCGCGCTCGCCCGCGCCGGCTGCGCGGTGGACGCCGTCGACACCGACCCGCTGACCGTCGCCGTGGCGCGGGCCAACGCCGAGGCGCTCGGGCTGGGCGACCGGGTGCGCGTGACCGTCGCCGACGCGGCCGGGGTGCGGCCCGAGGACTACGACGTGCTGTTCGCCGACCCGGCCAGGCGCACGGGCAAGGGGCGCACGTTCGACCCCATGGCCTACTCGCCGCCGTGGCCGGTGGTGCTCGACCTCGTCGGCAGGGCCCGCCTGGCGTGCCTGAAGGTCGCCCCCGGCATCCCGTACTCCTACATCCCCGAGGGCGCGCAGGCGGAGTGGGTGTCGTACAAGGGCGAGGTCAAGGAGGCCACGCTGTGGAGCGGGCAAGGCGGCGGGCGGCGGGCCACGCTGCTGCCCGGCGGGCACACCCTGTCCGCCATGGGCGCCGAGGCCCCGACCGGCCCGCCCGGACGCTACGTGTACGAGCCCGACGGCGCGGCCGTCCGCGCCCACCTGGTCGGCGAGGTCGCCGAGCTGGTCGGCGGACGCCTGCTCGACCCGATGATCGCCTACATCGCCGCGGACGACCCGGTGGAGACCCCATGGGCGACAAGATATGAAGTAGAAGACGTTCTCCCGTTTTCGCTGAAAAAACTCCGCGCCGCACTCCGCGAGCGGAAAATCGGCAATGTCACCATCAAAAAGCGCGGCTCCGCCGTCGACATCGAACGTCTGCGCAGCGATTTGCGCCTTAACGGCGAGAATGCAGCGGTCATCATCCTGACCAGGATCACCGACAAACCTTCGGTGCTGATCTGCCGTCCGCTCTCACCTGCCTGAACGAGCGTAAACGGGCAATCAACGCGTTAACCGCGATCTCTCAATTCGCGTCCGCCGGACCTGGATCCAGCGGCTAAGGTGGGCGGGCGGGAGTTCTCCCCCTAATGCGGTTACCCGCGTTCTCGCTCTTTCATCTGCAAACCGGACCTACCCCACCGCTGCGCGGCAGACCGTCGGCGAGCGAAGGAGCTTTCGGTGGACCATTCCCATCACACCACCCTTCTCCAGGCAGGCGGACATTCCGCCATCTCCGAGAGGATGCGAGACCTGCTCGCGCGCGCCGCGCAAGACCACGTGTACGAGCAGCGCACCCAGGGGGCCGTCCTCGACGAGATCCGCCAGCGGCTCGAAGGCATGGAATGGCTGCTGCGCGAGGTGCGCGAGCGGGAGCTGGGCGGGCTCAGCGGCACCCTCGAGTCGGTCAGCGGGCGGCTCGACGAGATCTCCGTCAAGCCGCCGATGTGGGCCGAGGGCCTGGCCCAGCACGTCGAGGCCGTACGCGACCACGTGGACGCCGTGGGCGACAGGGTGGGCGAGGTCGACGCCCGGGTGACCCCGGTCGGCGAGCTGCCGGGCGTGCGGGCCGATCTGGGCGCGGTGGGCGAGAGCGTGGAGGAGGCGCTCAAACGCCTGCAGTCGGTGCTCGACACCACCGCCGACTTCGCGGCCAAGCTGTCCGTGCTCGGCTCCAGCATGGAGGCCGCCGCCAGCCGCTTCACCCGGCTCGACAAGTCGGTGGCCGAGCTGGCCTCCCGTACCGAGCGGGTGGAGGGCGTCGTCACCGAGCTGTCGCAGGGCATCGGCGAGCAGGTGACCGACGCGGTCTCCGAGACGGTCGTGCGCTTCACCGCCCGCCTGGAGGAGACCGACCAGCGGCTGACCGCCCGCCTCGACGAGAGCGACCGGCACGTCACCGCCCGGCTCGACGAGACCGACCAGCGTCTCGCCACGGCCCTGGTCGAGGCCGACGAGCGGCTGGTCTGCCGGCTGAAGGAGGCCGACGAGCAGTTCGCCGGCCGCCTGGCGAGCGCCGAGCAGCGCCTGACGGCCCGGCTCGACGAGACCGACCGCCACCTCGCCGTCCAGCTCGGGGAGAGCGAGCAGCGCCTGACGGCCCGCCTCAGCGCCGTGGATGCCCGGCTCGAGCGGGCCGAGGGCCGGCTCACCGGGTTCGACAGCAGGCTCGAGTCCGCCGACGAGTGCCTGGCCGAGATCGACACCCGGCTGGGCGGGGTCGACAAGCGGCTCACGTCCATGGACGAACGGCTCGGCGGGGTCGACCGGCGGCTCGGCACCCTCGACGGCCACCTGGGCCGCCACGACGACCGCTTCGACGCGCTCGACGTCCGCATCGACACCCGTTTCGGCATGATCGACGAACGCCTCACCGCCACCGACCAGCGCCTCGGCGAGGGCGTCACGCGCAACGAGGGCCGCTTCAACAAGCTCGACAGCCACATGGACGCCATCGACGAGCGCCTGACCGAGGCCGAAGAGCACATCAGCAGCCGCTTCGACACGATCGACAGCCGCTTCAACGGCCTCGACACCCACATGAACGGCCTGGCCACCCGCGCCGAGCAGGCCGGCGAACACCTGGAGGCGGTCGACGACCGCATCGAGGCCGTCAGCCGCTCCGTGAGCGAGCTGCCCGCGTCGCTCCCCGAGCTGATCCGGTCCCACTCCGGCGAGCAGGCCGAGCGGCTGACCGCCGCCGCCGACGCGCTCGGCGAGCTGGTCAGGGCGCGTCCCGACCGCGAGGAGCTCGCCGAGACGGTCACGGGCGTCGTCCAGCCCGCCACCGACGACCTGACCAGGCGGCTGGCCGCGCTGGAGGAGACCATGCTGGCCCTGGCGGAGGCCCTCCTGCGCCCGGCCCGCACGAAGGACTGACGTCACGTTCGCGGGGTCTGGAACGTCCGTGCTCCGAGGAAAGGAGAGCGACGGATGTTCGTCAAGATCACGGTGGTGGTGGCGGCGGCCACGATGCTGGGGGCCGGCGCGTGGATGCGCGTCGACCCGGACGGCTTCGCGGCGTGGGCGGGCTGGCCCGCCCACGTCCACTTCCTGCACGACGCCGGTGTCTTCCAGATCGGCATCGGCCTGATGATGCTGTGCGCGCTGCGGTGGCGTGACGTGATCGCGGTGGTGCTGGCCGGGTTCGTGTTCACCAATACCTTCCACGCGGTCAACCACCTGCTGGATCGTCACCTCGGCGGCCGAGACTCCGACTGGTGGCAGCTCGGGCTCCTGTCGGTGCTCGCCGCGGCGGCGCTGGCCGTGCGGCTGCGGGCGCTGCGGTCATGAGGGTGCTCCTGGCCGGCGCCACCGGCGTCGTGGGCAGGGAGCTGGTGGCGCAGTTGCGCGCGGCCGGCCACGAGGTGCTCGCCCTGACGCGGTCGCCCGGCAGGCTGACGGGCGTGACGCCGGTGGTCGCCGACCTGACCGACCGCGACGCGGTGCTGGCCGCCGTCGAGGGGCACGAGGCCGACGCGGTGGTGCACCAGGCGACGGCGATCTCGGGTGTCCCGCTGTTCCACCGCGACCTGCACGCGACCGACGCCCTGCGCGAACACGGCACCGCCACCCTCGTCGAGGCCACCCGCCGGATGGGCGCGCGCCGCTTCGTGACGCAGTCGTTCTTCCTCGGGTACGGCTACCACGACCACGGCCCCGACCCCGTCACCGAGGACCGCCCCTTCGCCCCACCCGGGCGCGGCCCCTTCGAGGTGCACATGCGCGCGATGCGCCACAACGAGCGGCTGGCCCTGGAAACGCCGGGCATCGAGGGTGTGGCGCTGCGCTACGGCATGTTCTACGGTCCCGAGCCGGCCACGCGGCGGCTGGTGGAGCTGGCCCGGCGGCGCCTGCTGCCGGTGTTCCGCCCGTCGGGCGTGATCGCGCCGGTCCACGTGCACGACGCCGCCTCCGCGGCCGTGGCCGCGCTGGAGCGGGGGCGGGGGGCGTACAACATCGCGGGGGACGAGGCCGTGTCGTTCGGCGCGTACGTGCGGGCTCTGGCCGCCGCGGTGGGCGCGCCGGAGCCGTACACGGTGCCCTCGTGGCCGCTGCGGGCGGCGCCGTACGCGTACGCGATGCTCGTGCGCACACGCATCCGGCTGAGCACGGAGAAGGCCAGGCGGGAGCTCGGCTGGTCGCCCGCCTACCCGACCCTGCGCGACGGGATACGCCGGTCGTGTCCTGGGTAGACGACGGTGCGTGTCGCTGATGGCTGGTGCCCTGGGGCAAGTGCGGCGGCTGGCCGAGGAGACGCCGGCACGTCGGGATCGCCATGTCGACCTGCTGCGCGCCATCGCGATCGGCGCCGTGGTCATCGGTCACTGGCTGGCGGTGCACGTCACGTACGACGGCGGGCTGACCGGCGGCAACGCGCTGGACCTGGTGTCCTGGGCCGTGCCGCTCACCTGGCTGTTCCAGGTCATGCCGGTGTTCTTCCTGGTCGGCGGGTACGCCAACGCCGCGTCCCTGGCCTCCCACCGGGCGCGCGGCGGCGACTCCGCGGCCTGGGCGTTGCGCCGTACCGACCGGCTGCTGCGGCCCACCACGACGCTGCTGGCCGTGCTGACGGCGGCGGCCCTGTCGGCGCGCGCGCTCGGCGCGGGCGCCGACCTGGTGGGCATCGGGGTGTGGATGGCGGCGATCCCGCTGTGGTTCCTGGTGGCGTACCTGGCCGTGGTGGTGCTCACGCCGATGACGCACGCGCTGCACCGCCGCCACGGCCTGGCGGTGCCGGTGGTGCTGACCGTCCTGGTCGGCCTGGGCGACGCGGCACGGCTGCTGGACTGGGCGCCCGCGGTGGGCGAGGCGAACTTCCTGCTGGCCTGGCTCGCCGTGCACCAGCTCGGCTTCGCCTGGCAGGACGGCCGCCTGCCCGCCCGGCCGAGGGTGGGCTGGTCGCTGGCGGCCGTGGGGCTGGCCGTGCTGGTGCTGCTGACCGTGCTCGGCCCGTACCCACTTGGCATGGTCGGGCAGAACACCTCGCCGCCCACCCTCGCGCTGCTGGCGCTGGCCCTCACGCAGACGGGCCTGGCGCTGGCCTCGCACGGCCCGGCCTCGCGGTGGTTGCGGAGGCTGCGTCCGTGGACGGTCGTCGTGGGGATCAACTCGGTGATCATGACGCTCTTCCTGTGGCACATGACCGCCGCCGTGCTCGGCGCGCTCGTGTTGTACCCGACCGGGGTGCTGCCGGACCCGCCCGCGGGCACGCCGCTGTGGCTGGTGCTGCGGCTGCCCTGGCTGGCCGCGCTCGCCGTGATCCTCCTGGTGCTCGTGGCGGTGTTCGGGCCGGTGGAACGGCGCTCCGGCCCCAGCCCCGCCGCGGGAGCCAGGGCGGGGACGGCGGCGGGGCTGCTGACGTGCGCCGGGATGGCCGCCGTGCTGGGCGGGATCCTCGCCATCGCGATCGCCGGGCCCGGGGACCACGGGCTGACCGGCATGCCGCCGGCGGCCCTGGCCGGCTATTTCGCCGGCGCCGCGACGCTGCGGCTCACCCGCGCCCGGTTCAGACGTGCACCGTCGTGATCGGCAGCGAGGAGTCGGCCGGAATCTCCAGCGTCGAGGGCCGGACACCGGCCGCCACCAGGTCGGAGCCGAGCGCGGCCACCATGGCGCCGTTGTCGGTGCACAGGCCGGGACGGGGCACCCGCAGGCGTACGCCCGCCGCGTCGCACCGCTCCTGCGCCAGCGCGCGCAGCCGGGAGTTGGCCGCCACGCCGCCGCCGATCAGCAGGTCGTGCACGTCGTACTTCTTGCACGCCTGCAGCGCCTTGCGGGTCAGCACGTCGACCACCGCCTCCTGGAAGGACGCGGCGACGTCGGGCACGTGGATCGACTCGCCCGCCGCCTCGCGGGCCTCGACCCAGCGCGCCACGGCCGTCTTGAGGCCGGAGAAGGAGAAGTCGAGCGTGCCGTCGTCGATCTTGCCGCGCGGGAACGCGACCGCCGCGCCGGAGCCGTCACGGGCGGCGCGGTCGATGTGCGGCCCGCCGGGGAACGGCAGCCCGAGCACCCGCGCCACCTTGTCGAACGCCTCGCCGGCCGCGTCGTCGACGGTGGAGCCGAGCGAGATCACGTCTTCGGCCACGTCAGGCACGAGCAACAACGACGAGTGGCCGCCCGAGACCAGCAGGGCCACGCACGGCTTGGGCAGCGGCCCGTGCTCAAGCTGGTCGACCGCGACGTGGGCGGCCAGGTGATTGACCCCGTAGAGGGGCACGCCGAGGCCCAGCGCGTACGACTTGGCCGCGGCCACGCCGACCAGCAGCGCTCCGGCGAGCCCTGGACCGGCCGTCACGGCGATGGCGTCGATGTCGGAGAACGTCAGCCCGGCCGCGGTCAGCGCCGCCTCCACGGTGGGCGTCATGGCCTCCAGGTGGGCGCGCGAGGCGACCTCGGGCACGACGCCGCCGAAGCGGGCGTGCTCGTCCATGCTGGAGGCGATGGTGTTGGCCAGCAGCGTGTGGCCCCTGACGATGCCGATGCCG
Organism: Nonomuraea aridisoli; assembly: GCF_003236395.1. Lineage (GTDB taxonomy): Bacteria > Actinomycetota > Actinomycetes > Streptosporangiales > Streptosporangiaceae > Nonomuraea > Nonomuraea aridisoli. The sequence continues at coordinate 16,700 of NZ_POUD01000119.1, read as the reverse complement.
GTCTCGTCGCAGGACGTCTCGATGCCCAGGACCAGAGGTGCGTCAGCCATCCAGCTTCCTTCTCATCATGATCGCGTCGGTGCCGTCGTCGTAGTAGCGGCGGCGGACGCCGATCTCCTCGAACCCGAAATGCCGGTAGACCGCCTGCGCGCGCGGGTTGTCGGCGCGTACTTCCAGGAAGATCTCCCGCGCGCCCCTGCGGCCGGCCTCGGCGAGCAGCGCGGTGAGCATCGCGCTGCCGATGCCGGTGCCGCGGTGTTTCTCCAGCACCGCGATGGTCTGCACGTCGGCCTGGTCGGCCGCGGCGGCGAGCCCGGCGTAACCGACGATCTCGCCGTCGACCAGCGCCACCACGTAGTGGCGGGTGCGGGGCATGTCGGCCAGCTCGCCGCGCATCATGCCCTCGCTCCACGCGTCGAGCGGGAACGTGGCGCGCTCGATGGCCATGACCGCCGGCAGGTCGTCCTCGGTCATCGGCCGGAGTTTCACGCCGTCACCCTCTTCGGCGCGCCGGGCACCACGGCGTCGGGCCGGCGCAGGTAGATCGGACGCGGCGGATCGAGCGGGACGCCCGCCGCCAGCCGCTCGGCGGCCAGGGCGGCGAGGGCCCCCGCGTAGGGATAGGGCGGCGCGCCGGCGCCGTCGCCGAGGACGTCGGGGTAGAGCGTGGCGGCGGCGCCCACGACCGGCAGGCCGTCGATCGGCACGTCGGCGGGACGGTCGACGAACGGCCCGTCGACCCGGGTGCGCATGTCGGAATAACGCGCCCAGAACACCTCTTTGCGCCGCGCGTCGGTGGCCGCCAGGAACGGCTCGGTGAGCCCGCTGCCGTAGGCGACCGCGTCGAGCGTGCAGATGCCGTACGCGGGGACGCCGAGCGTGGTGGCGAGGCCCTGCGCGGTCATCAGCCCGACGCGCAGGCCGGTGTAGGGGCCGGGGCCGCTGCCGGCCACGATGGCCGTCACCTCGCGCAGCGGGACGGCGGCCTCCTGGAGGACGAGCTCGATGGTGGGGACGAGCAGCTCGCCGTGGCGCCGGGCGTCGATCGTCGTACGCTCGGCGAGCACCCGCTCCCCGTTGTGGAGCGCGGCGGTGACGGCGGGTGTCGCGGTGTCAAAGGCCAGGACCAGCACGACTGTCAAGCGTACCCGCCACCGGGGTCACGCCCAGCCGGTACGCCGCTTCAGCCAGTCGAGGGCCACCACGCCCTGGGCCCGCTGGAACGCCCGCAACGTGGGCAGACCGGGCGGAGCGGGCTGGAGGGACTGCCGCAGCAGGTAGCCGGCGACCGCCGCCACCACCGTCGTGACGGCCGGATCGGGGTCGGCGCACAGCTCGTCGGGCGGCGGCCCGCCCTGCATCGAGACCGACGGCAGCATGGCCAGCCGGTCGAACCACGGCGCCCCGAGGCACGCGTACGGCCAGTCGACGAGGTAGACCCGGTCGCCGGCGAGCAGGATGTTGTCGGCCCGCAGGTCGCCGTGGATCAGGCTGTCGCCCGCCGCCGCCTCGGCCCACCCCGACTCCACCTCGGCCAGCTCGCCGAGGTGGCGCACCGCCCAGGGGTCGAGGCCCGTGGTGTCCTCGCCGAGCAGCCGGCGCCAGCCGCGGAAGGCGTCGCCGAACGCCTCGCCGACGGTGGGCACCTTGACCGGCGACGGCGTGAGCTCCGCCGTCATCCGCTCGATCGCCGCCATCACCACGTCGAGCTGGTCACGCCGCCACGGCAGCGCGGGATGCTCGCCCTCGACGTCCTCGAAGACCAGCGCCACCCAGCCCTCCAGCTCGAAGCCGGTCAGCAGCCGCGGCGCGGGCACGGACGCGGGCAGCGCCGCCGCGACCTTCAGCTCGGCCTGGTAGAGCTCGACGGTCTTCGGGTTGGGCTCGGGCCCGACGGCCTTGACGAAGGCGCGCCTGCCGTTGCCGGCACGCAGGCGGGCGGCGCAGGCCGGGGAGAAACCGCCCGGCTGGGTGACGGCCTCGACCACCGGCGCGCCGAGGAACTCCGTCACCGCGGCGCGCACGCCCGGATGCACGTCATGCCAGGGCACGCGGACGCCGGAGGCAGGTGGGTTGTCGGCACTCATGGCCGCCCTCTCAGACCGGTGAGGCGTACACGATGACGTTATCGAGGTACTCGCCCTTGGCGTAATCGAATTTCCCGCCGCACGTCACCAGCTTGAGCCCGTCCTCCACGTAGACGCGTTTCGTGGGGAAGCTGTCCTTGTGCACCTGTTCGACGGAGTCGACCTTGTACGTCACGACCTTGCCGTCGCTGCGTTCCACCTTGACGGTCTCGCCCTTGCGTAACTGGCGCAGGCGGTAGAAGACGGCGGGCGCCGTCTTGGTGTCGACGTGCCCGATGATCACCGAGGCGCCCTTCTCGCCGGGCACCGCGCTGCGCGCGTACCACCCGGCCACCTTGGGCTTCTCGTACGGAGGCAGCTCGACCTCGCCGTTCTTGAGCAGGCCGAGCTTCATCAGCGGGGCCTCCACGTCGATCGACGGGATGTCGATGCTCTCGGGCACGACCGCCTTCGCCGGGGTGGTCTTCTGGGTCTGCAGGTTGCTGCCGAACGCGGCGAGCACCAGACCCGTCACCGCGCCGGCCAGCACGACCCGTCCTGGACGGGCCACCGCCTACGCCTTGGAACGACGCTTGATCGCGATGCCGACGCCGGCCGCCAGGGCGAGGCCGATGAGCACGCCCGCGGGCCCGAGCGGGATGGACGACTCGTCGGCGGCCTCCTGCGCGTACGTGCCGCCGCCGCCCGCTCGCGGCGCCCTGCTGGGCAGGCCGGTGGGCAGGTCGTCGTCCTCGTTCTCGTCGGCGGGCGGCGCGACGACGCGGAGGGTGGCGCGGCCCATGTCGTTGGTGCCGTCGCACTTGACGTCGACGCGGTAGCTGTCGCGCCCGACAGTGCCGGAGACCTGGGCCTCGCCGCGCACCCACGGCGAGGCGACGGCCGGCGAGGAGGTCGAGGTGGGGGTGACCGAGGCCGCGGGCACCGGGTTGAGCGTGACGCCGCTGACGAACGCCCTGGACGTGGCCGTGCCGGTGTGGGCGGGACCGCCGGTCGGCACCGGGCAGTTCGCTAAGATCCACACGCTGGTCGTCTCGCCGGCGGGGACGCGGTCGGGGTTGAGCTGCACCGAGATGGTCGGCCTGGTGGTCGTCGGGCTGGCGCTCCCGGTGGCGGTCGGGGCCGCCGTGCCGCTCACGGTGGGGGTGGGGGTGGCCGTCGGATCGGTCTCGGCCGAGGCTGTGCAGCCGGTCAGACCGACCATGACGATGGCTCCCGCGTACGCGACTCGCCTGACCCTGAGCACCGGCCGCACCCCACTCTGCCGTCGTACAACCCAGCATCCACCGAATCTGTGGATGTCGCCCCTCGTGATACCCAGAAAATCTGGGCGAATCCCTGACCAACGATCATGTTTCAGATCGCCGGCCGGTTACGTCAAGAGTGCCAGGCGTACCGGCGCTTTACCCGCTTTTTAATCTTGCGGCGGATCAGACGGCGTGTCGGCCCACCGCGCGCCCACGCCGCGCAGGGTCACGACGCGGGCGTCGTCGCCGCCCTCGCGGTCGATGTGGATCTCCAGCCGGTCTTCGGACAGGCCCTCGACCAGCCCTTCGCCCCACTCGACGACGGTCACCGACTCCTCCAGCGAGGCGTCGAGGTCGAGGTCGTCGACCTCGAGGCCGCCGCCCAGCCGGTAGGCGTCGGCGTGGACGAGCGGCGGGCCCTGGTGCAGCGACGGGTGCACACGGGCGATCACGAACGTGGGCGAGGTGATCGGGCCGCGTACTTTGAGGCCCTCGGCGATGCCCTGCACGAGCGTCGTCTTGCCCGCGCCGAGCGGGCCCGACAGGATCACCAGGTCACCGGGCCGCAGCAGGGCGGCCAGGCGGGCGCCGTAGGCGCGCATGTCGTCGGCGGTCGCGAGTCTCGTCACAGCGCCACCCTCTTCACCAGGTCGCGCAGCGCGTCGTTGACGACGCCCGGCCGCTCCAGCTGGATGAGATGGGACGTGTCGGGCACCTCGGTGAGCTGGGCCTTGGGCAGCGCGGCGGCGATGGCCTTGCTGTGGTCGGGCGGGGTCAGCCAGTCGCTGTCGCCGACCAGGATCGCGGTCGGCACCGGGTCGAGGACGTGCAGCGCGGAGAGCTTGTCGTGGTTCATCAGCGCGGGGTAGAAGTCGGCGACCACCTCGGTCGGCGTCTGCCTGATCATCGACTCGGCGAAGTCGACCACGGTGGGGCTGACGTTGCCGGAGTCGCCGAAGCCGAAGTAGCGGGTGATGAGGAAGGCGATGTCGCTGCCGGCGTTACGGGTCTTGTCGATCAGCGAGCCCCGCTTGCCCAGCATCGAGACCGTGGTGGGGGCCAGTTTGTGCACGACCTTGGAGAGCATCGCCGGCAGGCCCAGCGTCAGCTCGGCCAGCTTGCCCGCCGAGGTGGCGATCAACGCCACCGCGCGGATCTTGTCGCCGAACAGGTGGGGGTGGCGGTCAGCCAGCGCCATGATCGTCATGCCGCCCATGGAGTGGCCGACGAGCACGCACGGCCCCGGCACGAACTCCTCGATCACCTCGGCGAGGTCTTCGCCCAGCCGGTCGATCGTGCTGTCGTCGGCGCCGGCGCGCTGGGAGCGGCCGTGGGAGCGCTGGTCCCACAGCACGACGCGGTAGTTCTCGCGCAGGTCTTTCCGCTGGTAGTGCCATGACTCCAGGCTGAGGCAGTAGCCGTGGCAGAACACGATGGTCAGCGGGGCGTCCTCCGGGCCGTCGACCTCGACGTGCAGTGCCTTGCCGTCGGAGGTGATGAGCGTGCGCTGCCTGCCGCGCAGCTCGCCGAAGGGCTCGCTGGCCTCGGGGTCGTGGCGCAGCCGGATGCGGCCGACCGCGTACCGCTTGGCCAGCGCCGCCGCCGCGACACCGGCCGAGGCCGCACCGACGAGCGCGCCGGCGATGCCCACCTTGCGCCGAGTTGTCGTCGTCATCTCCCCGATCCTCTTCCCGCTCATGGCCGCCGCGCGCTCGCCGTCACTCCGTGCTCCTTCTCTCGTAGACCCGCGGCACCCGCGAGCCGATCCTGGTCACGATCTCATGCGTGATCGTGCCGAGGGTATCGGCCCACTCCTGGGCGGTGGGCTCGCCCCCGTCACCGGGTCCGAACAGCACCACCTCGTCGCCGGCCGCCAGCTCGTCGTCACCGAGGTCGATCATGAACTGGTCCATGCACACCCGGCCGGTGATCCGCCGGCGGCGCCCGCCCGCCAGGACCTCGGCGCGGTCGCTCGCGTGGCGCAGGATGCCGTCGGCGTAGCCGAGCGGGACGACGGCGATCGTGGTCTCGCGCTCGCAGACGTAGAGGTGGCCGTAGGAGACGCCGGAGCCCTCGGGCACCCGCTTGACCAGCGCGACCCGGCCGACGAGCGTCATCGCCTGGCGCAGGCCGAAGTCGCCCAGCTCGGGGATGGGGCTCAGGCCGTAGATCGCGATGCCCGACCTGACCATGTCGAAGCGGGCCTCGGGCAGCGTCATGAGCGCGGCGGAGTTGGCGAGGTGCCTGATCACGTGGGAGCCGGCCGCGCCGGCCTGCTCGGCCAGCTTCAGCGCCGCCTCGAACGTCTCCAGCTGCCGCCGGATCGAGGGGTGGCCGGGGATGTCGGCGCAGGCGAAGTGGGACCAGATGCCGGTGATGTCGATGACGCCCTCGGCCTGGAGCTCCATGGCCCTGGACAGCAGCCCCGGCCAGTCGGCCGGGGGCGAGCCGCCCCTGCTCATGCCGGTGTCGGCCTCCAGGTGGGTCTTCGCGGTGACGCCGGTGCGCCGCGCGGCCGCGGCGATCTCGTCGAGCAGCCGCACGTCGGAGGCCGACAGCTCGATGTCGCGGGTCAGCGCCTCGTCGAGCGCCTCGCCCGGGGTGATCAGCCAGGACAGGATCGGCGCGGTCACCCCGCCGTCGCGCAGTGCGAGGGCCTCGCTGATGACGGCGGTGCCGAGCCGGCCGGCCCCGGCCTGGAGCATGGCCTCGGTGGTGGGCAGCAGGCCGTGGCCGTAGGCGTCGGCCTTGACCGCGCCCATGAGCTCCGCACCGCCGGCCCGCTCTTTGAGCTGGGCCACGTTGTGCCTGATGGCGGCCAGGTCGACTCGTGCCTGCGCGGGCGTGGCGATCGAGGAGTACATCCTTCTAGTGTGGCAGCTGGCGCACGTGGTCGAGCGCGCTTCTCACCGCTCGCCGAGTTTTTCGCCGTACGCCGAGCCGCTGGTCACGGCACGGATGGCGGCCGGCACGGCGGTGGCGACGTCGGCCGCCGCCAGGGGTGCGCCGTCGGCGGCCAGCCGCCCGGCCAGCCCGTGCACGTACGCGCCGCACGCGGCGGCGTCGTAGCAGCTCAGCCCCTGGGCGAGCAGCGCGCCCGCGACGCCCGACAACACGTCGCCGGTGCCGCCGGTGGCCAGCCATGAGCTGCCGGTGACGTTGACCCGCGCCTGCCCCGAGGGGCCGGCGATGAGCGTGGTGGAGCCCTTGAGCAGCACGGTCACGCCCAGCTCGGCCGCCGCCGCGCGGACGTGCTCCAGCCGGGCCGCCTCGATGTCGGCGCGCTCGGCGCCGGTCAGCCGGGCCAGCTCTCCGGCGTGCGGCGTGAGGAGCACCGGCGCCGTACGCCGCAGCAGCTCGCGGTCTTTCGCCACGATCGTCAGCCCGTCGGCGTCGATCAGCACGGGCACGTCGGAGGCGAGAACGGAGGCCGCGAGGTCGTGCGCCCGCTCGCCGGTGCCGAGGCCGGGCCCGAGCACCCACGCCTGCACCCGGCCCACCTCGTCGATCGAGGGCCGGTCCAGCACGGTGATCACGGCTTCCGGCCAGTGCGCCCGCACCTGCGCGACCGGCTCCTCGGCGCCGGCGTAGCGCACCATGCCGGCCCCGGCGCGCAGCGCGCCGCCCACGGCCAGCACGGCCGCGCCGGTGTACAGGTGGCTTCCGGCCGCGACGCCGAGCACCCCTCTGCGGTATTTGTCGGACTCGGCGCCGGGCCGGGGCAGCAGCCGCGCCACGTCCTCGTGGCCGAGCGCGACCACGTCGGGATCGGGCACGTACGCCCCCAGCCCGATGTCCACCAGCTCGACCCGGCCCGCGAACTCCGCCCCCGGATCGACGAGCAACCCCGTCTTGTACGCCCCCATGGTCACGGTCACCGCGGCGCGCACGGCCGCCCCCTCGACCCGGCCGCTGCTCGCGTCGACCCCGCTGGGCACGTCGACGGCCACGACCCGGCCCGGCGCCGCGTTGGCCGCCTCCGCCAGCCGCGCGTACGGCTCGCGCAGCGCCCCGGACGCCCCGATCCCGACGAGCCCGTCGAGGATCAGGTCGGCCGCGCCGATCTCGTCGGCCCCGACGACCCGTCCGCCCGCCTCCAGCAGCGCCCGCAGCCCCGCCTCGTGCGTCTTCGACCCGGCCAGGACGGCGCCCACCCGGGCCCCGCGCCGGGCCAGCCGCTGACCGGCGTAGAGCGCGTCGCCGCCGTTGTCGCCGCTGCCGACGAGGAGCACGACGCGTCTGCCGTACACGTGGCCCAGCAGGTCGGCGCAGACGGCGGCGAGCCCGGCGGCGGCGCGCTGCATGAGCGTGCCCTCGGGCAGGCGTGCCATGAGGGTGTGCTCGGCGCCGCGGATCTGGTCGGCGGTGTAGGCGGTGCGCATGGTCCGACGCTATCCCTCCGCGATCACGTAGGCCACGGCGACGCCCGCGTCATGGCTGAGCGAGACGTGCCAGCGCTTGACCCCCAGCTCGGCCGCGACCTCGGCGGCGCGGCCCGACACGCGCAGCTCGGGTCTGCCCAGCTCGTCGCGGCACACCTCGGCCTCGCGGTGCCCGAGGCCGCGGGGCGCGCCGAGCGCCTTGGCCACCGCCTCCTTGGCGGCGAACCTGGCGGCCAGCGAGTGCACCGGCAGCGGCCGCTCCGCCTCGGTGAACAGTCGGTCCCTGAGCCCCGGGGTGCGCTGCAGCGCGGTCTCGAAACGGGCGATGTCGACGACGTCCACGCCGATGCCGAGGATCATCGTCTCAGCGTACTCAGGCCGCGAGCCTTTACCCCGAACCGGCTCTCAGTAATCCCATGTCTTCGTCCACAGGCTGTGGACGAACGGTACCCCGACCGACGTCCGGTTTGTCGCACATCGCTACGCTGCCAAGGTGAACAACGGCTACGTGGAACTGAGCAGGGAGCAGTGGAGCGAGCTCCGCAAGAACACGCCCTTGACTCTCACCGCAGACGAGCTGGAAGAGCTGCGCGGCGTCGACGACCCCATCGATCTCACCGAAGTCACCGACATCTACCTCCCACTGACCCGGCTGCTCAACCTGCACTTCACCGGGTCCAAGCAGCGCAGCAGCGTGCTCAGCGCCTTCCTCGGCAAACCCGAGCGGCGCGTGCCGTACGTGCTGGGCCTGGCCGGAAGCGTCGCGGTCGGCAAGTCGACGACGTCGCGGCTGTTGCACACCCTCCTGGCTCGCTGGCCCGAGCACCCGCACGTGGAGCTGGTCACCACCGACAGCTTCCTCTACCCCAACGCCGTGCTCGAGTCCAAGAAGATCATGCACCGCAAGGGCTTCCCCGAGAGCTACGACCGGCGCGCGCTGGTCAGGTTCGTGGCGGCGGTCAAGGCGGGGGCCGCGGAAGCATGCGCGCCCGTCTACAGCCACCTTGAGTACGACATCGTCCCCGGCGCCGCTCAGGTCGTCAAAAATCCGGACATCTTGATTCTGGAAGGGCTCAACGTCCTCCAGCCGGCCCCGCCCACCTCCCTCGCCGTCAACGACTACTTCGACTTCTCCATCTACGTCGACGCCAAGGTCGAGGACATCCGCACCTGGTACGTCGAACGGTTCCACAAACTCCGCCGCACCGCCTTCGAGGACCCGAAGTCCTACTTCCGCCACATCGCCGACATGTCCTACGACGAGGCCACGAAGTTCGCGGTCAACGTCTGGCACGACATCAACGAACGCAACCTCGTCGAGAACATCGCCCCCACCAGGGGCCGCGCGGACCTCGTCCTCAAGAAGGGCGCCGATCACTCGGTCCGCAAGGTTCGGCTCCGCCAGACCTGAACGCCTCCTCGGCCAGGAACCGGGCGAACCTGCCCCGGCACTCCTGGTCGTCGATGGCGGCGAACCAGCACTCCTCACCGTGGTCGTGGCACGTGAACCTGATCATGTGAGGGAGCCTCGCGTATTCGGGTCAACACCACGTCAACGTCCGATCGACGACAATGGCCGCGTGCTGCATCTGCGACTGATCGTCCCCCCGGCGCGCACGGACGAGGCGACGGCGGTGTTGGCGGACGCCCCCGGCGTCACCAACATCGTCGTCCTCCGCGGAGCGGCCCGCGAGCCCGCAGGCGACGTCGTCCTGTGCGACGCGGCCAGAGAGTCGGCCAACGAGGTGCTCGGGCGGCTCGGCTGGCTGGAGACCGAGGGCTCCATCGCCGCCGAGCAGGTCGACCTGTCGATGTCGCGGGCCGCCGCCAGGGCGATCGAGGAGGCCCCAGGAGAGCCCGACGACGCGGTGATCTGGGAAGAGCTCGCCCAGAAGGTCTACGCCGACTCCCGCATCACGTGGGCGTACCTCGCCTTCCTGGCCATCGCCACCCAGCTCACGGGCATCGCCGTGCTGCTGAACTCCCCCATCCTGATCGTCGGCGCGATGGTCCTCGGGCCCGAGTTCGGTGCGGTCGCGGCCGTCTGCTTCGGGCTGCTGCACCGCAGGTGGCTGCTGATCGGCACCGCGTTCAGGACACTTCTCGTCGGGTTCGCCGTGGCCATCGCGATCACGGTCGCCTGCGCGTACGTCTCCGCCCTGCTCGGCTGGATCGGCCCCGGCAACCTCACCACCAACCAGGAGATGCAGTTCATCGTCAAGCCCGACCGCTGGTCGTTCATCGTGGCGCTGCTGGCGGGCGCGGCGGGCGTGCTGTCGATCACGGCGGGCAAGTCGTCGGCCCTGATCGGCGTCTTCATCTCCGTGACCACGGTGCCCGCCGCCGGCTACGCGGCCGTCGCTCTGGCACTGGGCGAATGGCGCGAGGTCGGCCTGTCGGCGCTGCAGCTGGCGGTCAACGTCCTCGGGATGGTCGTCGCGGGCACCGTCACCCTCATGGTCCAGCGGAGATTCTGGCCTCAAGTAGGACGCCGTTCATCCGGATGAACGAGGCCACCGCCCCGGCGCTGCCGGTAGTGTCCGGCACATGCACATCCTCGCCACCGAGGGGCTGACCAAACGCTTCCCCACCGTCACCGCGGTCGATCAGCTCACGGTCACCGTGGGGTCCGGCGTCACCGGCCTGGTCGGGGCGAACGGCGCGGGCAAGTCCACGCTGATCAAGATGCTGCTCGGGCTGCTGCCGCCCACCGGCGGCCGGGCCAGCGTGCTCGGCCTCGACGCGACCTCCCGGGGCGCCGAGATCCGCCGGCTCGTCGGCTACATGCCCGAGCACGAATGCCTGCCGCCCGACGTCTCCGCCACCGAGTTAGTGGTCCACCTGGCCCGCATGTCCGGCCTGCCGCGCACCGCCGCCCGCGAGCGCGCCGCCGACGTGCTGCGCCACGTGGGCCTCGCCGAAGAGCGCTACCGGCCCGTCGGCGGCTACTCCACCGGCATGAAGCAGCGGGTCAAGCTGGCCCAGGCGCTGGTCCACGACCCCAAACTGATCTTCCTGGACGAGCCCACCAACGGCCTCGACCCGCGCGGCCGCGACGAGATGCTGACGCTGGTCAGGCGCATCGGCACCGAGTTCGGCATCAGCGTGCTCGTCACCTCCCACCTGCTCGGCGAGCTGGAGCGCATCTGCGACCACGTGATCGTCATCGACGGCGGGCGGCTGCTGCGCTCCTCGTCCATCGGCGAGTTCACCCAGGCCACGCAGACCGTGACGGTCGAGGTCGACGAGGGACTCGACGAGCTGGCCGCCCGGCTGGCCGCCGGGGGGCAGGCCGTCTCGCCGCAGGGCCGCATGCTGGTGGTCAAGGTGCTCGGCCCCGAGACGTACGACGCCGTGCGCGACGCCGCCGCCGACCTCGGCCTCTGCCTCATCCGCCTGGAGCAGAACCGCCACCGCATCGAGGACGTCTTCCGTGACGAGGTGGGGGCGCATGTCTGAGATCTACGACATCGGCTACCGCCACTACGACGGCCCCCGGCTCGGCCGCGCCCACGCCACGCTGGCGCTGGCCGTCCACAGCCTGCGCGGCGTCTTCGGCCTCGGCCGCCCGGCGCGCAGCAAGCTCACGCCGTTCTCGCTGGCCGCCATCATGTTGCTGCCCGCGATCGTGAACGTCGCCACGATGGCCCTCATCCAGCAGCGCGTCGTCCAGTACAGCGGCTACGCAGTCATCATGCAGGCCGTGGTGGCGATCTTCCTGGCCTCCCAGGCCCCGACCCTCGTCGCGCCCGACCTGCGCCACCGCGTGCTGCCGCTCTACCTGTCCCGCCCGGTCACGATCGCCTCGTACGTCGGCGCGAAGGTCGCGGCGATGACCACGGCGGTGTTCGCGCTGGTGGCGGTGCCGCTGACGGTGATGTACCTGGGCGAGCTGGTCGTCGACCTGCCGGGGCCGCCAGCCACCGGGGAGTTCTTCGGCAGCGTCGTCATGGCGCTGGCGCTGGCGCTGCTGCTGTCGGCGTTCGGGCTGGCGCTGGCGTCGTTCACACCGCGGCGCGGGCTCGGGGTCGCCTCGGTGATCACCGTCTACCTGCTGTCGTTCGCGTCGATCCCGCTGGTCTACGGCGCGCTGGCGTCGACCGGCCACGACGACGCGGCCTCGTGGGCCTGGCTGCTCAACCCGTTCTGGCTGGTCGACTCCGTGCAGTCGTGGTTGTTCGGCACGCCGCCGCACTCCATCGAGGGCGGCTACCCCAGCGGCCCGGCCTCGGCGGTGTTCCTCGTGGCGCTGGTCGGGCTCGGCCTGGGCGCCCTCATGCTGCGCTACAGGAAGGCGGCCGCGCGGTGAAGGTCGAGCTGTCACAGGTCTCCCGCTGGTACGGCAACGTGGTGGCGGTCAACGACGTCACCATGACCATCGGCCCCGGCGTCACCGGCCTGCTCGGGCCGAACGGCGCCGGCAAGTCGACGCTGCTGCACATGATGGCCGGCTTCCTGGCACCATCGAGCGGCACGGTCGCGCTGGACGGCGCCCCGGTGTGGAAGAACCACCGCATTTACCGAAATATCGGCCTAGTTCCGGAACGGGAGGGCGTGTACGGCTTCCTGACCGGCTGGCAGTTCGTGCTCTCCGCCGCCCGCCTGCACGGCCTGGGCAACCCGGAGGAGGCCGCCCGCAAGGCCCTGGCCACCGTGGAGATGGAGGAGCCGAAGGACCGGCGGGTCGAGACGTACTCCAAGGGCATGCGCCAGCGGGTGAAGGTCGCCGCGGCGCTCGTCCACGACCCGGCGGTGCTGCTGCTCGACGAGCCGTTCAACGGCATGGACCCGCGCCAGCGCCTGCACCTGATGGACCTCATCCGCGCCATGGGCACCGCCGGCAAGACGATCCTGTTCAGCTCCCACATCCTGGAGGAGGTCGAACGGGTGGCCCAGCACATCGAGGTGCTGGTCGCGGGCCGGCACGCGGCCTCCGGCAACTTCCGCGAGATCCGGCGGCTGATGACCGACAGGCCCCACCTGTTCATGATCCGCTCCAGCGACGACCGCCGGCTCGCCGCCGCCCTCGTCCGCGACCCGTCGACCGGCGGCATCACGCTGAGCCCCGACGGCCTGGAGGTCCAGGCCACCGAGTTCCGCCGCTTCGCCAAACTCCTGCCCCAGGTCGCCCGCGACGAGGGCGTACGCCTCCACCAGGTCTCCCCCGCCGACGAGGACCTGGAGAGCGTCTTCTCGTACCTGATCAACCGGAGCGGCTCGTGAACCCGCACACGCCCGGACCCGCCGAAAGGAGTGAGGCAATGAACACGCGAGGGAGCGCCGTCGCCTGGAGGAGCGGCGGGAGCGCAGCGACCACAGCGGGGGAAGGCGACGGCATCCAAGCGACCGAGCCGCCGAACGGAGTGAGGCAATGAACACGCGAGGGAGCGCCGTCGCCTGGAGGAGCGGCGGGAGCGCAGCGACCACAGCGGGGGAAGGCGACGGCATCCAAGCGACCGAGCCGCCGAACGGAGTGAGGCAATGAACACGCGAGGGAGCGCCGTCGCCTGGAGGAGCGGCGGGAGCGCAGCGACCACAGCGGGGGAAGGCGACGGCATCCAAGCGACCGAGCCGCCGAACGGAGTGAGGCAATGAACACAGTCGTTGCCGGCATCACCTACCGGGCCCTGCTCGGTCGGCGGCGGATCATCCTGCTCCTGCTGCTGCCCCTCGGCCTGATCGGCCTGGCCGTGCTGCTGCGCGTCTTCGGCGGCGACGACCAGCCCACGGCCGTCGGCCTGATGCAGAGCTTCGCCATCGGCACCATGCTGCCGCTGCTGGGCCTCATCGCGGGCACGGGCGTCATCGCCCCCGAGATCGACGACGGCACGATCATCCACCTGATGTCCAAGCCGATCTCCCGCCCGGTCATCGCCCTGACGAAGTTCGTGGTGGCGGTCACGCTGCTGGCCGTCTTCGCGGCCGTGCCCACGTACGTCGCCGCCTGGCTCCTGGTCGGCAACGAGGACCGCATCGCCGCCGGCTTCGCCGCGGGCTCCCTCGCGGCCGGCATCGCGTACGCCGCCGTCTTCCTCCTGCTCGGCGTCGTCACCCGGCACGCGGTCACCATCGGCATCGTCTACGCCCTGGTCTGGGAGAGCCTGGTGGGCAACCTGCTGGCGGGCGCCCGTACGTACTCGATCCAACGCTGGGGCCAGTCCGTCGCCGACCAGATCTCCACCTCGGCCTTCTTCGAGGCCGACGTCTCCCTGAGCTTCGCGATTCCCGCGCTGGTCGTCGTCACCGCGGGCGCCGTCTTCTGGGCGGGCCGCCGCCTGCGCGTCTTCTCCCTCACGGGCGACGAGTGAGTCACGTGATGTCCCTGCGCAGCGGCACGGCGACGGCCACCAGGGCGGCGAGCAGCGTGTAGCCGAGCAGCACGGCGGCGCCGAGGGAGGCCGGCAGCAGCTCGACGGAGGCTCCACCCGTCTGGGAGGCGACGGCGTCGGCCACGTAGGTGAATCCGGTCAGCGCGGCGGCGGCCCCGCCGGGCAGGTAGGGGTAGACGAGATCGGCCCCGGGCAGGGCCAGCAGCGCGGTCTCGACCAGGTAGAAATAGCCGCCGAGGACGGCGAGCGCGGCCAGCTGGTTGCGCAGCAGCGCACCGACCGCCACGCCGAGCAGCGTGTATCCGGCCATCGCGACCGCGATCCTGCCCAGCAGCGCGAGTACGGCGGTCGCGGGCAGGCCGAGCACGACGCCCTTGACCGCGGCCGCCGCGAAGAGCGCGCTCCCGGCCACAGCGGCGGTCGCGAGCCCGTAGCCGAGCCCGGCGGCCGCGTACACGACGAGTTTGGCCACCAGCGCCGCCCATCTCCTCGGGACGAAGAGCGCGGTGGCGGTGATCGTGCGGTGCCGGTATTCGGCGGCCACCGCCGTGGTGCCGAGCAGCGCGGGCACGAAGGCGAGCATCCCGAGCAGTCCGAGCACCATGCGCGTGCCGATCTCGGTCTCCAGGCCGGGCAGCGGCGGCTGGAAGTTCTCGGGGCCGACGAGGGCGAGCAGCCCGATCAGGGCGCCGCTGCCGATCGCCGCGACCAGTCCCCACAGCGGCAACCTGGAGGCGAACAACCGCCGCCATTCGGCCGAGACGTACGCGATCATGCGGCACCTCCGGTCAGGCCGAGGTAGACGTGTTCGAGGGTGGGCCGCTCGGCGGAGATCAGACCGGTCACGGCTCCCGCGGTGACCAGCCGTCCCTCGCGGATCATCACGACGTGCCCGGCCAACTGCTCCACCTCGCTGAGGACATGGCTGGAGACGAGGACCGTGCGCCCTTCCCCGGCCAGGCCGCGCAGGAAGCCGCGCAGCCAGGCGATGCCCTCCGGGTCGAGCCCGTTGCCCGGCTCGTCCAGCACCAGCACGCGCGGGTCGCCGAGCAGCGCGGTCGCCAGGTGCAGCCGCTGCCGCATCCCGGTGGACAGCGTCCGCGTCGGGCGCCCGGCGAACGCGGCCACCCCTGTCACCTCCATGACCTCGGCGACCCTGGACCGGGAGTGGCCGCCCATGCACGCGTAGACGCGCAGGTGGGCGTGTGCCGTGTGGCTCGGGTGGAACCCGGAATCGTCCAGCACCGCGCCGACCTCCGATGACGGACGGCGCAGGTCCGCGTAGCGCCGCCCGTTGATGGTCGCACTGCCGGCGCTGGGGGTGAGCAGTCCGAGGATCATGCGCATGGTGGTGGTCTTCCCCGCCCCGTTCGGGCCGAGGAAGGCGGTCACCGTCCCCGGCGCGACGGTGAAGGTCAGCTCGCTGACCGCGGTCACCGCGCCGAACCGCTTGCTCAGGCCGCGTGTCTCGATCACGTCAGCACCGCCTCTCCTAGCGCTATCTGTTCTATTAGTTGTATATCAGATAGACTCGAAGTGTGAACCTGACCATCGATCTCGACAGCGACGTGCCGATCTACCAGCAGATCAGGGACCGGATCGTGGAGGCGATCGCGCGAGGAGAGATCGCGGAGGGCGATCCGCTGCCGTCCACCCGCCGGCTCGCAGCCGACTTCGCGATCAACTTCCACACCGTCAACAAGGCGTACGACCTGCTCAAACAGGAAGGCGTCATCCGCGTCAACCGCAAGAGCGGCGCGGTCATCAGGCGCGACCCCCGCACGGGGCCACCCGACCCGGGATTCGCCGAAGGCTGGGAGGACCGCCTGCGCGTGCTGCTCGCCGAGGCCACCGTGCACGGCCTCGACCAGGACGAGGTGGTGCGGAGGTGCACGGCGACGCTGTCCGGGTTCAGGTCGCCGGCCGAGCGGGTGTCGAGGTGACGCCGACCGTCGCCGCGGGCCTGACGGCCGTCGTGCTGATCACCTGCTTCGCCCTGGCCACACCCGCGCTGTCCCGGCCCACGCTGCCGTTCGGTGTCCGCGTCCCCGCCGACCGTGCCGCCGACCCGGCCGTGCTCGCCGAGCGCCGCGTCTACGTGAGGCTGACCCTGCTGTCCGCCGCGGCCGCGGCGGCGCTGTGCGCCTTCTTCCCGGAGATCGCCGGGATCGCCCTCGGGGTGGGCTGCGCGCTGCTGTACCACCGCGCCCACCGCAGACTCCGCACGGCCAAGCGCTCGGGTGGCTGGCACGAGGGACGCCGCCAGGGCGTGACCGTGGACACCACGTTCCGCACCGACCCGGTACGCCTGCCCTGGGCCTGGCTCACCCCCGCCGCGGCGATCACGCTGATCACCGCGGTGCTCGGCTGGTGGCGCTACGGCGATCTGCCCGCGACACTCGCGGACTTCCTCGGTCTCGGCGTCGAACCACGCCCGCGTCAGCCCACGACGCCGCTCGCCGCGTTCGAACCCGTGATCTCCCAGGCCGTGATCGTCCTGCTGTTCCTCGCGATGACGCTGCTCCTGCTGCGCGCCCGCCCCGACCTGGACGCCGCCCGCCCCGCCGGGTCGGCCCGCAGATACCGCGTCTACCTGCGCGGCATGGCACGCATGTCACTGCTGGGCGCGGCCGGCGTCACGTTCTCCCTGCTGATCAC